>JAZKGK010000324.1:10088-32043 GCA_040385915.1 Bacteroidota bacterium
TTGCTGAAAGAAGCCGATTACCGCGAATTTGAAAGTCCAGAAGTAAAGGTGCTGGTAGATAAACAGGATGCGCTCTACGTGGAGATACAAGGCCTGGAAGATAAAAATACGGCCTATCGCGCCGATACGCTCCACTTGCCAGAACACGAAACCGAAATATTGGCTAACTCAGACAAAGTAACCGACCTTTATACCCAACGAGAAGCGCTTCAAAACCAGATCAATGACCTTAGAATTGCGGAAAGGGAGAAACAAGCGGCCAGCAGTGTTCCGTTTGCCTGGTTTTTTTACGCTTTCACCTTCCTGGTGCCCCTGACTTACTTAATCCTTGCCTTGCGCCGCCGCGACCGTCCGATGCTGTGGCTCGGAATGCTGACGACGCTACTGGCCGTACTGACCTACAAGTTTTATTATAGTGTGGCCCCGGTTGGCGTTACGCTGACTTTATCGGGAAGCTTGCTCATCCTCTTTGCCTATTTTTCCATCCGCTACCTCAAAACGCCTCAGGCAGCAACCCGTTATAGACTTACCTACCAGGAAGGAGAAGACGAAGACGGTCCACTCAATGCCGAAGCCTTGCTCATTGCCCAGACTTTTGGCAAATCATCGCCCCAGCCAGCACCAGGGCTGGAGTTTGGTGGCGGCGACTTCGGCGGTGGTGGCGCGGGCAATGGGTATTAGGGCAGATATATTTTCATTTGCTAGTTAAACATTCCGACAGCTTTCTACATTCTAACACTACATGAACCTGACCTTTTACACGTCTTTGCTGGAAGACATCAAAATCCGCATCTGGAAAGCTCAAATGCAGGCCACATTGGCTGCCAATGCCGAAATGATTGCCTTGTATTGGGATATTGGTCGGATGATCCAAGTGCGTCAGCAACAGCAAGGATGGTCAGCTGCAGTTATTCCCAAGCTGAGCGAGGACTTGAAAAACGAATTACCAGAAGTGAAGGGTTTTTCTGAACGAAATCTCGGCAGAATGCTAGCCTTTTACCGTGAGTATTCGCTTAGTACAGAACCAGCAGGAAATTTGCCACAGCCTGTGGCAAATTCAGAAACCATTCGTCTGCTCCCCCACGCTCGAATTCCCTGGGGCCATAATATTCTACTAATTGAGAAAGTTAAGGATTTAAATACTCGCTTGTGGTACGTACAACAGACGATTCAGAACGGTTGGAGCCGAGATATACTAGGCATGATGATCAAAAGCAGCCTGCACCAACGCCAAGGCAATTCCACCCACAACTTTGACCGATTATTACCTGACCCTCAATCAGACCTGGCCCGACAAAGCCTAAAAGACCCGTATATCTTTGACTTCCTCACCCTGGCGCAACCCTTTACGGAACGAGAACTAGAAACAGAACTGGTAGGACACATCGAAAAGTTTTTGCTGGAGCTGGGTAGGGGATTTGCTTATGTAGGACGGCAGTATCGCCTGGAAGTAAGCAATCAGGACTTTTATTTAGATTTATTATTTTACCACCTTCACATGCGGTGCTTTGTAGTAATCGACCTAAAAAAAGGAGATTTCAAACCCGAATACGCAGGCAAGATGAATTTTTATTGCTCAGCAGTGGACGATCTGTTGCGGCATCCCTCCGATGGGCGTACCATTGGACTAATCCTTTGCCAGACCAAGGACAAAATACTGGCCGAGTACACTCTGCGCGACATACAGAAGCCCATTGGCATTTCCGAGTTTGAGCTTACCCGTGCCCTACCCGAAAACCTCAAATCAAGCTTACCGACCATTGAAGACATTGAAAACGAGCTAGCCCCGAATAAATAGAAGAGAAAAAGAGTGCCAGCACCAGGGCTGGAGTTTGGTGGCGGCGACTTCGGCGGTGGTGGCGCGGGGAATCAGTATTGAGGGCTGAGATAAGCGGATTCGTGCCTGAACATCGGTGTGTAACCTTCGTTGTTAACGTGGTCCACGACTATAATCGTTATCGCTAGTGTCCTCGCTAGTGTCGTGGCACCACTAGCGTCTCCAATGATTCAGGTGACAGCGTACTATTAGGAAGGAAATGGAAAATAAATTAAACTGATTTGCTACCCTATGAAATATCCCAGAAAACTTTCGTCCGGAGCCAACAATACGGTGATAGTGCTTTCTGACACAGAAGTGGCTAAACTCTTTACGGGTGACACCCGCTCGGATATTGGCTCGGAAGCCGAAAAAATGAAGTTCTCCAACGCCATCAATGGCCTGATTGTGCGTTTTGTGCGGCTTGATTACCACGAGGAACTGCAAGCTGAGATGCTGGTGATGGAACGAATCAAGCCGCTCGATTTTCGGTCGTATGAAGTGGAACGGCGTGAGCTCTGGCTCGATGTATTTGAAGACGAGCTAACAGCTCTGCACCGAGCCGGATTTGCCCACCGAGATTTGCGGCGGCCTTCCGACATCGGCGGACTGGCATTCGACAATATCCTGCTCACCGAGCAGGGATTACGGCTCATTGACGTGGGCATATCGGCTCTGCGCTCGCAGGTAGGTGATCGGATTTTTGAGAAATACCTGGAAACCGAAAACCAGGAAGTACAAGCATTCAAAACCTATTTTCTTAACCGATAACACTGATTATTCCGAGGCGATTTCGGTGGCGCGGGGAATCAGTATTAATGGCTCAAGAGGGGTCTACTCTCTGGTTACAATAACCTTTACATGATAGTAGCTTTCCTTATTATAGAAAGTGTACATCCCTACCAGCAGTAAGGTGAGAATTTCTGCCAGTGAACGGGATAACCAAATGCCACTCAATCCCATCTTGAAATATCCAGGCAGTACCATCAGGAATAAGGCGATGAATACGAAGCCTTTCAGCAGGTTAATTAACGTGGAGACGATCGATTTGCCAATGCTCTGCAAGTAGGCAGCCAGAATATAGTTGGGACCCGCCGCCATAAACAGCAGGAAATAAAGTCCAATAGCCCGGCTGGCGACTTGCTTAAATTCTTCTGTTTCATCGCTGGCAAACAGCATAACCAGCCAACCCGGAATGGCGAATCCGATAGCGGTGACTATCAGCCCTAGTATAACGGTGAAAGCAAGCGCAAATTGAAAGATCGCCAGTACGCGGTGTGGCAATTTTGCGCCAATGTTAAACGATATGATGGGAAGCGAAGCAATCATGGCAGCGGTAAATAGCCTTATGAATAGGAAGCTTAAATAATTGACTAGGCCGAAAGCTGAAACCGCTAAGGCTCCGTAGGGTACAATACTATGGTTAATAAGCAAAAGACCGGAGGAAAAGGATATTTCTGATGCAAAAGAAGGCAGTCCTAAGCTCAGTAATTCTTTCCATTCTTTCAGTTGAAGTGTAAATTGAAAAGTATGGAAACTGAAATGACTTTTTCCTTTTTGGATGTAAACGAATAAATAGAGTGCTGCGGCAAAAATTGAAATGGCTGTCGCAATAGAAGCCCCTTCAACGCCCAAATGCAGTCCCACAATTAACCATAAGTCCAAAACAATATTGAGTGCAACAGCAAGCAAAGAAGCATTTCTGGAAACTTTAGGTGCACTGTCATTACTAATAAAATTCCCCCAAAACATTCTTAAAAAGAAAAAGGGCATTCCGATTAACTGCCAAAACAGGTAATCAGCGGTGTTTTTAACAAGTACGGTGTTTTCAGCACCGGCCAGAAAATTAGCGACGGGTTTGATAAGGAACGGTGTGCTTAGCGCAATGACGCCTCCAAGTAATAAGGCCAGTGTTGTCGCAAATTGGAAAATATTTTGAGTGTTGCCATAGTTGGCAGCGCCAATATTCTTGCCGATTAAAATCCCTCCTCCAATCATCATCGGGAGAGCCAGCGCAATCAACACAATCACCACTGGGCCGTACAAGCCGACTGCCGCTATCCCCTCCTTGCCCACTTGCTGCCCTAAGATGACTCCATTGACTATTTGATGAAGGGTAATGGATAGAATGCTTGTTAAGGCCGGTATATAATATTTAAAAAACAAAGATTTTACCGGGGCTTCGCCCAACTGATTTGGTGCATTCATTCTGGAGGAGTTTTTGAAATGGGGCGGCGAAGATAAGATTCATTTTCCAAAGCCCATCCCATCTTCCTCACTTATATTTACTAATCTCAGTCAATTGACCCCAATTAGCCCTTCAGCTTTCCCTTCACGTGTGCTAATACGGCTGCGTAGTCGTCGGCGTGGAACCAGGTGTAGCCTTCCTGGCGGCGGAACCAGGTAAGTTGGCGTTTGGCGTAGCGGCGGGAGTTTTGTTTGAGGAGACGAACCATTTCGGCTTCATCGTATTGACCATCTAGAAAGTTGAATACCTCGGTATAGCCGACTGTTTGCAGGGCGTTGTGGTGGCAGTAAGGAAGCAGGGCTTTGGCTTCTGCTACTAAGCCTTGTGCCAGCATCAGATCCATCCGTTGGTTGATGCGGTCGTATAGGTCGGTGCGGTCGCGCTCCAGGGCGATTTTTATAAGCTCGAAAGGTCGCTTCACCGTCGTGTTTTGTCGGAATGAAGAATAGGGCTGACCCGTGCTCAGGCATATTTCCAAGGCCCGGACGATGCGTTGGGGATTGTGGCGATCTACCGTAGCGTAATAAGCCGGATCTAATAGTTGAAGTTTTTCTTGTAAAGAAGCCAGTCCTTCCTCTGCCAATTGTGCCATCAGCTTCTCCCGAATGCCAGGTTGAGCATCGGGAATGGTGTCCATACCATCGCAGAGGATTTTCAGGTAAAGGCCAGAGCCACCGACGGCTACAGCAGTATCTTTCCGTTGGAAAAGCTGAGTCAGGCAATCCAAGGCATCGCGCTCAAAATAACTGACGCTGTAGTCTTCCTTAATGCTGTGCGAATGGATGAAGTGGTGCGGCACGCCTTGCATTTCGGCTTCGGTGGGTTTGGCCGTTCCAATGGTCATCTCGCGGTAAAACTGGCGCGAGTCTGCGGACAAAATCTCGGTATGTAATTCTTGGGCTAGTCGGATGCTGGTGTCGGTTTTTCCCACGGCAGTAGGGCCAGCAATGACCACGAGGTATTTAGTTGGGTGCATGGCCATTTTCATTTTCTCCGAACCAAAGTTCTGGCACCACCATGATGACTTCTTCTTTGTCTATCACCACCGCTCCTTCGGGCAGGCCTTTGGGTTTACGGACGAACTTCTTGGGCGTAACAATGACCGGACAAAGGCTGTCGGTCCTTCTTTTGGAATAGTAGGCAGCCAGTTGGGCCGCTTTTTCAATGACTGTTTGTGGAAAAGCTTTCCCTGCTTTATACTTAATAATCACGTGCGAGCCGCTCACGTCGCGGGCGTGCAGCCATAAATCTTCTTTGAAAGCATATTTTTGGGTGAGCAAATCGTTATTCTTGGCATTTTTCCCCACCCATATTTCAAAGCCTTGGTATTCTATCCGACGAAAAAGCTCGGTGGGCGTTTCGGGTGCCTTTTCATTGGTCAGTTGATTTGTCTTCAGGTATTTACGCAAATCCTTTACTTGCTCTACTCCCGTTACTGCCTCCATATGCGCTTCTATCTTGGCTAATTCCTGCTCCTTAGCTACGGTGTTTTCGCGCAGCTTCGCAATCTCAATTTTCTCGTTCTTGGCTTTGCGGTAATAGGTTTCGGCATTCTTTTGTGCATTCTGGTCAGGCTTCAGCTTAATTCTTACGGGCTGATTCCGGTAAAAGTCGAACAGCTCGACCGACTCGCTGCGAGGGGGCACCTGGTGCATATTGGCCATCAGGATGTTGGCCAGTTGCTCGTTTCGGGCTTCTTTTTCTAACTCATCCAGCTTGTCATAATTTTTCAACAAGTAATTTTCCGTTCGCTGCTTACGCTTGGCTAGCGTCCGTAGCGCGTCTCCTTTCTCTTTGTCCAGCGAATTGAGTCGGGCATACTGGCCATAAAACGCGTTGGCAGCCTCTATAGGATCTTCCGTTTGCGACAAGATTTCACCGACAGACATGAGCGAAAGCACGGGATCGCTGTCTTTGCGGGTAATGTAAAACGTCGGCGTTTCTAACTGGCTGAGCAAATCCTGGATCAGTTTCCACTGGGCGTCAGGCGGCAAAGTATCCAGCCCTTTTTCGCGCAGGTATTGATTTAGTCCTTTCCCAAAGGTCGGAAATAGCTTTTGAACCTGTCCATCTTCGCGCAAAAAGGCCTCATACGTTTGTTCAATAGAACGATCAAGCGCTGAGAGGCGAATAACCTCATCGTTGCCCAACTTATTATGAAGCATACTAATTACTTTTTCGCCCTCAAAAAGCACCAGATTGGAGCGGTTGCCGTGCATTTTGAAAAGCAAGGTATACGTCTGTGTACTGGCTTCGGAACTAGTTTCTGCTCCTGCATTAAATACCAGCGCAAAGCACCGTTCGTTCAGGTATTGTACCACCTCCTGTACGCGAAGGCCCACAAGCTCACCGAATAAATCTACGCTGTTCTTTTTAGCGCGTTGAAAATCGGTAGGAAATACGAGGCAGGCAAAATTGGCGTGCAGTACTGCTTTGATGTAAAATTCCTCTTGCGTATCCGTATTAACAAAGCCAAGCACCAACTCATCTTTTTCCTGGCTGAAACAGGTAGCGAACTCCCAGCCGGTAATGCGGTGGCTTAAGCTTTTAGTAAGCTGGCGAAGGAAATAATAGTTATTCTGCACGAAAGGAGGTATTAGTAATTAGCCGTTAGCTATTAGGTTAAAATCAATTATTTAAATCATCAGGCAAGGCAAAATTGTACTCAGAGACTCATTTGCCCTAATGCTTAACAACCTAACCACTAATCCCTACACCGTTATTTTAAGGCCGTCGTAGGCGAGTTTGATGAAATCGGGGAGCTTTTTTTCTACGTCTTTATGCAAACCCAAATTATGGCTGATGTGCGTAAGATAGGCTCTTTCCGGACGCAGCCTTTCCAGGACTTCAATGGCTTGGGTTAGGGTAAAGTGAGAAATATGCGGATCGTTTTGTAAGGCATTTAGCACCACTACTTTAGAGCCTTCAATTTTTTTCAATTCTTCTTCGGCAATGTAGTTGGCATCAGTAATATAGGTAAAGTCTTGGATGCGGAAGCCAAAAATAGCTAATTGGTAGTGCTTTACTTCAATCGGAAGCACTTCTATGCCTTCTATCAGGAAAGGTTTGTTCTCAATTTCATTGATTTGCACCCGTGGTACGCCCGGATAAGTGACATCGGCAAACACGTAAGAGTATTCTCGCTTGAGCTGCTCAATGACCTGATGGCGGGCGTAAATGGGCATATCGCGCTTTTGCCTGAAATTATACGAGCGTACATCGTCCATGCCCGCCGTATGATCTTTGTGTTCATGGGTAAATAGCAGCGCATCCAGGGTTTTGATCCGCTCGCGCAATACCTGCTGCCGGAAATCGGGCCCTGAATCAATAATAAAGCTTTTACCATGGATATCCATGTGAACCGATACCCGGAGGCGTTTATTGCGGAAGTCCAGAGAAGTACAGACCTGGCAGTCGCAGGCGATTACGGGAACGCCCTGGGAAGTACCAGTACCTAAAAAAGTAACGACCATCTTAGCAATGAACAATGAACAATTAACAATTAACAATTAACAATTAACAATTAACAATGAATTTAGTGTGGAACGCAATTAACAAATCATCAATAATAGCTAGTTGCGGTTTAGATACCAAATCTGTCGTCCTAGTTTATCTTAAATCCAATGGACGCTTATCATCGCAGGCGGAGCCGCTCCCGGCGAACTGGCTTATTTTAATTAAGGAAACTTAGTAAAAAGGTCGGCAGCGTTCCAAACGCTGCCGACCTTGACTTACAGTACTTCAATCCTAGTATGCTCCCAATAAATTATGACGTGTTAACCGCGTTCCACGCTGGATTCATTGTTAATTGCTAATTGTTCATTGTTCATTGTTCATTGTTAACTGTCAACTGTTCGTATAACTTTTGGTTTTTCTCGGAGAAACCATTGGTTTTGATTGGAATTTCGCGCAGGATATCGATGAGGCAGTTAATTTTCCCTTCCATGGGATAATACTTGTTTACGATAACGACTTTGGTTTCTTTTAAGACGCAGAAGCCAGATTTGAAATTCCCTTTTTCATACCGCAATATGTAATCTGATTCGGCAAAAATATCCTCCAGCCGGTGTTGAAACGCCGGTGTATATTTGATTTGAAGCATGTTTATAGGGTAAACTTGACTGGTAAGGTAAAACTAACGGGTACTGATTTTCCATTCTGCTTACCAGGTATCCAGCGAGGCGTCAGTTTTAATATTCGGGCTACCTCCACGGCAAAATCCATTCGGGATGAACTAGCTATTTCGCCATCAATAATTTCGCCATTGGCTGAAACGACAAAGCTAGCCCAGACCGTTCCTTCTACCCCACTGCGTAAAGCTGCTTTTGGGTAACGGAGCTTAGCGCCTAAAAAGTCCCTTAATGCATCACTGCCGCCAGGAAAAATGGGTTTGTCTTCTACTACCCTGGCAGAGTTCTCTCCTACCATCTCTTGGGTATTACTATTCTCGGTGGTAGTAGCCGGAAGCCGTTGGAAAGCGAATCGGTAATGAATAATACTCTCTTCGTCTCTACTTGATTTCACCGATACCATATTCAGTTGCAGCAGTTGCAAAGAATCATCGGTTAGCTTTTCAATACGAAACTTGGTAATGGTAATATCTCCCGTGATAATCAGGAGAGAATCTTGCATAGAAAAGCTGGTATTCGGGGAGAAAACTATACTTTCGTCCTTGGGTGACCGGCCAAATTGCCCATTATCGCCAAACGAAAAATAATCCTTATACGCAGGATTCTGCTTATTCCAGACGATCTTTTCTTCTGGTACTTCGCTTACCAAAGTCCGACTTACGCAGGCCCATTTACCTAAAACTTTGCTTTCCAGCGCCTGGGAATAAGCAGAACCTGTCATCAGTAGCAGGCAAAAAAGACTGATTTTACGCGGTATTAACATGTGAATAGTCAGAAAAAAGCCAAACATGAACGTGAACCCATGGAAAGGTTATCATATAAGGTTTTAGAAAAGGATTAAAGAATATTTCCTATGTATAGATAAATATTCCTGCGGCTCCATACGCCAGCCAATCCAGTCTCAATGCTATTGACCAATCGGATTAAACATGACTTGCGGTCAGTTGTTTCAGTAGGTCTACCAACCGATCGAAATCAAGCGGTTTGGGAATATAATCGTTGATACCTACCTGATGAAAATCTTCTAGGGTATAGTTTCGGGCATTGCCGGTGATGGCGACAATTGGAATATTCGCTTTGGTTTTGTCGGCAAGCGCGCGTACCCTTCTGGCACATTCCATTCCGTCCATTACGGGCATATTAATATCCAGCAGAATGACATCAAAGTTTTCATTTTCAAGTGCTTGCAGTACTTGTTCGCCATTTTTGGCAGAAGAAATCCGGAAGTTTTGAAATTCAAGGATCTTTCTGGTCAGGTTCTGTATAACGGAACTATCCTCGGCAATCAGTACACTTTTGGCATTACTCATCGGTTGTTTTATTAAGGGTTATTATATTGAATAGGTGGGTTAAAGGCAATAAATTGGTTTACTAGTATGTAAACATTTCAACCTTGCCAAATTTCATTTTTTTTTCATTCATTAGCCAATGCATTCATCTGACATAGCTTACATCCGTTTTATTTGTCGGTAAAGCTTTCTTCTGTCAACAGAAATTGTTTGAAGCATTGCTGAAATACGCTCAACTCCGCTTTTAACTGCTGCAAGTTGGCCATTAATTCGGAAGCATCGTTTTTCTTCAGACGAGCTTCCAGCGCTGCAGTCAAATAAGCCAGCTTATCTAGTCCGAGGGTTCCTGCATTGCCTTTCAGGGTATGCAAATAGCATAAAACTGATTTATAATCTTCTTTTTTAGCCGCCTCTTCGCTTTCCAACAACTGTTGTTCTCCCTCGATAGCAAAGTCTTCAAAAGCCGCTTGTACCGTTTCTATTCCTCCGTATTTCTTCAGTTGCGCCACCGCATCCGGGTTAATGACTAACAGCGCAGGCAGGTGGTTGTCTGTAATCAGTAGCGTAGTCTCCTCATGGGATAGGTTTGGCATCGGAATATCTTCTACCATTCCATTGGCTAAGTTGTGCAGATTGATAACCAAACTGTCATCCAGCGCCAGGGTAATAGGGTAAGCAGAAGCTACTGCGGTCTCCTCCAAACTAGTCCTTTGTTTCAACCATTCTTTTACTTTATTAATCAAGGTTTGTGCTTTAATAGGTTTAGAAATATAATCATCCATTCCCTGGCTCAAAAAGCGTTCACGGTCTTCGCTCATGGAATAGGCTGTCATAGCAATAATGGGGGGCAAATGGAGAATATTCAACTTGCGCGTTTCAGCAGTAACGGTAATGCCATCCATATCCGGCATTTGAATATCCATAAAAATGAGGTCGTAATATCGCTCTTGCTTCTCATAAGCCAGTCCAATCATTCGCAGGGCTTCCTTGCCATCGTAAGCGGTTTCTACCCGGCAGCCCGCCCGAATGAGAATTTCGGAAGCTACTTTCCGGTTAATCTGGTTATCGTCTACCAGCAGAATAAGCGGATTACGGCCATCAAAATAGTCTTTTTGCTGAAACTCTATCTCTTCGATATTCACGCTGTGCGGGCTGATGGAGGTTTCTTTGGCCTCGAAAGTAAACCAGAACGTGCTGCCCAGCCCCACCTCTGACACCAGCCCGATTTCGCCGTTCATCATCCGGCAAAGTTCGCGGGAAATGGCCAAACCCAGTCCGGTACCGCCGTAAGCCTTGGTCGAGGAATTATCTAGCTGGCTGAACGAGTTGAACAGCAGGGACATATTTTCCTTGCTGATGCCAATACCGGTATCGCTCACTTCTACCTTCAGGACTTTGTTTTTTCCAGAACGGTTGGGCGATGCTGGGTTGCTTCGGGCTTTGCCCGCCGATAACGATACCCGAATGTAAATACGCCCACTTTCAGTAAATTTTATGGCGTTAGACGTCAGGTTAGACAAGATTTGAAGCAAGCGGGTTTCATCGGCAATAATGAAGTTGGGCACATCTGGCTCGATGAAATACTGTAGCTGGTTCTTTTTGGAGCCAGCCTGCTGCGAAAAAAGGGCGTACAATTTCTCTACCGTATCTTGCAAAGAAACCGGCGCTTTGTGCAACTCCATCTTCCCCGCTTCAATCTTAGAAAGGTCAAGAATATCGTTCAGAATGTTGAGCAAGGTTTCCGAAGACTTCTTGATGGTGTAGACATATTCTTTCTGTTCTTTCTGTAAAGGCGTGGTATTGAGCAAGTCGATCATGCCAATCACGCCATTCATGGGTGTTCGGATTTCGTGGCTCATATTGGCCAGGAAACGCTCCTTCACCTTCAGCGATTTTTCGGCTACCTCTTTCGCTTTGATCAACTCCTGCGCAGAATTTTTCAGTTTGGTAATATCACGGGCCACGCCCTCTATTTCGATGGGGCGATTGTTGTTGTCATAAATCAGCCGCATGTTCAGAATGAACGGAATGTACGTACCATCCTTGATTTTGACGTTGGTTTCAAAGTTCTTAACACTTCCAAATTTGAGCAGCTCACGCATAACGCGGCGTTCTTGTACCGTATCCTGGAAGAATTGCGAAATTTTCCTGCCCATCACTTCCATCGGGCGGTAATCCGTCATTTCATACACCGACGGACTAATCATAATGATTTTCCCTTTCAGATCAGAACGGTAATAAATGTCCTGGAACGACTCAAAAATGTTACGGAATTTCTCCTCGCTTTGGATCAGCGCTATCTCGGCGTATTTTTTCTGGGTAATATCGTGGGCAATTCCCGACACCTCTTCGATGCGGGGAGCCGCTCCTTTGCCTTCGGAAAGGAAAATCGGGTCAAGAAAAATCTCCCGCCAGGTGCTCCGTCCGTACTGATCCTTTACCTGCGTTTCAAAATATTGCGGATAGCCCTCAAACGCCATTTTATACTTCTTCTCCCAGAAATGATATTCGTTGGTATGCCGCAGCGATTGTTCACCAGCAATGATGTTCGTAAACTGCCAGCGCAGTTTTTCAATGCCCGTATGTAGCTCGGGTTTGAAACTCAACTGACTTTCAATGGCATCGGCGTAATTTTGGTTAAATGAGGTGAGTGTCAACCGCTTATTGACTGACCACATTAAGTGCGATCCGCTCTCAAAAATGGCATTTAAACGGGCAGTTTGCTTGCTGAGTTCTTCTTCATTTTGCTTTCGTTCAATGGCCAGCGCAATTTGCCCGGAAATAAAGTCGAGCAGTTCCAGGTCTTTTATGTTGTAGGTTGAGCGGCTTTTGTAGCATTTTACCGCAATAATCCCCGTGATGCGGTTGCCAATCTTGAGCGGCACACCTAACCACACCTTGGGAATAATGCCGTAAATCTCAATCTTGTTCTCAATTGCCAACTGGATGATCTGATCCTCGTACAAAAAGAGCGACTTCGTGTAGGCAATGGCATACTCAGTCAATCCCTTGCCCGCCCGGCGCTGGTTTAAGCGTACTTCTCCCTCAAAATGTTCATCTACGTAATAAGGGAAATACAGGTAGCTTTTTTCCTGGTTATACAGGGTGATGTAGAAGTTCTTGGCCTCAATAATTTTCCCCAGTTCCTGGTGGATATTCTGGTACAAGTCTTCCAGATTCTCGCTCTGAATAGTGAGGTTAGCAATGCTATGGTAAAGATTCTGCGCCTTTTCGGCCCGTATCTTATCGGTAATGTCGTAGAGAATGCAGCGGAGAGCCGTCGGTTTGGAGTGCTCGAAGCGGCAGGTAACGCTGCCCGCCAGGTGAATACTTTTGCCTTCTTTGTTCAGGAATACTGTTTCAAACTTATATAGCTTTTCGCCGCGCAGAATCTTGCTGAATTTCCGGAGGGTCGAGCGCACAAAATCAGGATGAATGATGTCTCTGACGTTCATTTGCTCCAGTTCAACACTTTCGTACCCCAGTTTTTCCTTCCAGGCATGGTTCACAAACAGGAAATTCCCTTTGAGCGAAATTACCTGGATCAGGTCATTGGTATTGTCGAATACGTCCTGTAACTGCGCGTTGGTGCGGGCCAAAACCAGCGCCACCTTCTTCTTATCGGTTACGTCCTCGCCAATGCGCGTCAATCCGCTCACTTCGCCCTTGGCGTTGTTCATCATCACCGAGTGGAATTGCACGTAGCGCACATTTCCGTCCTTGGTCATGAGCATCCGTTCGCTCTTGTTAAAAATCCCGCCGCGTTCCAGTGCCATGCGGAACTCGTGCCAGCGTTCGTCTTTCTCTCCTTCGGGCACAAACAGTTTGAAGAAGTTCTGGCCCATCACTTCTTCGCGGCTGTATCCGGTTACTTTGAGCATGAAATCATTGCAAAACGAGACCGTTCCATCGCGTTCGATGGTGAAACCCAGCAGGTTTACTTTTTCCAGGGCTTTCTGAAAGTTCTCCTCTGTTTTGAGCTGGGCGTGTTGCCGTTGTATTTCCTCTTCTACCAGTCGGTGCTCGGTTATGTCGATGGCGGAAGAAATGTATCCTTGAAAAACATTATTGGCATCGTAATAAGGCACGCCGTGGTCTAGTATCCAGCGGTATTCTCCGTCGTGGCGACGAAGGCGATAGGTAATTTCAAAGCTGCGCCGCTTTTTGAAGGCCTGATCGGTATCTGACAGCGCAATGCCAATATCGTCTGGATGCAAACTATCGAGCCAGCCGCTTTCTACTTCCTGCTCGGGTTTCCGACCAGTAAAGGCCAGCCACTGCCGGCTAAAGAAATTAAAATAGTTGTTGGTATTGGTCATGCGCAGCAATACGGGCGCATGGTCGGCCATAATCTGGAACTGCCCCTGAGCCGAGGTCTCTGGCTGAATATGGACGGTATTTCCATTTAATTCACGAACCTTTTCCCGCAGTAATTCGATCTCTGCCACGAGTTCTTCTTTCGTTTTATCCTGCCAGTTCATAGTCCAGAGCAATTAAGGTTTGTAAAATTACAAACAAATACGCATTTAATCCTATGCTAAAATGTGGTCGTTCAACAGCACACAATCACACCAAAAGGCATTTTTAACCGAGCGAACGCATCATTATCTCATGTGATGAGCCGGTAGTCAAGCCAGAATGGCTGAAAAGATTATAGAAGAAAATCGTATAATCAGAACCCCAAAGGGGTGAAATAAGGAGGCGCTATCCTATCATTTCACCCCTTTGGGGTTCTCACTATGCGTGATTTCAGTCTATACTCTTTCCATCCCTTCGGGATTGATAATCCTACCGTTTATACACATCTCTGCCAATTGGCTCATGGCTGTCCCAACGGCTCCGGAGGGGCCTCCTGTTTATAGCTACGATTAGGACACAACTACACGCTCCGGCGGAGCGCCCTGTTTATAGCGATGAATAAGGCCCAGTCTTGGCTCCATTCGGAGCCTCCTGTGTTCTATTTGGGTTGAATTGAGGAGGCTCCGAATGGAGCCAGAACCAATTTCCGAGTAGCTTTTCTACAAACAGGGTGCTCCCCTGGAGCAGCAAACGTGCCTAAAAAGTTTTATGTCCTAATCGTAGCCTGTTTATAGAACTTCCTTTAATGTGCCTAATTAGCTCCCAAGGAGCCTCCTATACTCATCCATACTCAGCAACAGGAGGCTCCTTGGGAGCCAATCGCATCTATTGATTACTTACTATAAACAGGTAGCTCCCCCGGAGCTGCGAATCGTTCAATAAAATGTAGAACAAACCGCTATTGCTAAAAAGTTATGCGCCAAGAATAGCGGATAAGCTACTGCTACTCAATTTGCCAGACTTATGTAAACCCGGGGTTCTATAGTATACGTGGGCGCTTGTAGCTTTATGACTTCGCTACTCATTGCTTGCCGGTATCGTTTCCTACTTCTCGGACAGGTCAAACGCTACCCGGCGGTTGGTGTTGCGATGCTCTGGCGTATCGTTGGGTACTAGGGGAGCAGCAAAGCCTTTGCCTACAGCCTGCATCCGCGACATTTCTATCCCGACACTATTCAGGTATTTCAACACATTATCAGCCCTTCTTTGAGACAATTGCTCGTTTGCCAAGGCCGTTCCCACGTTATCGGTGTGGCCAGTTACGGTAAGGACGAAGGCCGGATTTTCTTTCATAAACAAAGCCAGCTCGTTTAAATAGTCCTTTGTTACTTCGGTTAATTCTGACTGGTTGAAGTTGAACTCGCAATGGCGATCCAATAGTTTATCCAGTTCCGATGCTTTTTTCAGGATTTCCTCTTTCGGCTTAACCTCTTTTACAATAACAGGCTCTTTTTCCTTCTCAACAATCGGTTTCACTTGTACTACAGGCAAGCTGTCTTTCGCTGCGATAGGCGTTTTTTGCTCCACCGTTTGCGTGGGCTTCTCTACCGGCTTGTTTTCTGCTTGTTCCTGGGCAGTCTTTTTGGCACTGGTGGTTTTATGAGCCGTTTTCTTCTTCGACTTTTTCTTTTTCTTCTTGTGCTTTTTCTTATGTTTCTTTTTCTTCTTGTGCTTCTTCTTCGTGCCTGCTTCTATGGTCTTTTTCAAAGCCAATACCAATTCAGGAGCGCCTTGTAAGGCATCGGAAGTGATGGTTTGGCCTAGGGCAAAATCGTAGCTAAAGCCAATGACATAGCTTTTTTGTACGAACTGCGCCGACAGTACGGCGGCTCTGCCTACTACATACCGAGTAGCCACATCCATCCGAGCCGAACTTGGAGAAACTTTGTCGTCTAAAGCATAACTGAAAGTGGCTCCTACATTCATTAAGTTAGCGCCTGCGCTACTCGATAAAAGCACTTCCGGCGAAATGCTGATTCGGCCATTCTCATAGACCCGCACTCCTGCGTGGGCGATAAAAGTGGAGGGAAACGCGCTTACCCGCTTTTTGAAAGCTTCATTGGGTTGGTTAAAATCGCGCAAGGAAATGCCAGCATACGCTTTTTTACGATCGTAGGCATCTAATTGATACCAGTAGGCTCCCGCACTAAAGCTCAGATAGTTTATTCGCCAGTCGTTCAGTTCTTCACCCAGGGAAGCGGAGGCGTCGTAGCCCCGGCGAGCGATGTATTGACTGCCCGTACTCAACCCTTCAGAACTAATTTTTTGGGTATAATAATTTCCCTGCACCCCTACACTGATCATCTGGTTAGGGTTAAGGATAAAATTATAGGCAAAGTTGGCCACCAGTGTTTGGGAAGAATACATGCCTTCGCTCGTGCGGTCATCCATCACCGAGATACCCACGCCACCCCAGCGTTTCTTGGTTTTCCGGCTCAATAACGGACGCGTCAGCGATAGCATAGCCGTATTGAACCGAGTAAATGCGTGGGTGCCCTGGCTTCGGAAATTGAGAATCGCGTAAGCTTCGTTACCAGAAGCAACCAGCGCCGGATTTACTCTGAGCGGGGTATAGTTATATTGCGAAAAGTTGAATTGCTGGGCTTGGCTATGCAGGCTAAGGGTAATCAGGCAAACAAGCAGCAGCCAAACAGGTTTCTTTACAAATAATAGCACTGCCAAGGCAAGCTTTTGAAGGAATAATATCATTTGCTATAGTAAAAATCAATCATGAATTAAAGGTATTTTCATTGATAATCAGCACTTCATCGCATCAGCTAATCAGCGGACTTCGTCGAAGACTACTTATCTCATCAGGTTAATGATGCCGGATTTTTTGCCTTTATACTGTACTTCTGAACCATCCGTAAAGCTGCCTTTAATCGTCCAGAGGTAGGTGCCATTAGGCTGCGGATTGCCATTGACCTGTCCGTCCCAGCCCTGAGAAAGCGCCGCCTTCACATCATTGGTTTCGTATACCAGGCTACCAGAGCGGTCGTATACTTGCAGGGAAAGCTGCAAGAAACCAGCGCCATAAATCAGGAACTTATCATTTTGTCCGTCGCTATTGGGAGTAAAAAGAGAGGGAATAAAGATGTTCGGTATAATTTTATTGACAGTAACCTTAATGGTATCCTTAGACTCGCAGCCATTGGACGTAATAATGGTGAGATAGTAAGTTGTGCTCACTTCGGGCGAAGCCACCGGATTGGCGCTGTTGGGATCGCTAAGTCCGGTAGCAGGCGACCATTGATAAGTAGCGCCGCCGGTAGCTTCCAGCGTCACAGACTCCCCTTCCAGAAAGCTTACTTCCGTTAGCGCGAGCTTGGGCAATTCATACACGTCTACTTTTATCGTATCGCTCACTACGCAACCAGTGCCGTTGGTAACCTCGGCCCAAACCAGGGCGGCATCGCTGAAAGAATGCGTAAGTGTAGCCGACGATTGTACCATTCCTTTACCCTGTACGTACCACTGCACCTTTTTCCAACCGGCGCCAGCATCGAATGTAGCGGGAACGTTGGGGCAAACAATCGTATCATTGCCCAGACTGAATTTGGGAGGAGGCGCAGCGGTAACAACCATATAGAATCCTTCTGTACACTTATTTTCTAAGCTGTACACGGCATAAATCGTATCGGCTTCGGTGACGTGGTAATCTTTCAATGCCTTTTCTTTTGTCTTCGTTAATATCCCCTGTTCGCTGGAGAACCATATGACTGGCTCCGCACTGGTAAGCGTAAGGTTAGATTTGACACAAATGGCCGTATCTCGCCGCACCACATTGTCGCAGACCTTAAACCTTCTGGCTTTGACAACTCCCGTACCTTCCCCAGGTGTATATACAGGTCTACCCGATTGAAAAGCATTGTCGACGGCAATAATATCCCAGTCAAAATCTCCTTCGGGTAATCCTTCAACGATACAGGTGGATGTTTGCCCCTGGCTGCCATGCGCCACTACCCAGCGAAAGGAAGTTATTTCATTGGCTTCTGGCGCTTTTTGTAGCTTACCAGTTCCAACAGTTCTGATGTATACATCGTAGGTTAGCGCCGCCGTACTCGTGGTATCATCCCAACCAGAAGTCCAGAAGAATGTAGCTCTGTCGCCAATGGTTACTACATAAGTACTATCAGAATAGGCAGGAGCAACGGCGCCATTATTTTTTTCCAGTGTTGTGTTTCTATACAACTGAGTCGATACCGTATCTTTTAGCGTTGAGTCCGTCGATATACCCGTTTGCAGAATGTCCAGATTGCCATCCCCCGTAAAGTCACCCAGCGTGGTGCTAATGTATTTGTTAGCCACAAAAGGCAGTTTGACCACGCGAACTGAATCATCTTTATAATTGCGGTATAGTTGATGAATGACACTGTCTTTTTCATTTAGGCCAGTAAGCAAAATATCGGTGCGGCCATCATTATCCAAATCAGCCAGAAAGGCCGAACCAGAATGAAGGGGCACTAATGGCAGCTTAGCGGTCTGAAAACCCGTTTTCCGCCGAAAAAACAAAGTACTATGCGTTTTCTTATCATTCCCAGTACCCGTGAGCAGCACATCTGTATGGCCGTCGTGGTCATAATCGCCCACAGCCACATTGCTGAAAGCCAGGCTATCGGCAGCAACGGCATCCATTGCTAAACTGTCCGTAGTCAGGCTGTCGAGTAGTAGGCTATCGAGGGCAAGGGTTTTTAGTGAGGTTTTATCCAAATCAAACTTAAACTTGCCCTTGCCGTGATAGACAAGGCTCACCCGTCGTTGCAAGCTGTCCAGCCCATTAATCAGTATGTCGATGCGGCCATCCTGGTTGTCGTCCAGCAAAGCAATGGAACCGTGCGATACACCCAGGATCTTTGTTTTTACTTCCGCAAAAACCGAGTCTTTGTTTTGATATACCTTCGTCGTGGGTTTAAAATCTTCGTCCAGGCCATTTGTAGGGGGTATAACAATTTATTAAGAATATAAAACGAAAAATTTTTGCGAAAAAAAGTGTTTGGGAAGGATAGAGGCAGATTTGTTAAGTAGACCTTAATGCAAAAAGGCTAAAACAAATTGTTAATAATTTTAATGCTTTTGAATATAGCATTAACTAATGGCTTCAAAAGAGCCAAAATAGCGGGAAAATTTGAATTTTGCTTGAATGTTTTTTTAATAGCTATTTAGGTTTCATCCTCATTATCAGCGCCTTTGTCTAAGTATAGTTCAATGCTAGTACCTGCAATAAGCTCTTCCATCAATTGATCTCCTATAACGTGCTTATCTACGAATGTCTTTGTCAAATTATGGATACTACTAAAAAGCTTTGCCATATCTTCCCATTTATCAAGACAGTTAATTGCGAACCTAACAGCTTGACTAGTAGTTAGTTTTTTCTTTACTATACCTTGGTAGGAGTACATGAAAAGTAGATCATTCTTCATAAAGCCATCGGCTTTTATCATTATTTCTGAAAGCTCTCTAAAAGTATCTGAAAGCTCTTGAAATGTGCTTGATTGAAGTGGTGACCCCGGACACATCTCTCGGTATTTTTTAAATATCATCCTCAATAAAGCTTCACGCCTTAACTCCTTTTCGCTCGCGTCTTTTCTTAACAAATTGTTTTGTCCGTTCGTGTCCGATGGAGTTAGCTCATTTTCCGGTTGCTTTATATCTGAATTAGCTAAATAAATATCTCCAATACCATTCATAATCCATTCGGATGAAACTTTGAATTGTGCATTTAGTGATTTAATTATTTTAATTGTTGCCTCTTTCTTTCCCCTCTCAATTTCTGATAAATATGACTGATTGAACTCTAGTCGAGCAGAGAAGTCCTTTTGGCTCATTTTTATAGACTCTCTAAAGTCTTTTATTCGTTGGTTTATCTCTGTATCAAAATCTTTCATATAGAAAATATTTAGCTGAAATCATTTTTTATTTAGCTGAAATCATAATATGTTTGCTAAGTACGAAATCAAAACTAAATAAAAATGAATCAACTCACAAATATTAGCGATGTATTACCCCACGGAGCTATGGGTGAAATCGCAAAAAAAGCAGGAGTATGTGCTTTGACTGTTAAAAAAGTAATGACAGGTAAAGCTAAAAGCCCAAAAGTTCTCACAGCAATTGCTGACTATGTAGAAGAATGGAAGCTAGCTGAAAAAGAAGCCCTACAACGCATTACAAATGCACTAAAAGGCTAAAGCGATGAAAAGAGTTATTGGAGGAAAACTCTTTTATAGTCGCCATGGACTAATAAAGAACATAGGCATATCAACAAGTTCTATTGCTGATTGGTCTACGGATAAAATCGAGTGTGATGGTGGTACATACTTGCACTACAATGGTATTCCGGTACAAAGTCGGAAACGGATTGACGAGTATGAAAATGATTGGCGTTTGGCTTACCTGGCTGATGGTTATGAAAGTGATTATGTAAAGCACATTCCTGCTTGCCGTGAGGTTAACTCAAGGGAGAATATTTTCATGAAGAATGCTAGAAATGTCGGCCTTTGGGAACGGATTTTAGCACTAACAGATGAGTCTAATCCTGAGCGTGTATCCATTGCACGGATACACGAAACCTACCTTAAATTGAATCTGCCCAATAAGCACTTTACTATTTACTATGCCTTTTACAAGAAGCTGATGGATTGCCGTAAGCTGATAAAATCCGGTAAAAGCTTGGTAGATGCTATTGTAGATGGAAATACAGGTAATAAGAACGCTCAAAAATTAACCAGTGAGCATAAGCGGCTCATAGAGGACTATTATTCCAAATCAAATGTATTTACGAAGGCCGCAATTGCTGAAAAAGTAAATAAAGACTTGAAAGAAAAAGGCTTAGAAAGTATCAGTTACGCATCCGTAAAGAAGTATTTGCAAAACCAGGATGTAAAGAATCGTCATTGTCTGACTCGATACGGCTCTAAGGAGTATAACGATACCCAAAAGGCCTACATCCCATTTAATAAGCCTGAGTTTACTTATGAACTGGCTGAAATGGATGGCGTAAGGTTGCCTTTTTGGTGCTGGAATAAAGCAGGAACGGATAAAGTTAGACCAACTTTATTTCCCATTATTGATGTGCATTCGGGCAAAATTACGGGTTGGAGCCTGGATAATAGCGAAGCCCGATGGGTGGTCTTTCAAGCGTTGAAAAGCCAGGCTAAAACAGGATACTTACCCAAAACCATCTTTACGGATAACTTCTCTGCCAAAACAACCAATGAGCTTACTGACCTGTTTGATAAGCTGAAACAGCGGGGAACGGAAATAAAGTATTGTCGGGTAGGCAATGCCCAAGGCAAACCACACATTGAAAGGTTTTTTGGTACGTTTCAAGACCGTTTCTGCCGGGAGTATCCTGACTGGCTGGGAATGGACATCAAGAGTAAGAAGAGAGATAACCATCCGAACCCGGATGCGCTGCAAATTCAGTTAAAAAAGCAGCCTTGTCCTACCTTTGAAGAGATGCGCCAACGGGTGGAAACAATGTTGGATTGCTACAATAATACTTCATTCGATGGTAAGCTAACTCCAAATCAAAAATTTGAATTAAGCCCAAAAACCAAAGCTATTCCAGTTTCGGAAGGAGAACTCCCTTACTTATTCTGGCATCAAACTGAAAGTAAGGTTAATCGTGGTTTTCTCACCATTGAAGTAAATAAAGTGGCCTACCGCTATGAGATTGGTATAGACTTCAATCACAAGACTGTATTAGTAAGGTATGAGCCAGAAGACCTGTCAGAGGTTTATGTTTTCCCCGTTGCAAATGACTCAACCACCTACCAAGTCCTATCTCAACACCTGGGGTTTAGTCGTTCGGATTTGAAGTCCATTGGCGAGACAGATCGCCGAAATAAGCAATCAAAAGCAGACCGTGAAAAACAACTGGCAGAAGTAGCGCCCCACCTGGTAAGCAAAGCAGCCTCTCAACAAGCGGAAGATGATCTTTTTGAGGAAGCCTTTTCCCTATCTCCTGCTGACAAAGGAATGTATTGGAAACCATTTGTCCCAGGGGCAAAACTGCCTGTCTCCAATATGGATGATGATGAATAAAAAGAAAGCCCGTAGCGTGGAGGGCGCTACGGGCTTCTAAAGCTTTACCTGGGAATGAATATCATTTAAC
>JAZKGK010000325.1:0-15159 GCA_040385915.1 Bacteroidota bacterium
GTCTCCAATGGATTGGGCAAAAGACAGAACAATAAAAAAAGCAGCAATATATTTAATCCGGATTGGACCCAAAAGCAATAGATGAAAAGTATAGTTTGGCATCAAAGTAGCCGCTCCTACTACTACTGCGAATACTGCGCCTGACGCGCCAATTAAGACAGTACCAGCAACCTTATCAGAAAAATAGGGAGATATATTATATATAGCGATATATATAATTCCTGCAACTAAACCACCCAGAATATAAAGATTCACAAGCCTACGATTCCCTAGATACTCTTCGACCAGTTTACCAAACCAATAAAGAAAAAGCATATTAGATAGAATATGAAAAATATTTTTTACATCATGAGTAAAAAAGTAGGTAAATAGCGTCCAAGGCTTGTACATTAACCGCCCCAGAGCAGAGGGTAACTCCAATTGCTCAACTACTGCATTATATATTATATCTGAATCTAAGCCAGTAGTGAGCCTAAGCACTACCTGCAAAATAATAAGCAACAAAAAAACGACAATATTGATCAGGATAATCTGGATCAAGCCATTGTTTTTTTTGCTAAAAGCGTTTCTAAAATCGTCGAGTATGCCGTTCATTGTCTAATAAAATTTATCTCTGCGGCTATTCCAAAATTTGATCAATATAAAAGCAAAAAGTGCCCCACCCAAGTGCCCGAAGTGAGCCACACTATCATTAGGAGCTCTTTGAATAATGTCCTGTAACTCAAATATACCATATAGAGCGACAACATATTTTACCTTAACCGGAAAAGGTATCAAATACAAAAATAGTTCGGTATTAGGAAAAAGTAAACCCATGGCCATTAATATACCAAAGAGCGCACCAGAAGCACCATAGGCTACCCCATTCAAATGAGCTTCATATACTTGTTGCACATAAGCTTTACTTATTTGCAAATAATGCTGGCTATTAGGCTTTTCTTCAAAATCATTAAGTAATTTGTCATTGACGCGGTAGTTTCCATAGTCGTGCGCTTTCATAAATCCCACAAGTTTCGTTGGCGTAGGGCTTACTATATACGCATCTGCTTCTTGTTTGAGCTGCCATAGTTCAAAAGAATTTACGGCCATATATACTAAGCCTGCGCCTACTCCCGTAATCAGGTAAAAAGTCAAAAAACGTTTGGCACCCCAAAAATTTTCCAACAGAGACCCAAACAAAACCAAGCCAAACATATTGCCAATAATGTGACCAATTTTTACATGCAAAAACATATGCGTAAGAAATTGGGTAGGGAAAAACAAATCCGATAAAATATGATGTAAGCCAAAATAATCGACCAAATCAATACCGACATTCTGGAGGAGAAAGACCCCTAAAAACACGCCTAAATTTACTATTAATAGGTTTTTTATAACTGGCGTTAAGTTAAACTGCATAAATTATATGTTTGCCAAAGAGTAAAAGTGAAAGAGCAGGCAATATTAACCAATGAAAATATTAACCTTTAAACAATCCTGCAATCTTTTCCATATTCATCATCACCAACGTTGGGTTGCCTCCAGGCGCATAGTGCGGATTAGAAGAGGCAAAAAGCTGGTCAATCAATGCGTTCATTTCTGCAATCGACAACCGCACACCTGGTTTTAAGGCTGAGCGACGAGCCAGCGAACGAGCCAGATTTTCGCGCCGCTCTAACCGCAATTCAGATTGGTGGCTTTTAAATTGTTCAATTAGTCCCTCTAACAAGTCTTTTTCACTGGCGTGGGGAACATCCGCGGGAATACCATGCACTACTAAGGTATTTTGTCCCAGGATATCAAACACAAAGCCTAAGTTGCGAATTTCATCTGCAATTTCCATTACCAGCTGAAAATCAGAGGGATTCAACGTCAGCGTTTGAGGAAAAAGCATTTGTTGCGCCGTACCATTCTTTTCGGCAAGTGTCGCCAGGTATTTCTCATACAATACCCGCTCGTGCGCCGCCTGCTGATCTACCAGCAACATTCCTGATTTTACCTGAGTCAGTATATATCTATGATGGAGTTGGAAAGTAATCCGTTCTTCACCATAAATAGAGCGATCTGCCAAAGGTGCCGGAGTTTCATTGGCTTTGCTTCCAAAAGTAAGCGATTCCTCCGACTTAGGTACATGTTGGCTTTCCGGTTCTTTGGGGAAAATATCAGCAAAATCGCTTGGTAAGGATACTTTTTGCGCTGGTTCGGCTGGGGTTGGTAACTGAACAGCGGCTTTGTCGCGCGAAGAAATCTCGCGTCCTTCAAAATTCTTCTCTGACCGAAAAGCCGTCTGAAATTCCTCGTACAGCTTATTCCAGTTGGTTTCGTTAGACTTTTGACGAGACGTTTTCTGCGGCTTCCCTCCTAGCTCCGGACTATCAAGCCAGCTATTACCACCTTCTCCACCGGAGTTTTTACCGTTATGAGAAGCCATAAAATTCACGTCTGACTCGAAATCCAGCGAGGGAGCGATATTATATAAACCCATAGCCTTTTTCACAGCAGCCATCACAATGGAGTAAACCGAGCGCTCATCATCAAATTTGATTTCGGTCTTGGTTGGATGTACATTTATATCAATGTGTATCGGGTCTATTTCCAGAAAGAGGACGTAAAAAGGGTGGCAATCATCAGGCAGTAAACCTTCGAAAGCACTCATAACGGCGTGATGCAGGTAGTTGTGGCGGATATAGCGCTTATTTACGAAAAAGAACTGTTCTCCACGTGTCCGTTTGGCGAACTCGGGCTTACCAATGTATCCCAATACGTTTACGAAAGGCGTTTCCTCCTGGCAAGCAGCCAATTGTTCCCGGTAATTTTTGCCAAAAAGCCCCACAATTCGATGGCTCAACTTCCCGGCTGGCAAGTTATACGTCTCCAGGTCATTTTGATACAGTGAAAACGCAATATCTGGATGAGCCAGCGCCACGTGCTGAAACTCGTCGAGGATATGGCGCATCTCCACTGAATTAGACTTGAGAAAATTACGCCTGGCGGGAACATTAAAAAAAAGGTTCTTTACCAGAATATTGGTTCCGGGCAAGCCAGTAGCTGTTTCCTGGGCTTTCACATCTGATCCTTCCATACGAATCAGCGTCCCCAACTCAGACTCCCGGCGGCGGGTACGCATTTCTACCTGCGCTACGGCAGCAATGGAGGCCAACGCTTCGCCTCGGAAACCCATAGTGCGAATGGTAAATAAATCTTCAGACTTGCGAATTTTAGAAGTGGCATGGCGCTCAAAACTCATCCGGGCGTCGGTTTCTGACATACCAGAACCATCGTCAATGACTTGTACAAGCGTCTTTCCGCCTTCTCGTACAATCAATTGGATACTGGTCGCACCGGCATCTACGGAGTTTTCTAACAACTCCTTTACTACCGAAGCTGGCCGTTGTACCACTTCTCCCGCTGCAATTTGATTGGCAATTGAGTCGGGGAGTAAATGAATTAGGTTAGTCATGGAAAGCAATCAATAAAAAGGTAAATATCGCTTTTTATCACCGGATAAACGAATGAATATACCTAGAAGATCAATGAAATGCTTGTATTCATTGATACGCTTCAATTTTAGAAAACAAGGAATAAACTTCCATAAGTAAATCGCTAAGAAAAATATTTCTTTTTAAAGATAACCCTAAGTATTTTCAATGATTTACGTTACTTTTTGGGCTGTCACAAGTGAATATATTCCATCTATATCGCTAATAATAAACTATTTAAAAAATTAATTTAAGTAACCCGATTGGTCTACCTATATTTTATCGTATGTGTAATATTTGCTAGTAAAACGGCTGTTCCTCCCTGTTATTAATAAAATTAGGACAGTTTTTTGAAAATAACGCAGAATAAATGGCAAAATAATTGCACCCTGTTGAGGATGAGGCAAGATTTGCATATATTCGTGTTTGTAGCTAAATTTTATTACTGTAAGTCTGGCTTTTAGTCGTCTTTATTCATCTATATTTTCATTCGAAACGATGCACAAATATTGGTCTGGCAATCGTCTACAAAAAAAACTAATCCCTGCATTTATCTTGCTGTTTGTTGGGTTGCTTTCCACGGCTACTACGCGTACCGACGGGGAATTGCCCCTATTACCAAGTGTCTATGAGCAAAAAGCCACCCATTGGATAGACAGCGTTTTTAGCGAACTTTCGGAAGAGGAAAAGATCGGGCAGCTGTTTATGGTGGCCGCCTATTCTAACAAAAAAGAAGACGATCACTACCGTCAGATTGATAGCCTCATTGTGAACCAACACATTGGCGGCCTTATTTTCTTCCAGGGCGGCCCAGTAAAACAAGCGCAGCTAACTAATCATTA
Organism: Bacteroidota bacterium; assembly: GCA_040385915.1. GTDB lineage: Bacteria > Bacteroidota > Bacteroidia > Cytophagales > ES-bin-26 > ES-bin-26. The sequence continues at coordinate 4,301 of JAZKGK010000325.1, forward strand.
CCAGTCTCTTTCTAAAGTCCCCTTGCTTATTGGTATGGATGCCGAATGGGGTCTGGGTATGCGGCTCGACAGCACCATTTCTTATCCAAAGCAAATGACCTTGGGAGCCATCCAAGACAACCAGTATGTATACCAGATGGGAGCCGAAATTGCCCATCAATGCCGGAGGTTAGGTGTACACCTCAACTTTGCTCCGGTAGTAGATGTGAACAGCAATCCCAATAACCCGGTCATTGGTACCCGTTCATTTGGCGAAATAAAGGAAAATGTGGCTGCTAAGGGGATTGCTTATATGCAAGGTTTGCAACACAATGGCGTAATGGCCAATGCCAAACACTTCCCTGGCCATGGCGATAGTGGCAGCGATTCCCACCTTACCCTTCCGGTCATTAGCCATCCGGAAGAGCGCATGAACAGTTTGGAACTGTATCCCTTCCGGCAACTCATTGCTGATAGTTTGATGAGTATGCTGGTGGCTCATGTGTATATGCCCGCTTTCGAAAAAAGGAAAAATATGGCTTCTACCCTGTCGGCCAATGTAGTGACTAAGTTGCTAAAGGAAGATATGGGCTTTAAGGGACTGGTTTTTACTGATGCCTTAAATATGCGGGGAGTAAGCAAGTTTTACAAACCAGGCGAAGTAGACGTACTGGCTTTGGTCGCTGGCAATGATGTACTGATTCTTTCTGAAGACGTGCCAGAAGCTATTCGCTGGATTAAACGTGCCGTGAAACAAAGGCAGCTTTCCCAAGCCGATATTGATGAAAAAGTGAAGAAGGTTTTACGGGGGAAATTCTGGGCCAAGCTAAACGAATATAAGCCGATTGAATTAACAAACTTATACCAGGATCTCAATAGCCCTAAGGCACAGCAGGTAAAGTATAAAATGTACGAGCAGGCAGCCACCTTAGTCCGTAGCCGTAGCAACCTGCTTCCCTTCACCGTAATAGACACGACCACTTTTGCGTCGGTTGCGATCGGGCTCGATTCGGCCAATGTCTTTCAGGCCTCTTTGGCTGAATATGCCCTTTTCCAATCATTTGCCATTCCTTCCAAAAAGGCAGATGAGGCATCCTACGATGAAATTTTTGACCAAGTAAAAACGGCTGGCGTCGTAGTGGTCAGTCTGCATAAGATGACCGATGCTAACGGAAAGCATTATGGCATTCCGCAACGGGCGCTCGACTTTATCGAAAAACTGCAACAGCAAACCAAGGTAGTCGTGAGTGTATTTGGCAATGCCTATAGCCTGAAATACTTTGATCAATCCGATAACCTGCTTTGCGCTTATGAAGACAATGCTTGTACCCAGCAGATTCTACCACAAATATTGTTCGGCGCTTTGCCTGCCAACGGAAAATTACCCGTATCTGTGGATGCCTCCACTAGGGTAGGTAGCGGCATACCCATGCACCCTTTGGGGCGATTACAATATGGCTTGCCCGAAAGTGTCGGTATGAGCAGCGAGTTTCTGGAAGGTATTGATAATGTAGTAGCCCAGGCCATTGATAGCAAAGCCATGCCTGGCTGCCAAGTGCTGGTCGCTCGCAAAGGTCGGGTGGTTTTCGAAAAATCTTACGGATACCAGACTTACAATACGCAACAACCCATTACCAATCAAACGCTTTACGACATTGCTTCGGTAACAAAAGTAGCAGGCACCTTACAAGCAGCCATGTTTTTATACGAGCGTGGCTTACTGGATATTAATCAGAAAGCATCATACTACCTGCCTGATTTAGTGGGCACTAATAAGGAGAATATTATTATCCGTGATATGATGATGCATCAGGCGGGTCTTTCGCCACATATTCCGTTTTGGGAACGCACCCGTACAAAAGGTGTCGGTTTAAATGAACAATATTATCGGCATGCACCCGATTCAGTGTATAGTCGTGAAGTAGCCAAGGGATTGTATACCAGCGTCGCTACTCAGGATTCGGTATGGAAATGGATCCTTGCTTCTCATTTAGTAGCTAAGCCCAAAAAGGCGACCCGATACTCATACCTCTATAGCGACTTGGGCTATTATATGCTGCAACGCATTGCTGAAAAGGCACTTAACCAGCCACTGGATCAGTTTTTAGCGCAAAACATTTATGATCCTTTGGGTCTGACCACGCTTACTTACAACCCGCTTCGCAAATTCCCGGCAGAGCGCATTGCACCTACTGAAGACGACCACCTATTCCGACACGAGCTAATTCAGGGCACAGTACACGATGAAGGTGCCGCTATGTTGGGTGGAGTAGCTGGGCACGCTGGGCTATTTGGTACAGCGCACGACCTGGCCATACTGATGCAGATGAATATGCAAAAGGGATATTATGGTGGTAAGCACTACCTTCTCGATAAAACAGTGCCGACCTTTGTAAAAAGCTACGATTCTGAGAACCGGCGTGGGCTCGGATGGGATCGGCCTATTCCAACAGGTGGCGGCTATATCTCTGACTTTGCTTCGCGTAACTCATTCGGGCATTCAGGCTTTACGGGAACGCTGGTATGGGCTGATCCAGACGAAGAATTAGTATACATATTCCTGTCCAACCGCGTGTATCCTGATGCCAACAACCAACGGCTAGCCAAACAAGCCGTCCGCAAGAAGGTGCAAGATATTATCTACAAATCTATTATCAATTACGACGTACTGAGTGCCCGCAAATAACCGCCATAGAAGACACAAAAAAGCCCATTATTATCAGTAGTGGGCTTTTTTGTGTCAAAATCCTACGATTAGGCATTACTACCCATAATGGAAGGTGAATAAATACTATTACATATAATTTCCTCGACTCAAATAGTTTTGCACATAATCCTGTACACCGTCTTCCAGCGAATGAAAAGGGGTAGAATAGCCGATAGATTTGAGCTTGCCCATATTGGCCTGGGTATAATATTGGTACTTGTCACGAATGTCCGCAGGAGTATCGATAAAGTTAATATTTTCAGGTACTTGCATGGCTCGAAAAGTACTCCTGACCAAATCCAGGAAGGTACGTGCCCGGCCACTGCCTAAGTTATAAATGCCCGAATTTTTGCGGTGGTGCATCAGGAAAATACAGACATTCACCAAGTCTTTTACATAAACGAAATCACGCATCTGTTCGCCATCCTTAAAGTCGGGGTGATGAGAACGAAACAGTTTCATTTGTGCACTGGCTTTAATTTGGTTGTAGGCATGAAATATAACCGAAGCCATCCGACTTTTGTGATATTCGTTAGGCCCGTACACGTTGAAAAATTTCAATCCAGTCCAGAAAAAAGGCTTATTCTCCTGTTCTAAGGCCCAGATATCGAAATCGTTTTTCGAATCTCCATAGGGATTCAGCGGCTTAAGTTGGGGTATAAGCGACTCATTATCATCGTAGCCCAGCTCGCCCAGCCCGTAAGTAGCTGCCGAAGAGGCATAAACCAAGGGGATTTGGTAATCGCAACAGCATTGCCAGAGCTTTTTGGAATAATTGACATTAAGTCTATCAAAAATGCTTCGGTCAAATTCAGTTGTATCGGTACGCGCACCAATGTGAAAGATAAACTCGACCTCCTCATAATTTTGCGCCAACCACTCGAAAAAAACCTCCCGCTCTACCCTTTCCTTGATTAGCTTCCCTTGCAGGTTGCGGTTTTTTTGTGGATCAGAAAAGTCATCGACTGCTATAATGAAATTGAACCCATCCTGGTTGAGTCTGGCAATTAAACAGCTTCCGATAAAACCGGCGGCACCTGTTACAATAATCATGAAGAAGAGTGTTTGGTATGGTATAAAAATCAGGTATTAGCTTTTAGTAATTAGCCTGTTAGGCACTAGCTTTAAAATCATGTAAGGGCTACCAGTATTAAAACCAGCGCAATGAAAAGGCATAAAGGGGAAAATAGAAAAGTATCCCATTGAGCAAATCGAGTTCCGGTCACCTTTTTAAAAAAGCCAATCAGCCTGAAGTTTCCTATTGAACGAATCAAGAAAACGCTTGCCAGTGCCCAAGTGCCCCAATAAAAAACCCAACTGGGCATGGCACTTCCCCAAACACCTAAACGCCCCAGGACTATACCCGCCGCAGCCAGTAGCGCAATTGCAACGAATACGGTTGCCAAGATAGAAGGAGCAAAAGCGGCCTTTCCTTGAATTTCAGGAACGGCTACCTCAATTCCCCAACGGCCTCCCAAAGCCCAGTACACGTGTAGCAAACCGATTCCTATTAGCAAAACAGAAACTGTAATTCCTAATATGTAGGTAATCAATTGCATTGGTTCTAGTTAAATGACTCGCTATAGTTTTTCGAAATTGGTATGAATAAAATAGTTAGGATATCTACCTACCTAATTACAGGCTAAATTTACAAAAAATGGTTTCAACAAAACTATTCACATTGAGCCGAAAAAATATAACTTTTTTTATAAATTAATTTTTCTCTCCCAAATTATTTTTCGCTTGACTGCCGTCAGACAAAGCAATTTACCCCATGGGGAGATGAGGAATGGATTTTCACCTACTATTGACAACACATTTTATTACTATTCATCTTTTCCAACTAACTTTACGGTTGGAAAACAAGTAGCAGAATGATTTACGTAAGCCGAAGGGAACATTTCAATGCGGCGCATAAGTTGTACAACCCCAACTGGTCGGAAGAAAAGAACGAGGAAGTGTTTGGCCCCTGTGCCAACTCTAACTGGCACGGCCACAACTTTGAGCTCATAGTGACGGTAAAGGGCAGGCCCGACCCCGACACAGGTTTTGTGATTGATTTGAAGGTACTGAGCAAGATTATCAAGGAACAGATTATTAATAAAGTCGATCACAAAAACCTGAACCTGGATGTGGATTTTATGGCAGGAAAGCTAGCCAGTTGCGAAACCCTGGTGATGGAAATGTGGAAAATACTTGACCCAGCAGTACGGGGCGTTTCTGACGCACGGATGCACTCTATTCAGCTGTTTGAAACCCATAAAAACTTTGTAGAATACTTTGGGGAAGTATGAAGTATTACCTGATCGCTGGTGAGCGCTCGGGCGACCTACACGCCTCTAACCTAATTCGAGCCATATACCGGAATGATGCGCAGGCGGATATCCGGGCTTGGGGTGGCGAAATGACGCAAGAAGCTGGCGCAACCCTGGTCAAGCACTACCGCGACCTAGCCTTCATGGGCTTTTGGGAAGTAATCAAAAACCTACGTACCATCCTTGGCTTTCTGCGTTTTTGCAAGCAAGATATTCTTTTTTACCAACCCGATGTGGTTATTCTGGTAGATTATGCCGGGTTCAATATGCGCGTGGCTAAGTTTGCCAAAGCCCATGGCTTCCAGGTTTTCTACTACATTTCTCCTAAAGTATGGGCCTGGAATCAATCCAGAGCGTATAAAATAAAGGCCTTGGTCGATCGGATGTTTGTCATCTTTCCCTTTGAAAAGGCTTTTTTTGCCAAATACGATTATCCGGTCGATTACGTAGGCAATCCCTTGTTTGATGCCATAGCCGCCTACCAACCCGAACCCAATTTCCGAAAAATCCATCAATTGAGTAGCAAGCCTATTATTGCCCTGTTGCCTGGTAGCCGTAAGCAGGAAGTGGAGCATATGCTACAGACGATGACCAGCGTCATTCCTCACTTTCCCGATTACCAATTTGTCATTGGCGGGGTCTCAAATCTGCCGCATGAAGTGTATGAGTCGTTTCAAGCTACTTTTCCGACTGCTATTGTTTTTGATGCCGCTTATGATTTGCTTTCCAATGCGTATGCTGCCCTAGTAACTTCGGGCACGGCCACGTTGGAAACGGCTCTTTTCAATGTACCACAGGTAGTTTGCTATCGGACGGGCGCTATTTCCTACGCCATTGGCAAACGCGTAGTGAAAGTAGCCTATATTTCATTGGTCAATTTGATTGCTGAGAAAGAGGTAGTGCGCGAATTGATTCAACATGAACTGACCACGGAAAACCTAACGGCTGAATTAAAGAAAATCACTTGGCAGGTAGATCAACGGCAGCAGCAGCTAGAAGAATACGCTCGGATTAGAGCCATTCTGGGAGAGCCAGGTGCTTCGGAGAAGGCGGGCAAGCTGATGGTAGCCTACGCAAAAAAGAGATAGCTTTTTTTACCTATCCATATGCAATTACCCACCTACAAAAGCTTATTAATTAACAGCGACTTTTTATAAATAAACGTTGAATTTTCGATGGGTTTGAACAAAAGGGTAGGATAAATTTTGATTATTCCAAATAAATTTCTACAATTGCCTATTATTTCCATAGACTTTAAAAAAGATGCGCTATTTCCCCCCTACGACTACCTCCACTTGCTTCGCTTTCGAGTGTGACCTGCGTTGTTGTTGTTGAATGGCGGAAAAACTGTAGATATCTTTACGCACATATATAATAAAGATGCTTCAAGGGTTTTTCCGTTACTGGAGAAACCCTTTCTTCATGGCAATATTTGCAACCCTTAACAATTGTTTACGCGCTTTGTCATTATTTCTTTCAATGAATGAGCAAACAGTCGAACTATTAAAGGTAAGCCATTGTCTATTTATAGATTCAAATTACCTATTGAATACCCAATTTATACGATATGCAAAGTTTTAGAAGCGAGTTGGAAAACCCAGTGGTAGAGAAAGACATCCTGGAGCTAGAAAAACAAATCCGGTTATTCCAGGAAGGCACTTTACACACCGATAAGTTCCGTTCCCTGCGATTGGCCAGGGGCGTGTATGGACAGCGCCAGCCAGGCGTTCAAATGATCCGCATTAAGCTGCCTTTTGGGCGGGTTACCGTTAAGCAACTGCTGCGCATCTCCGACGTATCTGACGAATATGCTACAGGCAACCTGCACATTACTACGCGTCAGGACGTACAAATTCACTTTGTAAGCCTGGAAAGAACCCCTGAACTTTGGTCTAAACTGGAACTGGATGACATTACCCTGCGCGAAGCCTGTGGTAACACCGTTAGAAACATCACCGCCAGTCCAATGGCGGGTATCGACCCGAACGAGCTTTTCGACGTGTCGCCTTATGCTTACGAAATGTTCCGCTACTTGCTGCGCAACCCGATTTGCCAGGAAATGGGTCGGAAATTCAAAATATCTTTTTCGTCTAATGACCAGGATTCAGCCCTGAGCTTTATCCACGACCTGGGCTTTATTCCCCGTTTGCAAATGGTCGATGGCAAGGAAGTACGCGGCTTTAAAGTGCTGTTGGGTGGTGGATTAGGCGCACAGCCTTACCTGGCTCATGTAGCACACGAATTCTTGCCTGAAGACCAATTGATCCCTTTCACCGAAGGCGTGATTCGTATTTTTGACCGCTATGGCGAGCGCAATCGTCGGAATAAAGCCCGTTTGAAATTCCTCATTGAAGAAGTCGGTTTCGATTCCTTCGTGGAGTTGGTGAAAAATGAGCAGCTGGCCCTAAAAAATCAGTCTTACCCAATTGATATCCATAGCGTAGCTCAGCCTGAGCCATTACCTGTCCGTAAGTTCCCAGCGGTGCAGATTACCGATGAGAAGCATTACCAGGCCTGGCTGAAAACCAATGTACTAGAACAAAAGCAGAAAGGTTTTTTTGCCGTCAGTATCAAGGTTCTCTTGGGCGATTTGGAAACCGAAAAAGCCCGTCATTTGGCTGCTATTGTGCAAAATCACGCTGCCGATGACATTCGCTTTACCATTAACCAAGGTCTCATACTAAAATTCGTTCGTCCGGAAGCCTTGCCTTCTCTATTCATTGAACTGGATAAAATCGGACTGGCTGAGCCAGGCTTCGATAGTACAGTCGATGTAACTGCCTGCCCTGGCACCGATACTTGTAACCTGGCTATCTCAGGCAGCACGGCTATTTCACGGGAACTGGAACGGGTGATGAAGGAAGAATATCCCGACTTGATTTATAATACTGACATCAAAATAAAAATCAGTGGCTGTATGAATGCCTGTGGACAGCATAGCATTGCTAACATTGGCTTCCACGGCAGCTCGATAAAGAAAGGCCCGAATGTTTTACCTGCGCTGCAAGTACTTTTAGGCGGTGGCATCGAAGGCAATGGCAATGGTAGCGTTTCAGATAAAGTAATTAAGGTGCCTAGCAAACGCGGCCCGGATGTACTGCGCTATCTGTTTGCTGATTACGAAGAAAACAGCTTGGATGGAGAGTATTTCAACCAGTTTTATCGTCGATTAGGAAAAGATCACTTCTACCAATTACTGAAGCCACTGGCGCAGTTAGATAATGTGGTGGCAGACGACTTTCTTGATTGGGGCCATACCGAGAAATTTGAAACGGCTATCGGAGTCGGTGAGTGCGCAGGCGTCATGATTGACCTGATCGCTACTTTGCTGGTAGAAGCAGAAGAGAAATTACAACGCTCAGAAGATGCACTGGCTGCTAATGCCTACGCTGATTCTATCTACCATAGCTACAGTGGCCTTATTCATACGGCTAAGGCATTTTTGCTGAATTTGGATGTGGCTTGTAATACACAGCACGGCATTATCAATGATTTTGATAAACATGTAGTGACTACCGGCTTGGTGAAGCTGCCCTCAGATTTCAAAACCTTGGTGCATCAAATCAATGCCAACAGTCCAAGCCGTGAATTTGCCGAAGCTTATTTAAAAGATGCACAGGCATTTCACGCATTGATTTCTATTAAAAGAGAAGAACTGAAAAACCATGAGTCAACCCCTGTTTCCTAAGTTAACGCTGGTAGGTGCTGGTCCTGGTGACCCTGACCTGATTAGTGTGAAGGGAATCCGCGCCCTGCAAACAGCCGACGTGGTATTGTATGATGCCTTGGTGAACGAGGAGTTGTTGCAATACGCTCCTGCGGAAGCAGCGCGCATATTTGTGGGTAAGCGATTAGGGCAGCACGAGTTTCACCAGTCCAAAATAAACGAGCTGATTGTTGTAATGGCTCACATCCACGGGCACGTAGTCCGGCTGAAAGGCGGAGATCCATTTGTGTTCGGGCGTGGCCACGAAGAAATTGCGTATGCCCGCCAAAATGATTTGGAAACGGCTATTGTACCTGGCATTTCTAGTTCTATTGCTGTACCCGAATTACAAGGCATTCCACTTACCAGCCGGGGCATTAGCGAAAGCTTTTGGGTGCTAACGGGCACTACTCGAACAGGCGCTATATCCGCCGATATTGACCTGGCAGCACAATCCAATGCCACGGCAGTCATTTTGATGGGCGTGCACAAAATACGGGAGATTACGGCCATTTACCAGCATTACGGAAAAGGTGAAATACCGGTGGCAATCATTCAAAACGGCTCACAACCGAATGAGCGCTTCGTGCTGGCTAACATAGATACCATTGTAGCAGAAATGCAGAAAGAAGGCGTTGGCTCGCCAGCCGTTATTGTCATTGGGGAAGTGGTACGCCAGCATCCGGCTTATGTGCGCGAACACGTGGCAGACTGCACGAAAGCGTATTTCGGCATCATTTAGTCAAAGCAACCAAATTAACTGATGCGACATTATGAATATACCAGCAACAGAGAACGGTTCAGTGAATGGTAACCAACTTTTTCCGATTTTTCTAAAGCTGGAACAGTTAACGGTGTTGATTGTGGGCGGAGGAAAGATCGGATTGGAAAAGCTATCCGCTATCTTGAAAAACAGTCCGGCTACGCAAGTGACCTTGGTATCTACCGTTATTTCGCCGGAAGTAAAGGCCGCCGCCGTCGACTATCCGAATGTACACCTATTGGAGCGCCCTTACCAAACCGATGACTTGACGGGACACGACCTCGTCATAGCAGCCACCAACGATCGCCTGATCAGTGAAAAAATAAAAAAGGAAGCCAAGGAGAAAAAAATACTCGCCAACGTAGCCGACACGCCCGACCTATGCGATTTTTACCTGGGCTCTATCGTGAAAAAAGGAGATTTGAAAATAGCCATTTCTACCAATGGAAAGTCGCCAACGCTAGCCAAGCGGATGCGCGAGTTTTTTGAAGGAAGCCTGCCCGACGATACGCAGGAACTATTGGATAACCTGAAAGACATCCGCACCCGGATACAGGGCGACTTTAATGAAAAATTGACTATGCTGAATGAATTAACGTCCTCCTTTCTTTCCGAACAGGAGGAACAATCGCGGAGCCTACGTCAGGTAATTAACTTCCATCCTGACCGGATTGCGGAGTTGAACCACAAATATGCCCCCTTAACCCCAGCCGAGCGTATTCAAGAACTTTACCGCGATTTTGATGCAGAAAAAGTGTTGTTTACTTCCTCTTTTGCGGCTAATTCTATTTTTCTGCTTCATCTTTTTGTAACCCAAACCGAAAGCCGCCAGGCAGTTCATTTTATTGATACAACCTATCATTTCAAGGAAACATTGGCGTACAAAAAGCGATTGGCTCAGGTGTATAACCTGAATGTAATTGACGTGAAACCAGATGTGTGGAAGAATAAATTTACGCGGGAATACGAACTCTGGAAACGCGATGCGGACCTTTGCTGCAAGGTAAATAAAACTGAACCAATGGAGGAAGCCTCGCAGCAGTACGAAGTATGGGTGTCGGGACTGATGCGTTCGCAGAATGACCACCGTAAAAACTTGCAGGTGTTTGAAGAAAAAAACGGAATGATCCGCTTTTACCCCATTTTGGACGTGACCGAAGCGCAGCGCGATGCTTATATTGAGGAAAATCACCTGCCGCTTCATCCACTGCTATACGACGGATATGGCTCTATTGGTTGCACGCACTGCACCGTGCGGGGTCAGGGCAGAGAAGGCCGCTGGTCTGGCTTAGATAAAACGGAATGCGGACTGCATATATAAAACAAGCAAATTAGAGATTACTGGTAACTTCGGAGAAGTATCATTGTTTTTGTAATCCAAGTTCATCA
>JAZKGK010000326.1:0-12319 GCA_040385915.1 Bacteroidota bacterium
TTAAATTCGCCTGACTGCTTATCCAACAGATTCAAGCCTCCCCCGTCAGTGCCGACCCAAAGCCTCCCTTGGTTATCTTCAGCTACGGCCTTCACTATGTTATTCGTAAGGCTCTTCTCGCTATTGAGTTCGTGCAAGTAATGGCGGAATTTTTTGCCGCCATTGTACAAAATATTTATACCCGAATTCCAGGTACCCACCCACATATTGCCCACCACATCTTTATAAATACAGTTGACAAAGTTGTTGTTAAGACCGGTAGGCTTATTAAGATCATAAGGGATATTGGTAAACTTTTTACGGTCTCGGTCCAAAATACTTACGCCATTGCGGTGCCCCACCCATAAGTTGCCTTGGTGGTCTTCGGTTACAGCACTAATGTTATTGTTAGAAAGGGAGCTTTTGTCGGCAGGATCGTGTACGTAAAAAGAAAAAGAACGGGAATTTTCATCATATCGATACAAGGCATCCCAGGTTGAAATCCAGATCTGGTTATGGCTGTCCCGATAGAGGTGGTTTACGCGGGTATCACTAGTGCTGGTCGGCTTTTTCTCGTCGTGTCGCAGTGTATGGATCGCTTTGGTGGCAGGATTAAACATATAAATGCCCACCAAGGCCGACATCCATAAATTGCCATTTCGGTCTTCTATAATGCTAGAGATACCATCGGATAGCCTATCGCCTGTCACTCTAACGATCGGGTAGTTAGTAAACGATTTGGTTTTGGGGTCAAAGCAACTGAGCCATCCGACAGTACCGATCCATAAATTGCCTTTAGAATCCTCATATAGAGACCTAACCCAATTACTAGGCAGGCTTTTGGGATTCCCCACCTCGTTTTTATAAATCGTAAACGCGTCTTTCTCCCGATCAAATAAATTTAATCCGGCGACAGTTCCAAACCAAAGGTTATGCTGGCGGTCTTCTAATGCAGTCCAAACTTCATTGCCACTCAGGCTAGTTGGATTGGCAGGATCGTGTTTGTAAACAGTAAATTTATAGCCGTCGTATTTATTCAATCCTTCATTGGTGCCAAACCATAAAAACCCTCGGCTGTCTTGAAGAATAGATCGGATTAAGCTATGGGAAAGCCCATTATCAGTGGTTAGGTGCTGAAAACTCAGGTTTTGATTCTGAGCAAATGTGGTCTGCATGACCAAAAAAGGCATCAGTAAATAGAGTGCCAGCTTTCGCATAAAGATATATTCTGTATGGAAAGCAATTTAAAGGATCGCTTATTGAAAAAATCCTGTTAGTGCGAGCAAAAGGTACTTAGGAGAGAATACATCACAATAAGTGAATAAGCTAAGGAGGCAGATTATTCTCACACACCTAAAACACAACCACGCTACTCATGGGTCGTTTACAAGCCAGTGGGCTTTCCATCCAGGCTGCGTTTGTTTTTTTTCTCTCGGTATTCATTCAGCTTCTCTTCGCCCTGCTTTTCTGCCCATTGGTTCAATTCCATCCGGTCGGCCTGGAACTCCATAAAAGGTACTGCCATGCCACAAGAAGTTTGCACTAAGTCAACGGCGACATCAAATAACTGCCTTGTACCGGGCATCTCAGGGAATAAATCAATTAATTCGGCCCAGGCTTCCTCTTTGGGATAAATGGCTTTGGCCGTACCGTACAAGCGAAGGATATTGGGTTTGCCTTCAAAAGCACAAAACATGAGCGTAATTCGGTTAGTTTCCAGCAAATGCGCCGCCGTTTCATTGCCACTTCCGGTAAGGTTTAGCCAGACTACGCGGTTACCATCGATTACCCTGAGGGAGTCCATTCCCTTGGGAGAAATATTTACCCTGCCTTCGGGCGCTGCGGTGCCGACAAAGAATATTTTTTGGTCTTCAATAAATTGCTTCGTTGCAGAATCTATTTCGGTGAATTGCTTTCCCATAGAGAAATAGGTGTATAGTGTAATCGTTTATAAAAGATATCCGCTCCAATTCATCTGTTATATGACTTATTTACCAGCCACGAAACGTATGAACAAAATACTACTTTTCCTTATAATAAGTAAGTAACTTGACTTATATGCAACCACTGGCGTAAGCGATATATTTGGTCATCAATCCTTTATCGTCTGTTAATTTCTGATTAAGCCTGCGCTTCAATTAAAATAATTTTCAGAAGTTTGCGTACCCTTAACACTTAAAATGAATAAGCTCAGTAAAAGTTTACTCTTAGCGGGATTATTGTTTGCTCAGTGGTGTTGGGGACAGCAGCCTGTTCAATTTACTCATTACGGCACCCACGAAGACATTTCCAGCGGCTACATACTTTCCATCATCCAGGATCGGGAGGGCTTTGTATGGGCAGGAACCTTGAATGGACTAAATAAATTTGATGGGTATAAGTTTAAGACTTACACCCATGACCCAAAACAAAAGGGTAGCTTAAGTGGAAATACCATACTGACACTTTTTGAGGATTCCCGAGGCGACTTGTACGTAGGTACCGAAGAGGCTGGGCTCAATGTGCTGGATCGCAATACAGATTCTTTTACTCACTATACTAATCAACCCGGCGATCTGACCAGCCTGGGGTCCAACCGAATTACGTCCATGGTCGAAGATCGGGCTGGAAAGCTGTGGGTTGGTACGGATAAGGGAGGCCTGGCTTATTTTGACCGCAATACCAAACGCTTCACTTCCTTCCGACATAGCGACCAAAACCCCAATTCCCTGTCTTCTAATGAGATACAAGCCTTGGCCGAAGACAAGCAGGGCAACCTCTGGATTGGGACAAAAAAAAATGGCCTCTGTGTTTGGGATGTCCAGCGAAAGAAATTCACGTTTTATCATCATCAGCCCAAGCAAGCTGGCAGCTTAAGTGGTGATGCCATCAACCAGATTTTTGTCGATCGCGAGGGTCGGATATGGATCGCCACTGATAATGCAGGCTTGGAACGTTTTGATCAGGCCTCCGGAAGTTTTGTGCATTATGCCGCCTTGCTCAACCATCCATATCCGCACAAGATTAGCAACAATACCGTTAAGGGAATCGCGCAAGACAAAAACGGCCAACTTTGGGTAGCCACGTATTTAGGCGTTAATTTACTGAACCCCAGAACCAACCAATTCAACCTATATCTAGAAAACCCTTCCAATCCCACTAGCCTGATTTCTAATTCGGCGATTTCTGTGTTCTGCGACCGAGAAGACAACATTTGGATCGGCACTACGTCGGGCTTAGATCGGAAAGACAGTGGCAATTCCAATTTCCTGCATTATCGACACAATCCCAATGATTCTACTAGCTTGGGCTGGACTAACGTAAACCTCATCTATACCGACAAGCGGGGCAATATTTGGGTAGGTACTGGCAGTGGATTTGATTTATTTGACCGAAACACACATCGTTTTAAGCATTTTAAAGATAGCCAGACTCAACTGGGAGACATCCGTGCTTTCTACGAAGATCGAAAAAACCGTTTCTGGATTGCCAATTGGACAGGATTACATCTTTTTGATCGGGATAAAGGAGTGATCGTCCAATCGCTTACCCATATCAATCCCAAAGATCCGGCTAGTGGCGAAATGGGCGGTATCGCGTATATGGAGGAAGATGCACAAGGCAATTTCTGGGTCATGTCGTGGCATAAGGGCGTTTTCTTATTCAAACCCGAAGAGAAAACATTTTACCCACTTCAGTGGAAAGGAAAGTATATACCCACCGCTGATTTGTTCAGTTTTCACGCCGACCCGGATGGCACCCTGTGGATTGGCACCGCAGTAGAAGGGCTTTTTCAGATCAATCAGGCCAAAGGTATCTATAAGAATTATACCCACCAGGAAAGCAATCCACAAAGCATCAGCGATAACTTTGTTCAATGTCTTTACCAGGATAAAAAAGGAAACCTTTGGATTGGCACCCGGGGAGGAATAAACCTAATAGATCGAAAGAAAGGCACTTTTACGGCCTACCTTGGAGGGCATCTCAGCAACAGCGTGCTTGAAATTCTGGAAGATGCCAAAGGCCTGTTGTGGATAAGCTCAGTAAAGGGAATTTACCAGTTTGATTCAAACAAACGAGCCTTTAAGAATTACACGGTAGAAGATGGGCTTCAACACAATCAATTCACCTACCATGCCGCAAGCTTGCTACCCACCGGAGAAATGCTTTTTGGCGGCCCCAATGGCTTAAACGTGTTCCATCCGGATAGCCTGCGTAAGAACACCGCTATTCCGCCTGTGTACATCACTAATTTTCAGCTATTCAACAAATCCGTTTCTGTTGGCGAAGCCGGTTCGCCTTTGCAAAAGCACATTACGCAGACCAAGGAAATTGTGTTGTCGCACGAACAAACCGTATTTTCCTTAGAATTTGCAGCACTAAACTATGTCAACAGCAAAAAAAATCAATATGCCTATCAATTGGAAGGCTTTGACAAAAACTGGAATTACGTAGGAACAAACCGATCGGCCACCTACACCAACCTTGATCCTGGCACCTATACCTTCCGGGTAAAAGCGTCTAACAATGATGGCGTGTGGAATGAGACAGGGGCTTCTATCCAAATCACCATCATTCCTCCTTTTTGGAAAACGGGTTGGTTCAGAGGAGCCAGTGTTTTACTGATGATCGCTTTTGTATTGGCAGGATATCGCTACAAAACGTATCAGTTTACGCTCAGAAACCGGGAGCTGGAGGCCAAAGTAGCCGAACGTACCGGCAAAATAGAGCAACAAAAACAAATCATTGAACAGCAAAGAGATAATCTCCAGCAACTCAACCAGGAAATCAGTCAGCAAAATGAAATGCTGGAACGGAAAGTGGAAGAACGCACCCAGGAGTTACAGGCCAGCAACGAAGCATTGCGCCAAACCCTCGATCAGTCCTTCGATTTAAATACCCAACTGAGCGACCGGGAAAACTTTCTTTCCAGCATTCTGGACCAAACGCCCTTCTCTACCGCTATTACCGATGCCCATGGAACTCACCTACGTGTCAATCAAGCCTATCTGGACTTGTTCGGCTTGCGCGATGAAAGCCAGGTAGTCTGGGTCTACAACGTGCTGCAAGATCGCACTTTCCGGGAGCAAGGATTCATCCCACTGGTTGAGACAGTATTTTCTAAAGGAATAATCGCCCGGTTTGAGGTGTGGTATAACCTGAACCAAGCCAGCCAGTCAGATACGTCTGCCCGAAAACAAATTTGCCTGGTGGTCACCATTTTCCCGGTCAAAGATGTGTATGGCAACGTCATCAATGCCGTCATTCAGCACGAAGACATTACCGAACGAAAAAAAGCGGAAAAGAACCTGTTGGATAGCAAACGTTTTTACCAGATTCTGTTTCAGAATTCGACCGATATGGTAAGCACACTTGACGCGACGGCAACCATTCTTTACCAAAGTTCGCCTGCCCAAAGCCTAACTGGATACACCGCTGCCGAAAGACAAGGCCACAAACTGTTCGATCTGGTTCATCCAGACGACCAGTCAAAGGTTTGGCAGGTTTTTAATGAGGTGGTGCTTGCTCGGCCGGGGGAGAATATTTTTCACCAGTATCAACTCATTCATAAGGATGGGCGCGTGCGTTGGTTAGAAATTGTGGCTAATAACCTCTTGCACGAGCCACTCGTCAGAGCCATTGTCATCAATAGCCGTGACATTACGGAACGGAAACTGGCGGCCGATCAGTTGCAGGAACAAAACCAGGAACTACGGAAGATCAACGCCGAGCTGGATCGCTTTGTATACCGTACCTCGCACGACCTGAGAGCACCGCTTGTGTCAATTCTGGGGTTGATCAACATTATAAAGGATGAACCGCAAGAAATGGCCAAAGGAAATTATCTGGCCATGATGGAAAAAAGCATTCTCAAGCTAGATACATTTATCAAAAACATCATCGATTATTCACGCAATGCCCGAATAGAAGTAAAGGGCCAACGCATCGATTTTGCGGCCTTAACGGAGGAAGTATGGGATGATCTGAAATATATGCAAGGCAGTGAACAAATTCGCCAGCAGCTCACACTGACGGGAAACCACGCATTCTACTCCGATGCCTTCCGCATGAAAATCATCTTCAGTAATATGCTATCCAACGCCATCCGATACGCCAATCTCCAGGCGGAGTCGTATATTCATATTAAGGTAAATCTGGAAAATGGGTGTGCCCGCATTGCGTTTGAAGACAATGGATGCGGAATCGCCCCGGAAGGCATCGATCACATTTTCGAGATGTTTTATCGTGCTTCCGACAGGAATGTTGGTTCTGGATTAGGGCTTTACATCGTCAAGGAGGCCGTTCAAGCCTTAAAAGGTTCGGTAACTGTAGCATCAGAATCTGACAAAGGAACCGTTTTTCATGTTCACTTGCCTAGCCTTGAGTCGGTTGATTAGCCTAATACATTTCTTCGTATCTTCATCCCTTCTGTTTATACCAACCCATGACCGCATCTCCTCAGCAAATACTGAAAAAGTACTTTGGTTACGACCGTTTCCGTCTTACGCAGGAAGCCATTATTGAAACCGTATTAGCCAAGAGAGATACCGTCGTATTGATGCCCACCGGAGGCGGCAAGTCAGTCTGTTACCAAGTGCCCGCGCTCACCATGCCGGGAATGTGTGTGGTAGTATCGCCACTGATTGCGCTGATGAAAGACCAGGTAGAGGCTTTGCGGGTCAATGGAGTAGATGCCGCCTTTCTTAACAGTTCTCAAAACAGCTCCCAGCAACGGGCCATCGAAGAAAAGTGCCTTAACGGACAGTTGAAGCTGCTGTACGTCTCGCCTGAAAAACTACTTTCTGAAGGTTTTTTTCAATTTTTACACGAGCTCACTATTAATCTGTTTGCTATTGATGAGGCACACTGTATTTCTGCCTGGGGGCACGATTTTCGCCCTGAATATACCCAACTCAAAACGCTGAAGACCCACTTCCCGGAGGTTCCGGTAATTGCCCTCACCGCTACTGCCGATAAACTGACCCGAAAGGATATCATTGAACAGTTACACCTGCACGAACCGGAAGTCTTTATTTCCTCTTTCGACCGTAAAAACCTTAACCTGACTGTATTACCCGGACAAGCACGCGCCCAGCAAATTATCCGTTTCCTGCAAAGCAATCCGGATAGCTCGGGCATTATTTATTGCCTGAGCCGGAAAGGGACGGAATCGCTGGCCGAAAAGCTACAGAAAGAAGGACATAAAGCCATGTGTTACCACGCTGGTATGGGTGCCGACGAACGGTCGCACGTGCAGGAAGCCTTTCTGCGAGACGATGTACGCATTATCTGTGCTACCGTTGCCTTCGGAATGGGTATTGACAAATCTAACGTGCGCTGGGTTATTCACTTTAATTTGCCCAAAAATCTCGAAAGCTACTACCAGGAAATTGGGCGGGCAGGCCGCGACGGACTGGATTCACAAACCATTCTGTTTTACTCGTTCGCCGATGTGATGAACCTGAAAGATATGATGGCTGAAAATTTGGCTGAACGCCGCGAATTGCAATATGCCAAGCTTGAAAGGATGCAGCAATACGCCGAAGCCAATACCTGCCGCCGGCGTATTTTGCTGAGCTATTTCTCCGAAGATTTGCAAGGCAACTGTAACAACTGCGATGTATGCCGCAACCCACGCGTTGCTTTTGATGCCACCACGCTCGCCCAGAAAGCCCTTTCTGCCGTGGTAAGACTAAAGGAAAGTGTGCCCGCCAACGTATTGATTGATGTGCTGCGCGGCGCACGTAACCAAGCTATTCTGAGTAAAGGATACGACAAAATAAAAACCTACGGGGCGGGCAGCGATCTTCGTTTTGAAGAATGGCGCGACTACCTGCTACAAATGATCAACATTGGCGTATTGGAAGTAGCCTACGACCAAGGCCACGCGCTCAAAAAGGGCATGCTGGGGGATGATATTCTTTTCAGGCAGCGCCAAATTATGCTGGTGAAGCCCGAAAATGCCTTGAAGGCCAAACCAGTCGAGAAGGTAAAAACCAAGACCGAAATCATTTACGACGAGCTCTTTGAAAGACTGCGTAAACTACGAAAACAACTGGCCGATGACCAGAACGTACCGCCCTATATCGTATTCAGCGATGCTACCTTGAACGAAATGGCTAAAACGAGGCCTTCCCGCCGCCAGGATATGATGGAGATTTCGGGGGTTGGACAGCGAAAAATGGATTTATACGGAGATATCTTCCTGAGCGAAATTGTACGCTTTAGCAAGGAGCAAACGCAGGAAGGAGCCAAAACCAAAGGCGCCACGCACTTGCTTACCTATGAGTACTATAAGGAAGGAAAAACGCCGGATGAAATTGCTCAGCTAAGGCAACTAAGCTCGGTGACTGTTTTTTCACACCTATGTGCCTTATACCAGCAAGGCTATTCGATAGACTTATATCAGTACATCACTCGGCAGGAAGTCAACGAGATTGGCGAAGCACTTCGCATGTGTGGCGGTAATTTTGTAGTGCTGAAACCTGTTTTTGAGTATATGAATGGCAAATATGACTATGGAAAATTACGCACTGCCGCCGCTATTCTGTCTAAAGAACAATAGCTGCTGAGTAGCAATCCTGCTCACAACTATTGCACGCTTTCTTGCCACTCTTTCAACCGCTGGGTGAGCCTGCTAGAGAGGAGGTCGAAATTTTCCCAGCTATCAGTGACGTGATACACCGAGGGCAACTCCTTTACTAATACGTCGTTATAATCTTTTAAGTAAATTCCTCCTTGATAGTAGTACGTAGTAAAAGCATTCCCTTCATCACTGAAGAGCTCATCGCCCAGGTATCCGTCCCATGTTTCGCTAAGAATGGTGCACAGAATTTCTTTTCTATTAAAGCGAAAAATTTGCGTTTCAGCCTCTTCTTCAAAATATTCACTGTAAAGCTTTTGCTTAATAACCCAGCCCAGGTACATTCCAATGTGTACATACGCTTGTTCAATAGGCAGTATCTCAGGAAAATCACCCTTAAAATGGTGCATTGCTTTATCGTAAATAAGCGCCTTCCCTTTTTGTTCAAATTCAGCCATGGGTAAAAGTTTCCAATGAAACTAGTTATAGTCTTTTCATAAAAGTAACCATTAATAATTCTAAATAACAAATCGCAAGCTATATAAACTATTGATTAGACGTTTTTATTTTGGCAATAAGTCATGATTTGATTAAATTTTTCCAAGGAAAACACTTCGGCTGAAAATAAAATTTTTCTTTTCGATTGTCTCCGTAAATTCATCCCTTCCCTTTACATTTACGCATACTAAAACGCCCAACCCATACGGTTACCATCCTCTTTTTTCTACAAATAATAAGCTAAATAGGCTAAAAATGACGAAACAATTACTTTTAGTAAGGCATGCACAAGCAGAAGCGGAAAACAATGTCCAGAAAGATTTTGAACGGGAACTGAATACCACGGGTTATGCGGATGCATCACGAATGGGCAAATATCTGGCAGGAAAATCGATTTGTCTGGATGCCGTTTTCTCCAGTCCTGCGCACCGTGCATACACCACCTCGCAGCTTTTAACGGAGCAATTGGGATTCAATTTTGATTCCATTGGGTTCGACAATGACATCTATGAGACTTCCGTTCGGAAGCTGATGCGGCTAATCAATGGTTTACATGAAAAGTTAGCCACAGTAATGATTGTAGGGCATAATCCTCACCTTACGTATTTGGCCGAATTCCTGACCCACGAAGAAATTGGCAATATCCCCACCTGCGGAGTAGTGGCCATTACTTTCGATGGTCTGCCTTGGGAAGCCATATCCGATGCTACAGGCAAAGTCGCTTGGTTTGATTTTCCGGAAAAATTCAGAAATGGACAATAGAGTGGTAGAGTGCCCCTAATACCTAACGACTGTATGCCCGCCTGAATAATTACACAACCTATTCTTATACAGTTCACTCAATCCATTTCACTTCATGCGACACTACTTCTGTTCCGCGCTTTTGTGTCTGATGCTCGTTTCTTTTCGGGTATCCGCACAAAACCATGAATTGCCCTCCACCGCCATTGCCCTTCAAAACCTGAATGATTTCAAACCTGTAGGCAGCAATTGGAAAATTGTTGGAGACGTATTTTATGACCTCAAAGAAGGCGGAAAAAGTACTACAAAACCCGGTAACGGCATCATTATCAATGATCTTTCTGGCAAAAGCAAGGAGCATCTGTTTATGAATCTTGAGCATGGCGATCTGGAACTGGAGCTGGACTTTATGATGGATAGAGGCGCCAATGCAGGCGTGTATCTGCAAGGCCGTTATGAAGTTCAGCTATTTGACAGTTGGGGCGTACAAAACCCAAAGTCAACGGATTGTGGTGCTATTTATCAGCGATGGGACGAAAGCCGCCCTGAAGGACAAAAAGGCTATGAAGGCCATCCTCCCTTGCAAAACGTGAGCAAAGCACCAGGACTTTGGCAGCATTATACAATCATTTTCAGGGCTCCTCGCTTTAACGGGAAAGGAGAAAAAATCGAAAATGCTCGTTTCATTAAAGTTATTCAGAATGGCGTAACCATTCACGAAAACGTAGAAGTGACCGGCCCCACAAGGGCAGCCGCGTTCCAGGATGAGAAGCCCCTGGGTTCTTTGATAATTCAAGGCGACCACGGACAAGTAGCCCTTCGAAATATCCATTACAAATCGTTTGGAAATGAGCAAGCTACGTTAACCAAACTAAAACTAAATGCCTACGAAGGCCAGTTTAAATCCGTTGCAGATTTAAATTCCCTCACGCCTAAAAAGGAAATAGCCCTGAATTTTTTAGCCCATACAGCTCCAGGAAACCGGGATAATTTTGGTGGAAAAATTACGGGCATGCTTCATTTGCCCCGGTCAGGCAAATATTTATTTCACCTAAACCTGAAATGGATTCCGACCGAAACAAATCCGGCTAATCCCAACGGCGCGGGCGAATGGATGATTGGCGATAAAAAACTGTTGGAAATTGACGGAAAGGTCAGCGGCACAGCTTCGACTCTGCTCCAAATGGAAGCGGGCGACTATCCAGTGGTATTTTCCTACTACAAAAATTTCGGCTTTTGGTCTGCCCAAAGCAACGATATCGCCTTCTCAGTAGAAGGCCCCGGCATACCCTATACCTATTTGAGCCTGCCCGTGAAGGCCGAAGAAGCACCAGGTGCAATTACGGTCGCAAGCAAAAACGAGCCCGTTATATTGCGGAGCTTCATAAATTATAAAGGGATAAAGAAAACCCATGTCATATCAGTTGGTCAACCTGGCTTGATCAATTATACAGTAGATCTTCGGCAAGGCAGCTTCCTGCAAATCTGGCGAGGTGATTTTCTGGAAACCACTCCGATGTGGCACGACCGGGGCGAACCGCAATTGGCCATTCCTTTAGGCAGTGTGATCGAGCTTTCTGCCAAGCCTACCTTGGCCTTTCTGGCCGATCAAAATACCGCCTGGCCTGATTCCAATGCTGCGTATAACTACACGGGATACGATATTGATCAAGTGGGTAGACCAATTTTCAAATATGCCTTAGGTGCGGCTAACGTATGGGAATCGTTCGACTCGCAAGAGGGAGGAAAAAAACTACTGCACTCCCTTGTGGTAACTATGGACACAGAAACCAAACAACTCTGGTGCAGAATTGCGGAAGGAAGCCAGATTACCCAATTGCCCAATGGACTCTATTCAGTGAATGATAAACAATATTGTGTTGAATTACCGGCTGGCGAATTGCCGGTAATTCGAAGTACTGGTCAGAACACCCAGGAAATGTTGCTACCTGTGAAAGCTGGAGTGATCAAATACGCTATAGTTTGGTAATCGTCAACACATTCAGGAAGCCTCCTCCTCATGAAAACAGATAAGCATCTAAACCGAATAGCGCAGATTTTGCTAGTTTCCTCAGTAGTCTTATTGGCAAATAATTTACCTGGCTGGGCACAGGTTAAATCGAAAAGTGGCAAACCCGGTAGTACCAGCAGCAAGCGCCCAGCTCCAGCTCCGCAAGGATTGGCCAAAGTAGCAACAGAGCCAGAGAAAGAAGACGACTTTTATAAGCTGATTTCGTTGCCCATCCCAGAAAACCTCGTCTTGGAAGTAGGTGGTATGGCTACCATGCCCGATGGCAGCCTGGGTATTTGCACCCGCCGAGGCGAAGTCTGGATTGTTTCTAACCCTGCCATTAGTGGCAACGCAAAACCTACTTACAAACGCTTCGCCTACGGATTGCACGAGCCTTTGGGCCTTGCCTACAACAACGGCGATATCTACGTAACCCAACGCAGCGAAATCACCCGCTTACGGGATACCGACGGCGATGGCAAAGCCGACTCGTATGACAAAGTCTATTCCTGGCCTCTGTCGGGCAA
>JAZKGK010000327.1:0-3111 GCA_040385915.1 Bacteroidota bacterium
CTTGTTCCATTTCCCTTGTGCATAGCAAAGTGCTGATATAAAAAGAAAAAATGGTGTTTAAGCAGGAGAGTACAGGACGGTTTTGTTGATTTATTTAGTTTAGTTAGTAAATAGTTTTAAAAACTCGGTGCTGTATTTATCCGCGCCATAGTATTGGCAGGCAAACTACGCTAACAGAAAAGCAATGCTCAAAATGCTGGAATAGCGGGTGTTGCGCCAATAAAACATATTCTTATTTATAGTCATTCACTTCATCAATAAGAACAATGCCCAATATAACTCCCATCAATGAGGAAGTCTTATGGAGGAATTTTAAATGTGGCGACGAGCAAGCGTTTGCTCAGATATACCATACTTATTTCCAGGCTTTATATACGTACGCCAGTAAATTCTCGCCTGACAAAGACCTGGTGAAAGATTGTATTCACGATTTATTTATTGACTTGTGGGACAAGCGGCAAAACCTGAAAGAACTTCTTTCCATCAAATATTATCTGTTCAGAGCCATCCGTAATACTATGCTGGATGCGTTGCGCGATCGAAAGAAAATTGTCTTTGAATATGGGCAAGACTTGGAACGGAGTTTTGAGTTTGTCTTCTCGCACGAGGCAGAACTTATTGATCAGCAATTCATGCATGAGCAGAAGCAACGCATTGTTGAAGCGTTGAATGAGCTGACACCAAGGCAAAAGGAGGCTGTTTTTTTACGGTTCTTCCACGAGTTTTCTTACGAAGACATTGCTGCAGTAATGATGCTAGGCGTTGATTCAGCCTACAACCTGATTTCTAAAGCCCTCCGCGTCATGCGCCTGCATCTGGTACAGTCCCGCTCACCCATGCCGATGCACGTCGTTTTGTCCTTGCTTGCCACAGTTTTGTTACAGGCCGAACTGCTCGCCAGTTAAGAACCTCCTTATTTTATCTTTCTTATTGCCCACAGGGGATTCATTCAATGAATTCCCTGTTTTTTTGTGAAATACATCTGTAAATGCCTTAGATAGATAGAAAAATTATAAATTTTTCAAATTAAGTTTCCTGAATGATGAGATCGGACCTGGTTTTCCGCTTAGTGTATAATTCGCAACCAGGTCTCTTTCATGAAGAATTATAGCCATTATACCGCCGAAGATTTTGCCCTTGATCTTTATTTCCAGCAGTGGGTGCAGCACCCGGAGGAGGATAATGAACAGTTCTGGCAGAGCTGGCTTCAACAACATCCCAACAGTTGGAAAGCGATTCAAGAAGCCCGCGAAATGGTGCGCTTGTTGACGATGCCAGTCGACTTGCCTTCTCCAACCGAAGAGGAGGAGGTTTGGAAAAGAATCCTGGCTACCCGCCAGCGCGGACTGGATAACCAACCGAATCCCTTTCGGATAGAATCAAGAACCCAACCGCTGATAGCCCGCCGCCAGTTTCTTGCCTGGGCAGCTTCGTTCACCGGTTTGGTCATGATGGCAGGACTGCTCTATTGGACACTATCCTCCAAACCAGTACAATATGCGACAGACTTTGGCCAGACCAAGACCATAGTACTGCCCGATGGTTCTAGCGTTATCCTAAATGCCCATTCTACCCTCAGGCTTTCGTCTGATTGGAGTGAGCATCATCCAAGGGAAGTGTGGCTGACAGGGGAAGCCTTTTTTAAAGTAGTAAAAAAATCGCAGCCCGTTTCTTTCACCGTCCATACCGATGATCTGAATGTGGAAGTACTTGGTACCCAATTCAATGTTTTTAGCCGTGAAGGTGCTACCAGGGTAGTGCTGAAATCAGGAAAAGTGAAACTGCAACCGACGCAGAGCCCCGGTGGCGCAGGTATACTGATGGTGCCCGGCGAACTGGCAGAAGTATCTGATAAACATCCATTGACCAAGCGCCTGGTTAAACCTGAACTCTACAGCGACTGGACAAAGAAGCAATGGGTGCTAGAAAATACGCCACTACGGGAAGTGATGGATCGACTGGAGGCGACTTTCGGTATGGAAGTCGTTTTTGCCAGCGAAGATATGGGGCAGGAACGTATGTCGGGCGTGGTTTCCACCGAAAACCTGAACGATCTGATCGATGCCCTGGCTACTATTAATGGACTAAAAATCACTCAAACCAAATCCCAATTATACATTACCCGCTAAACAGCCAATTATAAATAATCACACCTGCTTGATTTATAATTACATACTTAATTACTCACTACTCATTATTCACTACTCATTACCTAAACCAGCTTATTACCTTTTTTAATATCAGTAAACCTAATCAATCACTTATCATCAATGAAAAAGCACTTTTACTTCCGGGTAGCTAGGCTATTGCTACTCTTCAGTATGTCGGTCAATCAGGCATTCAGCCAGGATATGACCTTTGCCCACAACGCTTATTCGGAGAGACACCTGCCGGTACAAGACGCAACAGGTAGCCCTTCCATATCTCTGAAAGAGGCGTTGAAACAGTTGGAAACGCAATTCAATGTTCATTTTACCTACAACGAAAAAACCTTGGAAGGCCGCCAGGTTCAACTGGGCACCCAAGCCACCAAGGACGTTGATCAGCTGTTGAAAGCACTGTTAAAGACGCACGGCTTACAGTATAAGCGTTACAAGAAGCCAGCGAATACGTATTTCATTTTTTTGAAAAAAGGCGGACTGGACTCGCTGAATACCCAGGCCGACGATGAAGCAAACCTGAAACATGATCTCACGCAAGCGCCCCTTGAATTGACCATACAGGGGAAAGTGACAGGTGAGGCGGGCGACGTTCTGCCGGGTGTGAATGTGCTGCTGAAAGGCACCACGAATGGTACGGCCACCAATAGCGAGGGAGGATATTCTATCACTGTTCCCAATGGAGAAGGAGCCCTGGTATTTTCCTTTATTGGCTATATTACCCAAGAGGTGTCTATTAATAACCAGACAAATATCAATATATCGCTCTTGCCTGACGTTAAAGCACTGAGCGAGGTAGTGGTGGTGGGTTATGGAACGCAGAAGAAAAGCGATCTGACCTCCGCTATCTCTTCCATTGATAACAAAAAATTAGCTGGTCGGCCTGTTCAAACGACCGAAGCACTTTTGCAAGGCCAAGTGGCGGGTTTGACTGTCATCAACAATGGTGGTG
>JAZKGK010000328.1:0-2932 GCA_040385915.1 Bacteroidota bacterium
ATAACCCAGTTCACCAAACTGCCAGATCATTTTTGGTCCGGGGATACTGAAAAGAAACGCCGCCGCCATCTCCTGGCGCTTTAATGCGGTAGCCAGGTTTTTAACTGAATAGCTGCCTGATGAATTGCCAAAGCTCAGGTTTTTGAACATCATCCGTTCTTCATCATGGCTTTCCATATAGGTGATGAGATTATCAGGATCGCTGAAGCCGTGGGTATTATAGAAGGCACGGGAAAAATTAGAGTTGGGAATGTAGCCCATAGTTGCTTCCGTGAAATTATGATTGACATTATTCCAGAACATCATTCCCTCAGCGGCCAATTCTTTTTCTTCAGCATCAGCAGCGAAATGCTCCAGGATCACATAGAAATTATTGGGATCCAGGCTTTTCATATAGGAGTTGTAGTTTTTCCAGATAGCAACGCGACTCGCATCGTAAGCACCCCAGGGACCAACAGCAGCATCGTTAGTTCCTGAGTTTTTTTGAGTAAAACCTTTGGATAAGTCGAAGCGGAAGCCGTCTACTTTATATTCTTCCATCCAGAATTTGAGGACGTTCTTTACAAAGCTTTTTGTCGCGGCACTTTCGTGATTCATATCGTAGCCCACATTGAAAGGGTGGGTAGGGTCTGCGTTAAACCAGGGACTCCCAGCAGAAGGTTTGCCAGTGTTTTCATCAAAATACAATTGTACCATTGGAGATTGTCCGAAGGAATGGTTCAATACCATATCAATAATCACCGCTATTCCGCGGGTATGGCACTCGTCAATCAATCGCTGTAAAGCTTGTTTGGTGCCGTAGTATTTATCAGCCGCAAAATAGAAGGAAGGATTATATCCCCAGCTTGAATTTCCTTCGAACTCGTTTACCGGCATCAGCTCAATAGCGTTAACTCCCAAACGGCTCAGGTAGTTCAGTGTATCAGTCAGTGTGGAGTAATTGTGAGTCCCGAGGAAATCACGGAGGTGAAGCTCATAGATCACCAGCTTATTCTTTTCAGGACGTTTAAACGAATTAACCTTCCACGCATAATTCGGGGTATTTCCCTGCATCACGCTGACGATTCCCGTGGTTTTTCCGTTCGGGTAAGTCATGAGGGAAGGGTAGGTGTTGGGAGAAATAAAGCTATCGTTTGCCGGATCAAGGACTTTCTCCGAATAGGGATCAGCCACTTTTAATTTACCATCGACCAGGAACTGATAGGCATATTCTCTTGATGCAGTTAAGCCATCAATCTGAACCCACCATTTATTCCCGTCGGCAGTCCGTTTCATAAAGTATTTGCTTTCCGGTTTCCAGTCGTTGAAATCGCCAAGCAAATAAACATTCTGCTTATTCGGTGCGAAAAGGGTCACGATAGCAGAGGTTCCGCCATTGGTAAATACCACTCCTTCTCTGGCTCCTGAAGGAAGTTCAGCGGTTTCAACGGTCCCGCTAATGACAAAAGAAAAAGTACTTTCGGCAGTGTTTCCGCCTTCTGTTGCTGTGATCTTTACGACCTGCGAACCTGCAGCAGTTACCTTAGCAGCACCACTGATTTGAGTAGCATTGCTTGCACTGGCAAATGTCGTCCCGTTTAAGGATAAAGTTAGGTTAGCGCTTTTAGAAGAAATTGCTGCTACCGAGACTTGCTCTCCGACCATTTTAATACTAATCTCTGGCGTAGGGACAAAAGTTGGTTCCAGTTCAGGTGCAGTAAATTTAACCGCCAATGCACCAGCTTCATATATTGGTAAATAGATATCGCTTTTATCTTTATTCCTGGCTACTTTGCTGCCATCCGCTGTGCGGAAAAGCATGACCATTTTTAATATTTTCTCTCCGGCAGGGACACCGTAAAAGCTGCGGGGGGTGAGGGTGATCTGGTATTTCCCGTTTCCTGTAGCAGTCATTTTTGAAGCGGGGTCAGCGGTATTGAAGGAGGTGCTTTTTACGTATTTCCAGTCGGTTTGGCTGGTGCTTTTTTCGGTAATAACACCGGTATATATGTATACATCGCCTGAAAAGGCATTTAGCTCGGTATTGCCTTTTGTTGGATCGAAGCTTAGGGTTAGAGGGGCATCGGCCGTTGGGAAATCAACGGAACTGCTGATCAGTCCGGCGCCTGCGGCAGGGACAATAACAGGGGGTATGATTGGTTCGGTATTGGGATCTGGGTTTTTCCGGCAAGCGATAGTGGTTAAGAGCAGGAAGAAAAGCAGTAGGAGCTTAGATGATTTCATGGGTGGTAGGTGTTTGTTAGTGTGTTAATGAGACCCCTTCGGGGTCATGCTTGATTTTTTTTACCGCAAAGGGCGCAAAGTACACGCTAAGGGCGCAATTTGCACAGTGCCTAAGCGTACTCTATAGAACTTCACATGCGAACAAAAGAGCATACTTCGTATGCTAATTTAACACAGAGTCCACAGAGAAATAGCACGAAGAGCACAGAGGTAAAATCGCTAAACTCCGTGATCTCCGTGTGTTTCCTCAGTGTACTCCGTGGTAATCCTCGCGCTATGTAATAAATTTTTGTTTTCTAAAATATAGGGCTTGCCCTATATCACACTCTGCGGTTAATTTTTTTGTTTTCTAAATCCTTTCCCCCTCAATCTCCAACTTCCCCGTTAACCCCTCATCCTCAACCGGCACATCCTTTATCAAAATAAAACAGATCAACGCCGCAATAACCATCAAACCCCCGCCGAGCTGGACAGCCAAAAGCCTGTCGTTATTCAATACATTACGCATCATCCAGCCGAAGCCGAGAGAGGCGATGATTTCGGGTAGTACGATGAAGAAATTGAAGATCCCCATATACACTCCCACTTTATCTTTGGGAAGCACGCCGCTAAGCATCGCATAAGGCATCGATAAAATACTCGCCCAGGCAATTCCGATACCGGTCATACATCCGTAAAGCATATATTTATTTTCTACCCAGGCTACGCT
>JAZKGK010000329.1:0-23685 GCA_040385915.1 Bacteroidota bacterium
AAATGAATATTTTTTACTAATTTCAAATTATGGATGCTTATTCCGTAACTTTGACCCTAGTATATTACGATTATATTACCAATGCTATTAGTTCCAACTATTTTGTGTACTTGCAATGATATCAGTAGATGTTGTCAGTTCTAGTTTAAAAGAGCGGTTAAAAGAAGTTTTTGGTTACAGTCAATTCAGAGGCTTCCAGGAGGAGATTATTAAAAGTATTCTGTCAGGTACCAATACCTTTGTTATTATGCCCACGGGGGCTGGTAAGTCGTTGTGCTACCAGCTACCAGCCATTGTGAGCGAAGGAACTGCCATTGTAATTTCCCCTTTAATCGCCCTGATGAAAAATCAGGTTGACCAGTTGAATGCTGTCGGGGTAAATGCCCAATTCCTTAATTCTACGCTTTCTAAAGCGGAAATGACTAAGGTAAAGCGGGACACGTTGAATGGGGCAGTCAAACTACTGTATGTTGCCCCCGAATCGTTAACTAAGGAAGAAAATATAGCTTTTTTGCAAAAAGCCCAAGTCTCTTTTGTCGCTATTGATGAAGCCCATTGTATTTCTGAGTGGGGACATGATTTCCGGCCTGAATACCGGAAGATTAAGGGAATTATTGAAAGTCTGGGCAATCTACCAGTGATTGCTCTTACCGCTACTGCTACCCCCAAGGTGCAGTTAGATATTCAGAAAAACCTTCAGATGGAGGAGGCGGCTTTGTTCAAATCTTCGTTCAACCGCAAAAACCTCTATTACGAAGTTCGCCCCAAGCTTGATACCAAGAAGCAACTAATCAAATATATTAAGCACCACAAGAACAAGTCAGGCATTATTTACTGTCTTAGCCGTAAGAAGGTAGAGGAAATTGCTGAATTGCTCAACGTGAATGATATCAAGGCTTTGCCTTACCATGCTGGCTTGGATTCACATATTCGGATGGCCAATCAGGATGCTTTCCTGAATGAAGACGTAGATGTGATTGTCGCCACTATTGCTTTTGGTATGGGCATTGATAAACCCGATGTTCGTTTTGTGATTCACTACGACGTACCCAAATCGCTGGAGGGTTACTACCAGGAGACCGGGCGGGCGGGGCGTGACGGGCTGGAAGGCAATTGTGTCATGTTCTATAGTTACAATGACATTCTGAAGCTCGATAAATTCAATAAAGATAAGCCAGTAACCGAGCGTGACAATGCCAAATACCTGTTGCAGGAAATGGTCGCCTATGCCGAGCTATCGGCATGTCGCCGCCGCCAACTGCTACACTACTTCGGCGAGCACTTGGACAAAGACTGCGGCTTCTGCGACAACTGCTTGAAGCCCAAGGAAAAATTTGAAGCGCAGGATCAGATTGTGCTGGCCATACAGGCTGTGTTACAAACCGAACAGCGATTTGGTATTCCTCACCTGGTAGATGTGTTGCGGGGAACAGAGAATCAGTACGTCACTAGCTACGAGCATCATCAACTGCCGGTGTATGGTAAAGGGGTTGAGTTTGAGTTTAGTTACTGGGCTTCGCTGTACCGCCAAATTGCCCTGTATGGATTTCTAGAAAAAGATGTCGACAATTACGGGATTGTAAAGGTTACCGAGCGAGGAACAAACTTTATTGAAGCTTCTTATCCGGTAAAGCTGTCTAAAGATCATGATTATTCGAATCAGAACGAAGATGATGATGAAGACAAGGATAACTTAGCTAGTCCTGCCAAAGCGCACGATCAGGCGCTGTTTGAGTTATTGAAGGCTTTACGGAAGAAAGTAGCCAAGGAAAAAAACCTTCCTCCTTATGTCATTTTTCAGGATCCTTCCCTGGAAGAAATGGCCACCACTTATCCCACCACCAAGGAAGAACTAAGTCAGATCAATGGGGTTGGGATGGGCAAAGTAGCCAAGTTTGGCAAGCCGTTCATTGAGTTGATATCCAAGTATGTAGAGGAGAATGATATCGAAACGGCTTCGGAAGTAGTCGTAAAATCGGCGATTAATAAGTCGAAAATCAAGATATTTATTATCCAGCAAATCGACCGTAAAATTGATCTGGATGAAATTGCGGAATCGAAAAGCATTACCATGGCTGAGCTATTAGCCGAAATTGAGCATATCTGCTACTCTGGTACCAGACTCAACCTGGACTACTATATTGACCAGATAATGGATGGAGAGCGCCAGGGTGAAATCTATGATTACTTTATGAGTGCCGAAACTGATAATATTTCCTTGGCTGTCAATACTTTAGGCGCAGATGATTTCTCAGAAGAAGAGCTTCGCCTCATGCGCATTAAATTTATTTCTGAAGTAGCCAATTAACATTTAACAATAAACAATGATCAATAAACAATGACTCACTCAATTGTTTATTGATCATTGTTTATTGATCATTGATTATGAATATACTTATTATCGGGGCAGGAGGAAGGGAGCATACTTTTGCATGGAAAATTGCTCAGAGTCCGAAGTGTAACCACCTATTTGTAGCGCCGGGTAATGCCGGAACGGCCAGTATAGCGACTAATTTGCCTATTGGAGTCAACGATTTTGCTGCTTTGGCTCAGGCGTCCCTCCAGCACCAGATTGACTTAATATTGGTGGGTCCCGAAGAACCATTGGTTCGCGGTATCCGAAACTATTTTCAGGACAGGGATGATTTACGCCATATTCTATTGGTAGGACCCGACCGCGATGGGGCTAGATTGGAGGGTAGCAAAGATTTCTCCAAAGGTTTTATGCAAAGGCACGGCATTCCTACTGCTGCTTCGCGTACATTTACACTGGCCGAACTGTCAGAAGGATTAACTTATCTGCAAACTCATTCACTACCCATTGTGTTAAAGGCCGACGGTCTGGCTGCTGGCAAAGGCGTTATTATTGCCGAAACAGTGGAAAAGGCGCAGGCTACCCTTCGGGAAATGCTGGTGGACGAGAAGTTTGGTGCCGCAAGCGAAAAGGTAGTGATAGAGCAATATTTGGACGGAATTGAGCTTTCGGTGTTTGTTCTTTCGGATGGCAAAAATTATAAAATACTGCCTGAAGCCAAAGATTATAAGCGCATTGGTGAGCAAGACACGGGCTTAAATACCGGCGGTATGGGCGCCATTTCGCCCGTCCCTTTTGCGGATGCCACTTTTTTAAGCAAGGTAGAAGCGCTGATGGTTAAACCTACGTTGGCAGGTTTGCAAACAGAAGGCATGCACTACGTTGGTTTTATCTTTTTGGGCATAATGAACGTTCAGGGGCATCCATACCTGATAGAGTATAATGCACGGATGGGCGATCCGGAGACGGAAGTGGTCATTCCGCGTATTCAGTCAGATTTAGTAGATTTGTTGGTGGCGGCAGCTGAAGGTAGTTTAGACCAGGTAGCTATAGCCATCGATCCACAAGTAGCCGCTACGGTAATGCTGGTTTCTGGCGGTTATCCAGAAGACTATGAAAAAGGAAAAGTAATAACCAGTTATAACCAAGTGAAGAACGTAATGGTATTTCATGCGGGTACGAAACTGGATGAGCATGGGCAGGTATTGACTGATGGTGGCCGTGTAATGGCACTAACGGCATTGGGCTCTTCATTGGAAGTGGCCCTGAACGATGCCCAGCAGGCAGCCCATGTGGTTCAGTTTGATAAAAAATATTTTAGAACAGACATTGGGTGGGAGTTTAAAAGTTTAGCTCAACTCCCAAAACTCATCAACTCTTAAATTTAATACTACAGGATGGGATGCAAGAGCTGTTCCTCTGGTGGATGCGGAACCAAAACTGGCGGAAAAGTCGCTGGGTGCCAAAGTAATGGCGGGTGTAGCACTGGAGGTTGCAATAAAATGAATGTATTTGATTGGCTCAGCAATATGGCTGTGCCTGGGGTAGATACGCCGGTAGCCAGTCAATTTGATATAGCAGAAGTGAGATTTAAGGGTGGACGTAAGGAGTTTTATCGCAATGTTGAGCTTCTTCCACTGGTCACTGGCGATGCTATCGTGGTCGACGTGCCTAATGGACACCACATTGGCTTTGTTTCTTTGCAAGGCGAATTGGTACGCTTGCAAATGTTGAAGAAAGGCGTCAAGAACAACGACGAAATCCGCACCATCTATCGCGTAGCCACGGCCAAAGACCTGGAGAAATTTGAACAAGCCCAAACCCGCGATTCTGCCACCTTATTCCGTACCCGACAGATTATCAAGGAGCTGAAGCTCGACATGAAACTCACTGATGTTGAGTTTCAGGCTGATAATACCAAAGCCACTTTTTATTATTCAGCAGAAGAAAGAGTGGATTTCCGGGAGTTGATCAAATTACTGGCAGGTGAGTTTAAAATCCGGGTAG
Source organism: Bacteroidota bacterium (assembly GCA_040385915.1). Taxonomy (GTDB): domain Bacteria; phylum Bacteroidota; class Bacteroidia; order Cytophagales; family ES-bin-26; genus ES-bin-26. Next base: position 4,322 of record JAZKGK010000329.1, read on the forward strand.
AAATGAAGCAAATCAGTTTGCGTCAGGAAGCCGGTCGTTTGGGCGGCTTAGGCGTATGCGGACGGGAGCTTTGCTGTTCTACTTGGTTATCAGACTTTAAGAGCGTTTCTACGGCTGCCGCCCGGTATCAAAACCTTTCGTTGAACCCAAGCAAATTGTCTGGACAATGCGGACGGTTGAAGTGCTGTCTTAACTATGAGTTAGAGACATATATGGATGCGCTGAAGGATATTCCAACCATCACAGCACCATTGTTGACCAACAAAGGGATCGCCACGCTTCAGAAAACCGATATTTTCAAAAAGATTATGTGGTTTGGCTACGATACCGAAAGCAACTGGTATCCAGTGCCGGTAGAAAAAGTAAACGAGATTTTGGAAATGAACCGCAAGGGAATCAAACCAGAATCGCTTGAGTTAATGCAACTGCCTATTTCTGAGAAAGAGTCAAAAGGTCCCGCACCGCTGAATGAAGATCTGGCTCGTATGGATCAGAAGTACAACAAAAATCAGGGGGAAGTTAAAAAGAAGAAGAAGAAGAAGAAGAAACCTCAAGCAGATAAGGCAGGACAGCCCAGAGCCGAAGCAGCCAAACCTGCCCAACGCAATCCAGCGGGAAATAACCCTAATACAGGCCGCTAAACTATTAAGAATTTATCCTTCTGTTTGTGCATCAGGCAGGAGGGTAAATTTGATATGGATGTTGTAAACGTACGCTTCATGTTAAGATATTTACTTGGTGGGGTTCTCCTATTAGCCCTATTTGCCTGTGACAAGCAGCGGGTATACGAAAAAAATATTGACCTGGCAGGCAATCAGTGGTATATTGATACTGTGCCTTCCTTTACTTTCCACATAGAAGATCCTTCTATCACGTATACCCTTTCGTATAACATACGCAACGCCCTCTCTTATCCTAACTACAACTTATTTGTTAGATACTACTTACAGGATAGTACTGGTAAAACGCTTTCGTCAGGCTTACAGGAATTGATGCTAGTAGACGCCAAGACTGGCAAGCCCTTAGGAGACGGTTTAGGCGATATATTTGACCATCAAATTATCTCATTAAAAAATTACCGATTCCCTCACAAGGGACCGTTTACCTTTCGGGTGAAGCAATATATGAGGCAAGATCCTTTGCCCTCCATTATGAGCGTAGGCGTGAGAGTGGAAAAAACTCAATAAATCAAAAATCCCCATGTTGCCCTTACTTCCGCTAAATCTGGTAGTGTATCCCAACGAGAAGCTGAATTTACACATCTTCGAGCCTCGCTATCTGCAACTGGTAAATGAGTGTTTTGCTCAGCAAATCACCTTCGGCATTCCTGCTTTTATTGATGATAAAATAGAGAAATACGGAACCGAGGTCAGAATTCTTTCCCTCGAAAAAACGTACGAAGATGGTCGGATGGATATCCGGACGGAAGGACTGCGGGTTTTCCATTTGTTGAAATTTGATAATCCAGTAGCCAATAAATTGTATGCGGGCGGTATAGTAGAGTTTATGGAAGAAGGCACTTATCAGGGTGCGTCTGAAAAACTGACTACCGATATCCTGAATAAAATAAATAAACTGTATTCTCTGCTCCAGCTAAAGCTCGATGTAAACATTGAACGGATACAGTACCTTTCTTATGAAATTGCCCATCGGGTTGGCTTGTCGGTAGAGCAGGAATATGAGGTATTAACCACGGCTACCGAAGCCGAAAGGCAGCAATATTTACTCACACATCTGGAGCGGGTGATCCCGATTGTTGCGGATATGGAAAAAACAAAGAAACGGATTCGGATGAATGGGCATTTTAAGACCTTTGATGCGTTGAATTTTTAATCTTTCGAACCAATCGACTGCCAGTCTGGGATCAGTAACCCCCATATGCCTCAACTAAAGCCGTTTTATGGCAGCATTCCGTTTATAGTCTGGCTAACGTTGGCATGCTATAGCTGTCACATGCCATACCAATATGAAGATGCCCATTATCGGGTAGCTCAAGTAGGTCGGCTACCCAACGTGGTCAATGAAAGCTCCGGCCTGGCGTTTGCTGCCGATACCAATTCGTTCTGGACACTCAATGACGGTGGTGGGCGAGCAGAATTGTACCACATAAACCGGCAAGGTCAGCTCCTGGCTACTCTTCAGCTCAACGGTTTGCGGAATGTGGATTGGGAAGAATTGTCTAAAGATACCCGCGGCAATCTCTATATTGGAGATACTGGAAATAACTGGAATATGCGCCATGCGCTGAGGATTTATCAAGTCAATCCCAGTTGCCCACAACAAGTCAATTCTATTTGTTTCCGTTATGCTGACCAGGAGAAATTTCCGCCTGTACGAAAGGATAAGAATTTCGATTGTGAAGCCTTTTTCTATTACCAGGATAGCCTCTATCTTTTTTCTAAAAACCGGGGTGATAAACAGGTTAAAATCTATGCAATCCCTGCCACGCCTGGTACACACGTAGCTAAGATTAATGACAAGACTTACCTAGAACCCATAACTAACCCCTACGCTAATCAGGTTCAGGTTAGTTCTGCTGACGTTAGTCCCGATGGGAAAACTTTCGCCCTCCTTACTTATAGTGCCGTTTATTTGTTTGAAATAAAAGAAGGACAAATTAACTTCCAACACCCTTTGCTTAGTTTGCAAATGGATGGGGATAGAATAAATCAAGTGGAAGCGCTGGCTTTTATTAACCATTCGGATTTCATTTTTACCAACGAACAAAGAGAGATGTTTGAAGCCAGGAGAAAACCATAAGTGGGTATGTACCTGAGCTAATCTGCCCATAATTACCCTTTCTTCAGCCCTTTGATTAGCTCTATGACTGTCTTTATTTTGTTTTCTAATTCTGCAAAACGGCCTTCCGCTAACATTGCTTTAGAAAACAGTTGAGAGCCCATTCCTACACAGGTGACACCGGCCTTGAACCATGCTTTCAGGTTGGCTTCTTCGGGTTCTACGCCGCCAGTCACCATTACGCTGCTCCAGGGCATGGGCCCGCGAAGGGCTTCTACAAAGGCTGGTCCCAGTACATTGCCAGGAAAAATCTTCACCACTTCTGCCCCTAGTTCCTCAGCCCGTGATATTTCAGTCAAGCTAGCACAACCGGGTATCCAGGCAATCTTGCGGCGGTTGCAAGTAAGTGCTACATCTTCTTTTATAAATGGGGCTACGATGAAGTTAGCTCCCAACTGGATATAAAGAGAGGCCGTACCAGGATCGGCTATTGTTCCTGCACCAAGCATCATTTCGGGAAAGTTTTTGGCAGCGTATTTATTCAATTCACCAAATAACTCGTGGCCAAAATCGCCCCGATTAGTAAATTCAAATACACGTACGCCACCCTTGTAACAGGCTTCCAATACTTTTTTGCAAACGTCTAAATCTGAATGGTAAAAGACGGGAATCATCCCGGTTTCGGCCATTTTCTGTACTACTTGTATGCGGGTAAAACTTGCCATTTGTAGGAATTAGTTTTTTTATTAAGCCTTCAGTTCTAGATAAACGACGTGTAAATATATTTTAAGGCAATCTTTTGTAAAGGTTTACAAACTCATAAACTTACCTTACTAACCTTCCGATATTTTCCCCTTTTACTAAGGCTTCCACTTCTAAAACGGTAACCAGGTTTACATCTCCTTCGATGGTATGTTTCAGTACAGAAGCTGCTAGTCCAAAATCCAGGGCTTTTTTCTCCTCCTGATACGTGAGAAGGCCATAAATCAACCCCGCCATAAAAGCATCGCCACCACCAATGCGATCAACAATAGGCGTGATGGTGTGCTCTATGGACTGAATCATTTCCCGCCCGTTCCAGAGTACTGCTGACAAAGTATTGTGTGAAGAACTTATGACTCCCCGGTGAGTAGTAACAATCTGCTTTAGGCGCGGAAATCTTTGCTGTAATTGCTGACATACAGACATATAGTTATTGGTCGATCCCGGCTCAGCGCTAATACCAAAAATATCGGCAGCATCATTCTCACTGGCAATAATCAGGTCGCATCCTTCTATCAGTTTGGGCATTACTTCCCTAACCGTTTTACCGTATTGCCAGAGATTTTTCCGGTAATTTACATCGGCTGAAACAGTAATCCCTTTGCGGTTGGCTATCTGAATGGCTTCTTGGCAAACGAGGGCTGCACCTTCAGAAATGGCGGGTGTAATGCCAGTCCAATGAAACCATTGCGCTTCTTTCAGCACATCTTCCCAATCTATCATGCCTGGTTCAAGCTGGGCGAAAGAAGAGCGATCGCGGTCGTAAAGTACTCTGCTGGCACGGCTCGAAGCGCCCGCCTCTACAAAATAGATGCCCAGTCGGTCGCCCCCGTATAGGATAGCTTGGGTATTTACCCCGTTTTGCTGCAGAAATTGGGTCGCGGCTTTACCCAGGTCATTGGCAGGAAAGCGAGTGACGTGGGTAGAAGGTATTCCGAAATGCGCCAGCGAATTAGCTACGTTTGCTTCGCCTCCGCCATAAGTAACATTAAAATGGGTGGACTGAGTAAAACGCGCAAAGCCAGGCGCAGATAGCCGGAGCATGATTTCACCAAAGGTGACAACGGATTTTGTTGGCATAAAAAACAGATTACAAAATTTTTACTTGATCAGATGCTTACTCAACAAAGCGGCCCATTCCTGATAGCCTTTGGCATTTATGTGTAGACTATCGGCCTTAAAAAGCTCAGCACGAGGTTTTCCATCGGTGCCAAGCATACCACTAAACACATCTACGTAAGCCGCTTTTCTTTTTTTCTTTAAGAATTGACTGATGAGTTGATTCGTTTTGCGTATTTCTGGCAGGTATTGACTTCTGGAAGGGCTAGGCTTAATAGAAAGGAATATAATATTGACAGCAGGCAGGCGATCTCGTATTTTCAGGAACAGCAGCTCGAAGTCGCCCGCTACTTCCTCCGCTAACTTTCCAGAGGCAAGGTCATTATCTCCAGCATAGATAACTACCTGGCGTGGAGCATAGGGATAAATAATCTGATCGGCCAAAGCAATTACATCTTCCAGTTGAGAGCCTCCGAACCCTCGGTTAATAATATGGTGATCCGGAAACTGTTCTTTCAGGTGTTGCCATAGCCGAATGGAAGAACTACCAGTAAAAACAATGCCCCCTTTGGTTGGCGCCTGAAGGCTATCGGCTTCCTTAAAAGCAGCCATTTCTTTATCCCATTGGTCAATATCCTGTGCGTATAACGAGCTAGACAGCCACAAGAGCAATACAACGGTGCGAGTGAGGGAATAAAAAAAAGAAGCCATCGCCTTATCGGTTTATATTCAGGAATGCATCAATTTCAACCCGTGTAGGTGCTGAAGGCTGAGCCCCAACTTTAGTTACTGACAGGGCAGCGGCAGCACAAGCAAAGGTACTAGCTTCCAGCAAATTCCGTTGCTCAGTAATAGCCACGGCCAAAGCCCCACAAAACACATCGCCTGCCGCTGTAGTATCCAGGGTTGCCACTTCAAATCCTTTGACCAGTTGTTGCTCATAGGCATTGGCTATCCATACTCCCTGTGCGCCCAGGGTTATGAGTACATTTTTTGCTCCCAGGGACAGTAATTGCGTGGCCGCCAGCCGGGCATCGTCTTCACATTGCACCCGAATGCCCGTCAACATTTCTGTTTCGATCTCGTTCGGTACCAGGTAGGAAATGTAGGGTAATAATTCCAGGTCAAAGGGACAAGCAGGGGCTGGATTTAGTATAATGATCGCTTCTTTCTGCTGGCCTTGTCTAATGGCTTGCTTCACTATTTCGGCAGGAATTTCTTGTTGCACCAGTACAATGTCCGCAGGGTCGATGCGATTGAAGGCCGCTTCTACATCACTGCTGCGGAGTAATCGGTTGGCTCCAGAAGCTACTGCAATGCAATTCTCCCCTTTGAGGTCAACAAAAATCAGCGCTACACCCGACGATGCCTGCGAATCCTGCGCCAGGTAGGTTACGTCGATACCTTCGCTACTGAGAGCTGCACGGGTGTTTTTGCCAAAATCATCTTTGCCCACGCAGCCAACGAAGTACACTTTTCCTCCCGCTCGTCTGGCAGCTACTGCCTGATTCGCTCCTTTACCCCCCTGTACTTTGCTGAATTTATCTCCAATCACTGTTTCGCCAGGTTTGGGCAAATGGGCTACCTGAATCACCATATCAGTATTGGCACTACCTACAACAAAAATGGAAGAATTGAGCATATATAATGAGTAGTGAATAATGAGCAATGAAATATTTGATTGTAAATCAAGTCTACATAATTTAACTGATTGATTTTGTAAGGGTTAATTGTTCAATGGAAAACAAAGTGAGCGTGAAAAGACTGCATGGCTATGGTGTCGCAGGCGCAAAAGTAATTTGCTGGTAAATTAAACTAAAAATCATATCTTGAACCTAATTGACCAGCTTATATTCCTGGGCTGGAAACCTTGCACTGCTCCTTCATCAACTAATATTCAGTCCTGCTAAGTGTATAATCTTAGCTATTATCCTTCGCCAGCATTCATTCAATTACCTGATACTTTTCTAGTGGTCACAACAACGTTTGCTTGGGGCGGTTTACAGTATATTTGTACTCCGACAACTATAGCACCCTTAATAATTGTCTAGCAAGACTAAAATATACCATAGCCTATAGGCCAATTAAGCATTATTCAATGACGCATGAACAGCAAAGATTAGCAGAATGCCGCTCTCAGCAACAGCCAACCGAAGCGAAGACCAAGCAGTGGAAAAAATACGGGCCCTACCTAACCGAACGGCAGTGGGGTACTGTGCGCGAGGATTACAGTCCGGATGGATCGGCTTGGAGCTATATTACGCACGATATGGCTCGCAGCAAAACCTACCGTTGGGGCGAAGAGGGTATTGGTGGCATTTCTGATGACGAACAATTGCTTTGCCTGGCCATGTCCTTTTGGAATAAAAAAGATCCCATCCTAAAAGAGCGGCTTTTCGGCCTTACTGGCCCCGAGGGCAACCACGGGGAGGATGTGAAGGAGTGTTACTATTACCTCGATAATACGCCTACGCATTCCTACATGAAAATGCTTTATAAATATCCCCAGGCTGAATTCCCGTATGCCCGGCTGGTGGACGAAAACCGTCGACGGAGCAGGCTAGATACCGAATTCGAGCTCATGGATACTGGTATTTTTGATGCAGACCGCTACTTCGACCTGTTTATTGAGTATGCGAAGGCCGATACCAACGATATACTCATTCGGATTACTGCCCATAACCGGGGACCAGAAGCCGCGCCTTTACATGTGGTTCCTCAAATCTGGTTTCGCGACACCTGGTCGTGGGGATACAATAACTACCAGCCTAGCCTATCGGTAACGGGACGGCGCAATATTGCGGTGAATCACCTCAAATTCGCCAATAGTGTATTGTATTGTGATGGAACACCTGAATTGCTTTTTTGTGATAACCGTACCAATGGACAGCGGTTATACAATGAGCCCGCTACGCAAGGGTATTTCAAAGATGGGATTCACGAGTACGTAGTGAATGGCAAGCAGAAGGCCGTTAATCCCCAGAAAAAAGGCACGAAAGCGGCGGCTCACTACCAGACTACAGTGGGCGCAGGCCAGTCCGCTACCTTCCGGCTCAGGCTCACGCCGGCCACTACCCATAGTCCATTTGCCGAATTTGACCAGATTTTCGCTACCCGTATTGCCGAAGCCGACGAATTTTACCAGGTAATTCAGGCAGAGATGCCAGACGAAGATGCGAAAAATATTCAAAGACAATCGTTTGCTGGCATGCTATGGAGTAAACAATTCTACTACTATGACGTACCTCAATGGATCAAAGGCGATCCTGCTCAACCGCCGCCAACGCCTGAACGAAAGCAAGGGCGTAATTCCGATTGGGTGCATCTTAACAATGCCGATATCATCTCGATGCCTGACACTTGGGAATATCCCTGGTATGCAGCCTGGGACCTGGCTTTCCATTGCCTTCCACTGGCGGTAGTAGATCCTGATTTTGCCAAAGAACAACTGGTGCTACTCACCCGCGAGTGGTATATGCACCCCAACGGACAGCTTCCGGCCTATGAATGGAAGTTTGGCGACGTAAACCCGCCGGTACATGCCTGGGCTACCTGGCGGGTATATAAAATTGATCAGAAGCTTAATAATGGGCAGGGCGATATTCATTTCCTGGAAAGGGTTTTTCATAAACTGCTGCTCAATTTCACTTGGTGGGTAAACCGGAAGGACAAAGAAAACCACAATGTGTTCCAGGGTGGTTTCCTGGGGCTGGACAACATTGGCGTGTTCGACCGGAGTGCCGAGTTGCCTACGGGCGGCTACATTGAGCAATCGGATGGTACTAGTTGGATGGCCATGTATTGCCTTAATCTGATGCGGATGGCCTTGGAACTTTCCCGAACCAATGCAGTCTACCAAGATTTGGCCTCTAAGTTTTTCGAGCATTTCCTGCTCATTGCCGATGCCATGACTCACGTGGGCGAAGACGGCGTGAGCCTGTGGGATGAAGAAGATGAGTTCTACTACGATGTGCTTTTTACGCCCAACAAAAATAGCATCCCGCTCAAAATACGGTCCATGGTGGGGCTTATTCCGCTGTTTGCTGTAGAAGTACTGGAGCCCGAATTGATGGAAGCAGCTCCCGAATTTACTGCCCGATTGCAATGGCTGCTCAATAATCGCCCGCAAATGGCCAATCTGGTATCGCGGTGGCAGGAGCCAGGCAAAGGCGAAAGGCAATTGTTGTCGCTGTTGCGGGGGCATCGGATGAAGCGGCTGCTGAAGCGTATGCTGGACGAGAGCGAATTTCTGTCCGACTTTGGGGTAAGAGCCATGTCGCGCTACCACCAGGCGCATCCGTATACTTTACAGGTGAATGGAAGCACATTTTCGGTTAATTACCAGCCGGGAGAATCGGAATCAGACTTGTTTGGTGGCAATTCCAACTGGCGCGGTCCTATCTGGTTTCCAGTTAACTACCTGATTATTGAGTCGCTACAGCGATTTCATTACTACTATGGCGATGACTTTAAAGTAGAATATCCTACGGGCTCGGGCATTTATCTAACCATTGATCAAATTGCGGATGCCTTGATCAACAGACTGAGCAAGATTTTTCTAAGGGATGAGAATGGTAGACGGACGTTTTTTGGTGAAAATGAAAAATTACAAACCGATCCACATTTTCGGGACTATATTTTATTCTACGAATACTTCCACGGCGACAATGGAAGTGGGCTAGGGGCATCGCATCAAACTGGCTGGACAGGGTTGATTGCTAAGCTATTGCAACCCAAAAGATCAATCGGCCATATAAACCAGTAATTTTACCTGTATAATAAATGTAAAAGCCAACTCTATTGCCGATCCAATCGTTTAACCTCTTACTATTAAAAGCCAATATCGGAAAAGGAGAGAGCTGCGATCAGGGTTTGATGAAGATTGACCATACTTTATTAGCGTTATTGTCTGCTTTGCTATAGTCATTGCCTGCCTTTTATATAGCATTGCTCTGGTGTTTATCCGCATAAAACCTTTATTTTGATTTTTAAATGAGGTTTTATTAAAATATTGATTTTATTTTGTAATCTTTAGTGTGAAATAAATTGCTTTTTCGTGCAGTAAATTCCTATTTTTATTTGGATTTTGACTCGGCTCATAAGAGATCTTATTTGTTGCTCCCCTGAAGAAAATGCCCATGCGTGCTTAAACACCACAGTTATGAATCAATTGTTTGACCAAAGTGTTACCCAAAACTTCGACAAGGCCGTCGAAAGAGAGTGGATTGAAACCAACGGCCTGGGAGGCTGGGCTAGTTCCTCGTTGACTGGTGCCAATACTCGCCGATACCACGGCTTGTTGGTTGCTGCTACCAAGCCCCCCGTGGGCCGTATCGTCCTGCTTTCTAAGCTCGATGAATCGTTGTATACCCAACAAGGTAAATTTGACTTAAGTTGTAATCAATACAATAATTCCATTAGTCCACAAGGCTACAACCACCTGGTTCGTTTTGAACGGAATCTTTTTCCAGAATTTACGTACCAAGTTGGTGAAATAGAGTTAAAGAAGACGATTGTTGGTGTAGCAGGGGAGAATACTACGCTGATTATTTATGAAGTGCTGAAAGCCAACGAAACATTCACGTTGGAGCTGTTGCCGCTGGTCGCTTCTCGCGATTATCATTCCTTGCACTATGCTAATTCGGGCATGAATGGTTACGTGCATTTTGAGAAGGGCATTTTTCACCAAAAGCCCTATGCGTCTTCACCTGACTTATTTATTTCCGTTCCTGGATCGACTTTTAAGCAACAAGCTAATTGGTATTATCAATTAGAATACCGCGCTGAGCAGCAGCGAGGACTAGACTGTCATGAAGATTTGTTTAATCCAGGATGCTTTCAGGTTAATTTAAACCAAGGCGATCGACTGGGTATTATTGTCTCTACGCTGCCTCCATTTGGGCGCAATGCCTTGGAAATGTGGCAAAAGGAAAAAAATCGACGCGAGCAACTGCTGGCTAAATTACCTGCCCAAACCAATCTTTTGCAAACCTTAGCATTGGCTGCTGACCAGTTTGTAGTAAAACGGGGAGCAAACCTTAATACTATCATTGCTGGTTATCACTGGTTTTCGGACTGGGGGCGCGATACGATGATTGCCTTACCTGGCCTGTGTTTGGTTACGGGGCGTTTCGAAGAAGCCCGGTGCATTCTGCTGGCTTTTGCCCGCTATACTAGCCAAGGAATGTTACCCAACCGTTTTCCCGATTCGGGCGAAGAACCGGCCTATAATAATGTAGATGCGACTTTGTGGTTCTTTGTGGCCGTACATAAATATTACGAATATACCCACGATCAGGACTTTGTGCAGAACGAAATGATGCCTGTATTGAAGGATATTCTGGATTGGTATACCCGTGGTACACGCTATAATATCCGGGTGGATGAAGACGGCCTGGTCTACGCTGGCATCATTGGCGAGCAACTTACCTGGATGGATGCCAAGGTGGGTGGTTGGGTAGTAACGCCGCGTATTGGAAAGCCGGTAGAAGTCAATGCCCTTTGGTACAATGCGTTGTCTATTTATTCCCGGTTGCTTAAGCTTTTTGGTGATGAAGTGCGCTCGCTATATTATTTGGCTAAAGCCGACAGGGTAAGAGACGTATTCAATTCCTTATTCTGGAATGAAGACAAGCAGTGTTTATACGATTTTATTGGCGATAATTTCAAAAACGATGCTATCCGTCCCAACCAACTATTTGCCATTAGCCTTCCTTTTCCTTTGGTAATTGGTGAGCGAGCCAAGAAAATATTGAAGGTAGCCGAAGAGAAACTCCTCACGCCCGTTGGTTTGCGAAGTCTTTCGTCGGATCACGTAGAATACAAATCGCATTATGGTGGCGACCAGTGGGGGCGCGACGGTTCTTATCACCAAGGCACCGTATGGAGTTGGTTATTTGGGCCATACATTGATGGCGTATTAAAAATAAAAGGGGCTAATGGCCGAAAACACGTAAAAACACTGCTCAAAAACTTTGAATCGCACTTGTGGGAGGCGGGCATTGGCACTGTTTCAGAAATATTCGATGCCGAAGCACCCCATACGCCTAGAGGAACCATTGCCCAAGCCTGGGGCGTAGGTGAATTGCTGCGTGTGGTGGTAGAATACCAACTCTACGACCAACCCATTGCCGAAACCGAGCGAAATGTTTTACAAGAGCATGCCATAGAAACTCCCATGACCAGGGTTAATGTTTGAGTTGCCAATTGTTATAGATGGCATCACAAGATAGCCTCGGTTGGTTTTGAAAAAATCCTAGCTCTATTTAAATCAGGCCGTTCTCAAAGAATGGCCTGATTTGTTTAAAAGAAATTCTCCTCTGCGCTTTTTGCAACATTCATGAGGTTCGATGCGTTCAAAGCACAGGCTTAACACCCCAGAAAGTATATAAAGCACTGCCACTTCCCAATTTTATAGCCGTAAAAATGGGATAGAAAACGTCCATCAAATAACAGAAAAGCAATTTTAGGAAGATAAAACCTCTATTCTATGTACAATCAACAGTATTATCCATCAGACACTTACACCTATTCTCAAGCACCAGTTCGGCTACTGCAGTCGTTAAATCTGCTAGGTTTGGTAGGCACCTTAGTGGTGAATGTATTGGCCAATGCTTTACCCATTCATGGCAAAACCACCGGACAATTGTCTGATCAGTATCCCAATTTGTTTACTCCAGCCGGGCTCACTTTTTCTATTTGGGGAATCATTTATCTTTTACTGATTGCTTTTGGTATTTATCAAGCGAAAGGACTGTTTCGGAAGAGCGAAACGGACGAAGATTTCCTTCTCGTTAGCCGGATTGGCTTTTTGTTTTTTATCTCCTGTCTGGCCAATATAGCCTGGATACTGGCGTGGCATTACGAATACGTAGGGCTATCGGTGCTGATTATGGGCGTGCTTTTTTATTGCTTATTATCTATCTATCTGCGTTTAGAAACGAATAGAAAATATATTTCCTGGCAGGAAAAATACCTGGTCAATATTCCCTTCAGCGTGTATTTTGGCTGGATTACCGTGGCTGCAATCGCCAATATTACGGCCTGGCTAGTAGACCAGGGCTGGGGTATGGGTACACTGCCAGAAGAAACCTGGGCTATAGTTATGATAGGAGTAGCTACCTGTATCGGACTATTTATATTGGCAAAACGGCGGGATGCAGCCTATGGCTTAGTGATTGCCTGGGCATTGCTGGGCATCGCAATCAAAAGGTGGACGGTAAGTGGCGGAGTGCTTTCTAACCTAATCCTGGTAACTGTTATTTGTCTGCTAATCATAAGTGTTGGTGCGGCGTTGGTAGCCTGGCTCAACCGGGAGAAAAAAGTACCCACTACGGGAACTGATAACGTTTTGCATGCTTTTTCAAAGGACGTTATTTCCTCTCTTCGTTCAACCCAGCCTAAGGAATTCAATGCTATCAAAAGAGATCAAAGCATCCGGAGAGAAATGACCTAAGAGTTGATTTCTCTCCGGATGCTTTTTTACCTTCCTATTCATATCCGCGTGAGCTGTAGCTGCATTTTGGCAATCCTGTCTTCCAGCTTTTCCGAGCTTAGGGTTTCCCGCAGCCGCTCAATCATCAACGGGAAGGCGAGGGGAGTAGGATAGGGAGGATTTTTGAGCAGCCAGCGTTGGTTTTGCATCCGCCGAACTGTTTCCAGCAGCCTTGGTTCGGGTGAGCCACCGGCCATTTGTGCCCGCATCACTTCTTCGAATGCTTGTCTGATGAGTAAATTGCCAGGATCGTACTGCTGAAACACATCAAATAGTAGCTGGGAAGAGGCTTGTAAATGACGGCTGGTAATGTTTTTGCCGGGATAGCCCTGGAAAATCAGTCCGGCGATGCTGGCAATGTCGCGGAAACGGCGCTTGGCCATCTCGGTTTCGTTGAGGCTCTCATTGATGTCGGCTAACAGGTTTTCTTCGGTAAAGAGTAAATTTTCTGCCAAGGCTTTTTCCAAAGGAATTTCGATATCCGAGAGCAATTCAAACCCATAATCATTGGTAGCCATGGAAAAGGAAATGGGCTGCATCCGGCTCATACGGTAGGCGCAAAGTGCCGCCAGCACCTCGTTGACCACCCTTCCCTCAAAAGGATAGATGCAGACGTGGTAGCCTTCGCTGGTCTTCAATTGTTCTATTAACAGTTCATTAGCTTTCGGAATGGCTGACCAACGCTGTTGCCTGTCCAGCAAAGGATTCAGCACAGCTATCTCCGGGATTTTGGTTCGGATGCTGTGGTTGTTTTCCGAAATATTTCCCCACGTCCGCCTGATTTTATCGGATAGCTGCGGCGACATCGGCATGCGTTCGCCCGACCAGCGCGGAATGGTTCCCTTCCGATTACCTGCCTTCTTTACCCAGGCCGTCATCTGGCGCACGCGGATGAATTCCAGGTTTTTTCCTCCAAACCAAAATACATCGCCCTCTTTTAGCCGGGAAATGAATGATTCCTCGACCGAGCCAATGCGGGAGCCGCCCAGGTATTGCAGGCTGATGGACGGATCGCTGACGATGGTGCCGATAGAAAGCCGGTGGCGCATGGCTGTCTTGCGGTCGGAGATGTGATAGATATCGTCGGCAATTTCTACTTTGGCAAACTCGTCGTACGCGCCTAGACTTTGTCCGCCCGTGGTAATGAAACTCAACGCCCATTCCCATACTTCTTGGCTGAGGTCGCGATAGGCGTAAGTGCTTCGGATTTCGTCGTATAAGGCTTTTTCCTCAAAACCACCGCCTACTGCCAGTGTAGCCAGGTATTGCACCAGCACATCCATGGGCGCAGGGATGGGAAAACGGCTTTCGGCCAATCGTTCCGCTACTGCTTCTTTCATCGCTACTAGTTCGATGAGTTCCAGTGCGTGGGTGGGCAGAAAATAAATCTGGCTGATGGCGCCGGGGCGGTGTCCGCTACGGCCCGCTCTTTGCAGGAAACGGGCTACTCCCTTGGGGCTTCCTATTTGCACAATGGTTTCTACTGGCGCAAAGTCTACACCCAAATCCAGGCTAGAGGTACATACGACTAGCTTCAGCCGCGCTTCTTTCAGCGCTTCCTCCACCCACTCGCGCGTGGCGCTATCCAGCGAACCGTGGTGCATGGCAATTAATCCGGCCAGTTCGGGGGCGTGCAACAAGAGATGCTGATACCATATTTCTGCCGAAGCGCGTGTATTGACAAAGAGAAGCGTAGTCTGGCTTTTCCGGATAAAGGGCAGGATTTTAGGAATCAGTTTTAGCCCCAGGTGGCCAGCGTAAGGCATTTCTTCGCCATTATCGGGCAAAATAGCATGGATGTTTATTTGCTTCTGCAGGTTGGCTCGGATAATCATTGCGTCTGGTGCATGCTTGCTACATAGTACTTCCAAGGCTTGTTCCAGGTTGCCGATGGTGGCCGAAATACCCCAGATTTTCAACGGCTGTACGGCCACCTGCCGGATGCGCGACAAAGCCAGCTCGGCTTGTACACCCCTTTTGCTGCCTAGCAATTCGTGCCATTCGTCAATAATTACCGCCCTCACCGATTTAAAATGCTGCGCGCCATCTTTTTGGCTGAGTAGAATATGCAGACTTTCGGGCGTGGTAATGAGGCATTCGGGCATACTGCGCTGTTGCTTCTGCCGTTCGCTCGTAGAAGTACTGCCCGTGCGTGCCGCCACCTGCCAGGGAATTTCCAGATCGTCGCAAGCGGCTTGCATGGCTAGTCGGATGTCTTTGGCCAGCGCCCGAAGTGGAGTAATCCAGAGAATTTGCAGCCCATTCTTTCGCGGCTTACGGTAATCCAGCGGATATCGGTCGATGTATTCTTGCAGGCAGGGCAACCAGAGCGCCATCGTTTTGCCACTACCCGTAGGTGCATTCAGTAACCCGCTTTTGCCAGCCAGGTAAGCTTGCCAGGTTTCTTCCTGGAATGGAAATGGTTTCCAACCTTGGTCAGTAAACCAGCGGGCAACGGTGATTGAGCTCAATTGAAGTGAGTTAGTTGTTAGTGGTTAGGTTGTTAGTGATTAGGTGTTAGAATTAGAATTATGGATAAAAAGCCTACAACTAACGGCTAACAACTAACGACTAATACCTATCGTATTCATTTTAGGCTTCTGGATGGCTGTTGGGCAGTCGGATGGTGAATACTGTTCCCTTTCCGAATTGTGATTGTACATGGATGGAGCCACTTAGCTTTTCTATGGTTTCTTTTACAATATATAAACCCAGGCCTGAACCGTTTGACAATTCACTCCCTCGGTAAAACATGTCAAAAACCCTTTTAATTTGCGGGGTATCGATGCCTATTCCATTGTCGGTAATGACAATAGTGGCTGCTTCTGGGGTAGTATTCACTGCTATCTTCATGCAAGGGCTATCTTCGCGCAGGTTTTGATATTTTATTGTATTTGAAAAGAAGTTATGGAAGACGATGTGCAAACGCCTGACATCGTTGTAATGCGGGACTGTGATCGTCAATTCCGATAAAAATTGTATCCGTTGGGCATTCTCCATGTATTGCAATTCTTCCCGAATCGTATCGAATAGCTCCTGAAAGCGAATCTCTTCCCTATTCACCTTCATTCGGGAATTCCGGGAATAATTTAAAATGTCTTTCACAAAGCCGTCCAGCTTGTTTACACATTTGGTCACCATTTTTAAGTATAATTTGAGCTGGCTTGGGTCTTTCTCATTTTCAATCAGTTCCACCAGGCCCAGCACTGACGACAAGGGCGCACGGATGTCGTGGGAAACCCGGTAAACAAAATTATCTAGCTCTTCATTGGTCTTTTTTAAGTCAGAGGTGCGTAACTCTACCCGTTCTTCCAGTTGTAGATTAATGGTTTTGATCTCGTCGTTAGACTCTACGAGCTCTTCTGCCTGGGACTGAATTTCCTCTTTCTGCTCCTGGATAAGCTGGTTCAAGGCTTTCAACGACTGATTGGCTTGCTGTAGGGCGAGTGTTCTCTCGGCTACTTCTTTCTCTAGCCGCGTGTTTTGTTGTCGGATACTGCGCGACCGAAGATAGTAAATGGCAAATAAGCTGGTACAGGTTAGGATAAATGCGAGCAATCGAGTCAATCGGGTCTGCCACCAGGGCGGGGAAATCGTGATGGACAAGGATCGAATGGGTGTAAGTACTTGATTGTCCTTCGAGCCTGCCACTTCAAATGTATATTGGCCTGGCGCTAAGTTAGTATACATGACTTTTCGGGTATTGCCCGCTTCCTGCCAGCTTTCGTCTACAAACCCTTTGAGCCGGTATTTGTACTGCATCTTTTCTGGCGCAGTAAAGTTTATTCCAGCATACTCAAGGCTAAAAACCGATTGTTTATAGGAGAGTGTAATGGCATTGGTTTGGTTAATTTGTGCTTCCAACGGCGAATCTTTCACGCCAATAGGAACGGGTTTATTAAAAATCTGAAAGTCGGTAAAAATGAGAGGCACTTTTGCCACTGGTTCTTTCAAACTGTCTGGGTGGAATACATTAAAACCGTTGTTTCCGCCGAACAGTAGCTCGCCTGTGGACAATACCCTTGACGCTTGCCGGTTAAAATGCAGGCCTTGTGTTCCGTCGCTGATTTCATAGGTTTTACAATGGCCGGTTTTGGGATCGAAACGAACAATGCCGTGGTTCGTACCTAGCCATAGGAATCCATTAGGTGCCTCTTCAATGGAATTAATATTGTCGTTGGGAAGACCATTTTGCTTGTTAAACGAGCGAAACGTCAGCGTTTTTTGATCTAGCAGTTTAAGTCCGCCCCCCTCTAAGCCCACCCAGATTCGTCTCTTTGAATCTTCAAATAAAACCTGGACAGGGTAGCCTGCTTCCTCCGGTTTTTGTAAAGGAATATTGATAAACTGCTCCCGTTTGCGGTCAAATAAATTCAGTCCTCCGTTACTGGTGCCGACCCAGATATTGTTCAAATGATCTATCAGTACTGCCCATATATATTTGTCGCTTAAGCTTTTGGGGTCATTCAAGTGTTGGGTATAGCTCTGAAAGGTTTTTCGATCGGGGTCAAACTTGTTTAACCCGCCACCGAAAGTACCCAGCCAGAGGTATCCGTCCTGATCTTCGGCCATGCAGGTGATATTGTTATTGGTGAGTTGTCCCTTGGCATCGGTTGTCCCTTTTCTGAAGTGCGTGAACGTTTTCCTATCCTGATCGAAATAATCAAGTCCAGCGCCCCAGAAACCTATCCATACTCTTTGGCGATGGTCCAAAAGCAAGGTTTTGATCTTATTACCACCAATACTTTTAGGATTGTGGTTATCGTGCTGGTAGTGAATGAAATGGTCTTTGCGTTGGTCGAACTGGTTAAGGCCGCCTCCATCCGTTCCGACCAGTATTTTGCCTTTGCTATCTTGCAAAAAGGCCGTTACATCGTTATTTGATAGAGGATAATCGTTGAGCTTTCGGTAGTGATGACCCATTTGAATTAAGTATTTATCAAATAGGCATAAGCCATTATTCACGCTTCCTACCCATAGCCTTCCTTGCTTATCACAATAAAGGCTTTTGATAGAGTTAGCTGCTAAGCTTTTTGAATCAAACGGATCATTTTTGTATACATGGAATGTCTTTTCTTTATCGTTCAAGAAGGCTAGGCCATCGTCGGTTCCTATCCATATTTGGCCTTCCTGATCTTCTGCAATAGTCCATATTTGATTGCTACCCAAATTGTTGGGAGTTGGAGAGTCAGTGCTGAAATGAGTAAATCCATTGGCAGGCTGTTCCATCAGGTTTAAGCCATAGTCCCAAGTGCCTACCCAAAGCCGTTGTTGATGATCATAGAATACACAGTATACGTCATTATGGCTCAGGCTTCGCGCGTCGCTATCGGTATGCAAATAGTGCTTGAATATGCCAGTAGTGGGGTTGAAATGGTTTACTCCACCTCCAATTGTTCCAATCCATAAGTTGGCATTGTTATCTTCCTTAATAGCGCTAACCCGATCGTGGCTTAAGCTAGCTGGGTTGTTGGGGTTGTGCTGAAAATGTGTATAAGTATAATCATTGGTATTTATGAGGAAAAGCCCATTTCCATTGGTTCCTACCCACATTCTGCCATGGGAGTCTTTAAACAAATCATAGATATAGTTAGAACTACCGCTGTTGTCTTTGCCACTTACCGGCGTGATATGTTGGAAATTATCTCGTTTGCGGTTGTACTTAAATAAGCCACCTCCCCACGTGCCTATCCATATATTGTGGTCCTTGTCTTCGGCCACAGTCGTCGTAGGATGATTGCTCAGGCTGGTGGTATCGCCAGGAATGTTCTTGTAAATCTGAAAGGTGTAGCCATTAAACTTATTGAGTCCATCTTCAGTGGCTATCCAAATAAACCCTTCGGAATCTTGTATAACTTTTCGGGCGTAGTTGTGCGAAAGACCGTCTTGTACTGAATAGCGCTTAAACATCATTCGGGGCTGGGCTATGGTGAGCTCCGATAGAAAGAGGAAAGATAAAACGAGCCAAAAGAAAGGTCTATTGCGAAGACTCACTTGGGTAGGGCTCATGTCAGGATATACAACGCTCATCCAACTTGCTTTTTCATTTTGATAGCTGAATGCCTGCCTTTATAGCTGGATTCCAGGTGTTAAGTTACTGTTTTTTCGACACTGAAACCTTATTTTAAGAATAGTCATCTTCGGTGGGTGATTTATCAAACGCACATTTAGCTGATAAGATCGGAAATAGGAGTCTGGCTTCTCCACAGTAGGCTAAGCCAATAAAGAACGATGAGGTAATCGTTTTACAGTATTTTGTACGATTTTTATTAGTTTTACTGTAGCTCCTAACAGTTTTACGGTAAAAGAC
>JAZKGK010000330.1:0-10586 GCA_040385915.1 Bacteroidota bacterium
AGCTGGCAATCGTGCCATCAGGGTCAGAAGCCGTGGCCGCCAAGGTAGTGTTGGGAGTCGTGAGGGGAATAAACTGATCCGGTCCGGCATTCACCACGGGCGGGCGGTTGTCCACCACTTGAAAAGACACTGAGGGGGCGTAGCCCATGGGCTGACCTGTATCATTCAGTACGGTAGCCGATAAGGTATGGGTGCCTACAGCTGGAAGCCAGGTGATAGGTTCTTCAGTAGAGGCCACCACAGGAAAGGACAGATTGGAATAACCTTGGGGATGGGTGGCATCCAGGGGCATGACCATTTCATATAGTTTTTTCTCATGTCCAGTCAGCTCATCTTCGGGGAAGTACTGGTAGTCGTTAATCAGGGATTGTAACGCCTCACGATCACGGGTGGCATCGAAATAGAGCCCCGTTTGCACTACCCGTCCTAGGACATCGTACTTGATAAAACTCCACTGATGAAGCAGGGTCTGATTGCCATCCCTGGTAGCCACCAGTTCATCGCGGATGTTGTAGACCATTTCCACAGGGGAGGCTCCAGGTACGCATTTGCGGATCATCCGGTGGCGGGCGTCGTAATTATAGGTAAAACACGATTGTTTGACAAAGTCGGAAGTGGGATCGATAACGAAATCCGTTGGTAGGTGCGCCATCCCTTCGGGTTGGATTACCAGCCGCAGCAAGCCAAAATCATCATAGACGTAATTTGTTTCCACAAAGGAATCAGTTGCCGGTTGGTCTCCCACCTGAGCAAGGTCTTGTACCTCGGAGGCCGACAAAACCCGGTCATACAATTGGACATCATCCATGGCACCCTGGAAAAATTGGATCAGATTCCCTCGGGCTCCCAGGGTCAAATAGGTCATTCCCGATCCGAACTCGGCGTTGGTGCCATTCATGGGAACCGACCCGATGAATGTTCCATTGACGTATAGTCGGGCACTACCTTCGTCCCGAGTGAGGGTAAGGTGGTACCATTCGTTCAAGGCAGGCAACGTTTGGGAAGCCACAAAATTTTTGCTTCCCCCCTGGTTATAGCCTCCCCCCATCCAACCAGTGTAGCTACCAACATAGGCATAGGCTAAACTCATGAATTGATCCCCATCGGTCTCATTGCCCACGGAAAGTAGGGCCATCTGGTTACTAGTGGCGGGCATCAGTGTAGGCTTAACCCATAAAGCATAGGTATATTGGCTGTTTTTGAGGGAGGAGGCGGGCATCCGCAGGTAATCATCTATTCCGTCGAACAGAAAGGCACTATTGGCATGGCCAAACCGGTCGGTGGTGGGGGTGGCACCGTGTACAATTCCTTGATTACCCAGCTCACTGTCGGAGAAGGGATATGAGGCGACTAGCCCCTTGACTTGCTGTATCTTCTTGGCCACCACATGTCCTTCTTTGTCGGTATAAGAGAGACTTTTCAAGCCATGTTCATCCGTGGTTTCACTTACCATCAATTGTCCGGTGAACCGCGTGGCATCGGCAGGATCAGCTACGCTGGCGTAAAAGCCGCTGGAAGAGACCTGCTGAGTGGTGAAATCGTACGTCCATTGTCTTACTTCTTCTGCCGTATTGGTACGCTGCCTGGCTTTTACGGTTTTACCGGATGAATTGCCTAAGTCATTGGCAGGTTGCCAGTCACTCCCCGGTGCTCCTTGCTCCAGTACCCGGTTGAGAGGGGAAGCTTCAAAGGCCGTTTTTGCATAAGGGTTGGCATCGTGAGCCACATTGGTCGCCGTCAGGTAAAAATTGGCCTGGCTGGTGAGGGCATCGATTTTGTACAAGCCATTTTGTTCAGCCGTATAGGGCAGGTATTTCAGCGGTTCGCGGCCAAAGGCATCGTAAGCAATAGGCTGAACCATATCTTTTTTACTGGGGCTACCTTGTGTCGCCACCGATTGAATAGGGCGACCCAGGCCATCGAAATAGGTCGTAGACTGGCTGAGTTCTTCGGCAATGAGCTCATTTAAATCGGCTTCTACCCTTTTGCCAGGAACCAGGATGGTATTGGTTGTGATGTAATTGAGATCCTGATCACTCCCTACCACCACGTCTTTACCCGGATCGGGGGGGATGATAACGACGTTATCGTGATAGGTCAATACTGATACTGAATTGCCGTCCTGATTCGCCGTCACCAGATCGGCTTTGCCATCCCCGTTGAAATCCCCCGTAGCAATCCCGACGAGATCATAACCCACCAGATAATCGATTACTTCAAAACCTGTATTGTTAGTATTGTGCAGCAAAGAGATGACACGGGATCCATTACGGGTCGCGACAGCTAAATCTATGTTGCCATCTCCATCCCAATCTCCAACCGTTAAATCATTCGGGGTAGTACCTACTGGATAATTGGCCATCCATTCTAACTTGTTCAAGGAGGCATTCCATTGGAGAACCGATACTGTATTCAATCCTGGGTTGGCCGTGGCGATATCCATTTTGCCATCTCCATTAAAGTCACCTACCTCCAGTGCTGTGGGACTGATACCGGCATTATTTATATCGATTGCATTCTCAAAACCAAAAGGGGCGGTCTTTTGCAAGAGCACTTGCACCCGATGGTAACTTAGTTGAGCAGTGGCTAAATCGATTCTTCCATCGCTATTAAAATCTGCGGCGACAAGAGCAATGATATCCCCATCCACGCCTTGGGGGGAGCCAATGATTAGGGCTGGGTCAAAGCCTGCAGGGTTGCGTAAGACAACTGAAATCGTGCGAGAACTCTGGTTTCCCGTGGCGAAATCCATGCGCCCATCCCCATTAAAGTCAGCAATGGCTATTTGCCAGGGGTTGATTCCCGTAGGCAGATCGATTAATTCAAAATTGGCATCTTGGTTATTGCTTAATAGAATCGAAGTCATGGTAGCATTGGGAGTCCAGTTGATATGGCTTACCACGATATCGGTTTTGCCATCCCCGTTTAGGTCACCCGTAGTGATGTCCGCCGGAGTCGTCCCAACCTCCCAATCTACAGGTGCATCAAAACCTTGATTATCGATTTTGCGCAGCAAGACTGATACAGATCCAGAATTATAATTAGAAACTACAATATCGGCTCGACCATCGCTATTAAAGTCTCCTACGGCGACTTTAATAGGCGTCTGCCCAACGCTGAAATCTTGTTTGAGGTAAGAGGCGGCAGTGAGTATTCCGTGAGGAAACCGGACATCAAACATGATCGACCCGTTGGTGCCCGCCAGGGAGGAAGCCCCTAAATGATTGGTCAGATTGGTTACGGTTATGGGTGCTACCGAAGTAGCACCTGCCGGAACTACCACCTTCAACTGTGTTCGGCTAGCTGCAGATATGGTGGCTTTCACCGCGCCGAAGTAGACCACGTTTTGATTGGCTACCGGATTAAAACCTCTTCCTTGGATCGTGACGGTGGTGCCAATGGAACCAGTCGAAGGAGAAAGGGAAGTAATGAAGGGAATGACAAAATCCTGTGGATAAACAACCTCACTGAAAAGGATGAGACCAGGAACTTTGGTGGGACTGGTGATTACACAGCGGTAGGCGGCATTGTTATCTAAATCGTCATTTGTAATGACAAAGGTGGTAGCTGTAGCATTAGGAATATTAACGCCATTTTTCTGCCATTGATATTGATTGACACTTCCGCCTACTTGGACTGAAAAAGTGCGCGTATTGGAATTATAGTTGTTGGCAACGGTTGCCTGGGGACTATAAACATAGGTGGGCAAAAGAACATAGGGTTCTATATCATCAAATTGTAACTGATTATTTCCTACATACAACTTCTTTAACGCTTGCATTCCTGTCAGATTTAGTGACGTGAATCTAGCATTCGACAAATCCAGATAGTCAATCTGCGTGTAATAGTGGGCTATTGGATTGGTAATGACACTACTTAAGTTGGGATTAGTATTCGCCCCCCCACCTTCGTAGCCAATATAAGCTATCTTCAGTGCGGGCATATTGGAAATATTAACGCTGCTCAATAGATTGTTACAACAGCGGAAATCTACTAACTGACTATAGTAATCAGGGGAAGTCGTATTAGTGGTAAGTTGGGTAAGCTTATTATATTGTACATAACAGGTTGTCAATGCCGGAAAACCAGAAATATCAACTGAAGTTAGTTGGTTATAGTAAACTGAGAGATAGGTTAGAGAGTTATTTGAAGGTAAGACAAAGTTAGTGAGTTGGTTGTCAGCTATGTCCAGCTTTTGCAAGGCAGGCAGGTTCGTTAGATCAATTGTCGTCAGTTGGTTGCCTATTGCATACAACTTCTTTAACGCTTGCATTCCTGTCAGATGTAATGACGTGAATCTAGCATTCGACAAATCCAGATAGTCAATCTGCGTGTAATAGTTGGCTATTGGATTGGTAATGACACTGCTTAAGTTGGGATTAGTATTCGCCCCCCCACCTTCGTAGCCAATATAAGCTATCTTCAGTGCGGGCATATTGGAAATATTAACGCTGCTCAATAGATTGTTACAACAGCGGAAATCTACTAACTGACTATAGTAATCAGGGGAAGTCGTATTAGTGGTAAGTTGGGTAAGCTTATTATATTGTACATAACAGGTTGTCAATGCCGGAAAACCAGAAATATCAACTGAAGTTAGTTGATTGGTATATAAAGAAAGTGTAGTTAAAGCATCTAAATTTCGGAAGGACCCAGGTGTAGCACCTATCAACTGATTGCTATGAAGATCCAAGGAAGTTACCCTATCTCCACTCACTGTTACCCCATACCAAGTCGACACATCGGGGTTACTTATCCAATTAGTTTTATTCGTCCAGTTAGCGCCATCAGTGGCATTATAGAGATCAACCAAAGCCTCTTTGTCACAGGCCAGTGAAGCCGGTTCTACTGTAATGGTGCGCGTGTCCGTGTAAGTACCACAATTACCCATTATATAGGTATAGGTTAAGGTATAGCGGCCCGGACTAACCAAAGCAGGGTCAAAGGTATTGTCTACAATCCCCTCACCTGTCCAGGTGCCGCCCACAGGAGTGGCATCCGTTAGAGAAACGGGATTCGCAAAATGGCAGACCGACTGGTCAGTTCCGGCGTTAGGGACAGGAGCTGGATAGATATTAAAACGGCTGGTTTCTTCCGTATACATAGTGCCAGCCACTTCAAACTTAAGGGATATATACGCATCTGTAGCAGGAGTAGGCCACTGAACCCAAATGATTCGGGATTTGCTGTTCGTGTTCCGAGTAAAAACACCTCCTTTGTGAAGCGTCCACTCAAAATTATTGCTGATACCCGTATATTCAGGAAAGGTAAATTCCTTGTCTGTACACCCACTGTCAAAAATAACGATGACACCCTGGGCTCCCCC
This sequence comes from Bacteroidota bacterium, assembly GCA_040385915.1. GTDB lineage: Bacteria > Bacteroidota > Bacteroidia > Cytophagales > ES-bin-26 > ES-bin-26. Next base: position 5,327 of record JAZKGK010000330.1, read on the forward strand.
AGCCTGTGCCCAGGCACGGGTCGTGGTTAACCACAGGGATAGCATAAGCAGAGCAAAGGCAGGGAAGGAAAAAAATTTCATAGGGTAGGCTTGCTTGGGTGATGACAGACGATGGAAGAAGAAGCTGTCACTACAGGATTGAATAAATAAGCTGGCAAAGGGTGGTTTTTATCTGACCATCGTTCCCCACAGACTGCTTTTGAGTTGCTGTTGCGCTGCCAAAGGCAGTTTATCTTGCTGGAGTTTTAGCTCCTGCAATTGCTTGAGTTGACTCAATTCGGTAGGCAGGCTTTTGAGCGGGTTGCCCCATACGTTCAGCGATTGCAGTTGGCTAAGCTTACCGATCTCCTGGGGTAGGCTTTCCAGTTGGTTGGCGTGCAGGTTCAAGCGTTGTAATTGAGGCAGGTTGCCCAAACTAGCGGGTAGTTGCGTCAATTGATTTTTAGCCAGGTCCAGCTCGGTTAGCTTACTCAATTCCCCGATGCTGGAAGGCAATTGACTAAGTTGATTACTGCCCAAGTGAAGCTGTTGCAATTCCGGTAAGTGGCCGATACTTGCGGGCAATTCCTGTAAGCCATTACCCGTCAAGTGCAGTTGTGTGAGCGATTTTAAATTCCCTAGTTCCGCTGGCAATTGGGTCAGGCGATTATTGGATAGGCCTAGCTGCTTCAAATTCGTCAGTTGTCCCAATTCCGTTGGCAATTGCGTCAGGCGGTTACCGGACAAATCCAGCTTTTCCAACTGAACTAGTCCAGCCATTTCCTTGGGCAATTGCCCGAGTTGATTTCCTGACAGTCGCAAGTCTTTCAGTCGAGACAATTGCCCTAGCGAAGTAGGCAAGTCTTTTAATTGATTCCCGGGGGCACTCAACATTTCCAGGTTGGGTAGCTTTCCCAGGTTGGCGGGTAGCTGCTGAAGTTTATTGAAACCTACCTCCAGGGTTTTTAGCTGAGTCAGTTGACCCAGTTCTTCGGGTAAAGCGGTCAATTGATTGTTCAATATACTCAGGTGTTGCAGGTTGGTGAGTTGCCCTATTTCAGCGGGCAGAGAAGTCAGGCCATTGTGGTTAAGCGTCAGCACCTGCAAGTGCTTCAACCGAGCCAATTCCGGGGGAAGGGACTGCCCTTGGCTTACTTGCAATTGAAATACCTGCTCGGGATGCGCCAGGGCTTCTTCTACATCTTGGAATATTTTGGTTTGGGCTAACTCCTGGGCACTTACTAATAAATGGGGAATAGGATTACCCCGCACCTGTAAATCGGTCAAGGTAAGCGATTGCTGGAAGGACTTATCCAAGTGAGTCAACTGATTATTTATCAATTGCAAGACCCGCAACTGGGGCATTTGTTCCAAGGCCTGTGGCAGGCTATCTAACTGATTGTGGTTAAGTTTGAGGGTATGCAGGTTCGCCAAACGATCCATATTGGAAGGCAGCGACCGCAGGGCATTGTTCGACACATCTAATACCCGCAAGTGAGTTAATTGAGTAAGAACCGCAGGAAGCTCGGTGAGTTGCCCATGAGACACAATCAATTCCCGAAGATTAGTCAGTTTGCCAATACTGACGGGGAGTTGTTGAAGATTGTTGACCGTTAATCGAAAAACCTGCTTGGGATGCTTCAGCGCCGTTTCGATATCCGTAAAGACGGGTTGCTTGGTCCACTCCTCTTCGGCCAACGCAGGCTGTTTTTCCGTAGTGAGGACAGAGGAAGGAATGGGAGCGATCTGGGCATACGTAGACAGGAATGGATTAACCAGGCACCAAATACCGAGGGTCAGCCATAGACAGGGAGCATTTCTCATCGAATGTTTTAGGTTTCAGGCTAGCTGATGGCTAGCCTGTGTGTAGAGTAGGATTCAGGTATATTTCGGGATACTGCCTTGCTTGGGCTATTCCCCATGCGACTGCCCTTTATAATGGTAAACATAATGTTTGATAATATTACCGTCCTGATCTTTGGCTAGTTTCAGGCGTTGAAAAGCATCATACTCGAAAAAAGTGGTCACTCCAGCGACATCCGTTGATGAGGTCATACCTATCAACGGGTCGAAAGTATAAGAGGTAAGCATGGCTTGGGGTAAGCGTTGTCGCAGGAGTATTGCATTTGCTCGCATGTCGGCATCCGCTAGGGGATTTCCTGATTCATCCTCAAACCGAATGGCTGGAGAAATCGCCAGGGCTATTGCGACTTGCTGATAAGTGGCATTTTTCACTTCCACAATAGGGTAAGTATGCTGATAGCCCCATAGATAAGTCGTAGTAATATTGTTTGCTAGTTTAACTTCCTGGAGATTGCCCGTAAGGGCGTTATACTTTAGAGATTGCTTATCCTGGTAACTATTGTCTGCGGCCGTTCCCGTCGCCAGGGAAGACACGAAATCAAGTTTAGGACTATTCAGTTCAACCACTTGAGCTTTGGTTGGAACTAGTATTATCCGATCATCCATTGGATTAGTATCAATATCTTCGTAGGTGAGGAATGTGCCTCCGAGTACCTTTGTTTCATCCCCTTGTTGCACTTTGGTAAGGGACTCAATGACTGCATTATGCATATGTTTAGCTCCCTGCATTTGAGCTAGGCTGCCCGTAACAATCCCTGCATAATCAGCTGGGTAAGTATAGGTAGTAACTATTTTCTTACCGATTGTGCTGGTTGTGGTTGCCTTTTGAGTTAATTGCAAATGAGTAGGGTTGCTATAAGTATAGTCGGTGATAGTTTCGAGAGAAGAATTGCTAGCCTGATCAAAAGCGGTTTGAGTCGTCTTTTTCAAATAGAACCATTCGGGTACATCCAGATAAGTGCGGATGCTGAAAAATTTAGAATACGAGCTAAAATAGCCCTGTGACGCACCAAACAAGCAGGGGTGCTGCCCCATATTGGATACTTCTACCCCAAGAATAGTACAGTTGGCATTCAGACAATTTTCCTGGGTACCATTGCCAGGATCATCATAATTATAGTCATTGACTGTTTTACTTAACTCTTTTCCTGAGGCGGAATAAACGGTCTGGTCTAATACCTGGCCTATCTGCCAGGAAAAAGCTGTATGTTCCCTTTGCTGCCAATTAACAATGTAATGAGAAATAGTCTTGCCATTTTCCCCATTTTCTCCATCCAGCGTGGTAATCTTATCATAGTTAATTTGATTATCCACTCCTGCTTGATTGGCTGTAAGATTGAGATAATGGGTTCGAGCATAACCAGATGAACCTCCTTCATCATCATCTATTACTCCTAAGCACGGCTCTCCACACATACTGGCAGTTGTTCCATATTCATATTGGGAGTTTTGATAGGTAGGGCTGATGTAGTAAGGTTGGCCATACTGGTAGGCAGTAACTATTTTTTTGCCACTAAGTGGATCTTCAATCACTTTCTTTTGAAGCCTTACTCCTCCAATATAGTTTCTTTGGGTAGCAATGACCGGACTGTGCTTAAAGATTAAGCTGCCATTCACGGACGCTCCATTCAAGTAACTGTATACAATTAGACGATATTTTTTCCCTGGCTCCAGCAGGACGGCAAATTTTTCGCTGGTATTCTTATAATTTAAGCCAAGGGATTTAATGGTCTTATAGGTATCTTCCTCTTCATTGAGCACCTCCACTAATTTTCCACCTGCGGACCATTTCTGCACATTGTGATCGTGACTGGGTAGTGGATAATAACTATAAGAAACCTTGAATTCCGCACATAACTTGTCAGAACTGATCGCAGGAACGTCAACCATTTCGGAATATTCCTCACCCAAACGACCATTTAACGCGTCATTGGCAAGATGCACAGAGGTACTGCTACTAGATAAAGAAGCGAGATAGGTAGTTGATTTTATTTCGTGAGCCTGATAAACGAATTGAGTATTACCCCCAGTCGGATACTCAACTTTTTCCAACATTCCAGCTTTAACATAGGTCGGATCCGTCGTACGATCTGCTCCGTTAAAACGAACCAAGCTTGTTTCTGTAGCGCAGAGGCAATAGGGAGGTTTAGGGAAACAGATCCCTTTTTTTTCTTCTGGATAGGTGGGAATAACCGTTTCATTGGGCTGATTATTATAATACCCCCAATGATCTACACTATTAGAATTTAAGGGAGGCAGAGGGGTAGTATTGTAAGAGAATCGGTACGCATACGAAGGGTCAGACGGCTCGCACGTATGACAAAACCGGACTGCATCCAACCTTAGTCGCTTGATATACCTAGTTTTGGTGTTTTCCTTATTATAATAATCGTAGTCAAATGAAATCGTCTTTATTACCTGTCCATTTTTATTCTTAATAGTGAGGCCATCGACCTTAGGATTTCTTACAAAACTTTCCTCCCCCCTTTTATCTTGCCGATCCCAGTCCAAGTTAAACTCCACCGTTCCTTCCTGGAAAGTTATCTTGGACAGTTGTTTGCCACGTAGCCGGGAAAGGCTATTGAGATTGGTGGCGCTGGAAGGGCCATACGTTTGGGGTTGTTTGTAGAGATCACAATTGGAGCCCATATTCATTCTTACGGATTGGCCAACTGTAGGAAAATGTTCGTAAAAAGTATCCTCATACTCAAGCGTGATTTCATCCGTACTATTAACCGATTCAATTTTTGTTAAATACCAGGTATAGCCCGAAGTACTGACACTATAACTGGTTCGAATGGTACTTTTGCCCACTTCTCCGAAATAATACTTTGTCCCATCTTCCGCAGTTATTTTATAATAAGGAATTCCCGTGAACTCGGAGGTGCCATAGGTTTCAATTTTGAGTTTTTTCTGGGGTATTAAATACTTAGTTCCCGCTTGTCCATAAATAAAACGACCAGAATAATTGTTGAAGTTGTACATGTATAAATCCGGCATTCCGTCTACTTGCTTATTAATGATTTTCATGGCCAGATCATAATCATCAAAATTAGATCCAGGATTAAAGCCCTTTTGCATAGCGGGATAGGTATAAGTCCAAAAGGTACTGAGGCTATTATCTTCCATTCCCCGTATGCTTTTATTGATAATACCTCCGGCATTTAAATTCCAGGCCAATCCCACATTTCCCGCCTCCTGGCTCACCTTAATTCCAGTAGCATCGTAGGATAAAGAAAGGGGCAAACTCAGTTCCTTGGTCTTTATTTCATAAAGAGGTATCGAGACATTGGGAGCCCCATTGTTATTGACGGAGTAATCGATATACCGAAGTAATCCACTTTCGGTTGGGGGCACCGGAGAAATATTTTTTATAAAGTCTAAGAATCAGAAATAGGACAAAAAAAACTTTTACTAA
>JAZKGK010000330.1:10596-15237 GCA_040385915.1 Bacteroidota bacterium
TGGGATGTTGGGCATTGACAGTAATACTTATTAAGAGCGTAGCATAAATCAGAAAATAAACGTTTTTCATATCATTCATATTATTTTATTATTCCAACTGAATCAGGTTATCTTGTAGCTATCAGCCTATTTGTCCCCTCCCTGTCCAAATACCCGCAGACCATTATTAGGAGTAGGGGGTATAAGTAAAGCTTACAATTGGGTCTTCTCACCAGCGCACTCCCAGTTGAATGATGTAATATTATGCCACTAAGTTAATGGTATAATTCGCATATAGCAATTTTTTTAAACAGAAAAAATCATATTATTCCTGTTGTTTTTTCTGTTTTATAGCATATTTTCTTGTTTGATTCCTTCGCTCGTCTTCCTCATTTAAATGAATAAATGAGGAATATGATGTAATATTTTAATTCAGATACTTAATGCTTATGGAAAGAACTTTTGCGGCATTTGAAGAGTAGTCCTTTTCGCCCTGTATGTTATTCACACTGATATTGGGTCAGATTAAATGAACCCTTTCGGTAATTTTGAGCAAAAAGTGCATATTGCTGTCCATTTCTCTGAGACCGGTACCTGGGATAGGACGAAATGTCACTCATTCATCAGCACATTTGCCTTATGCCCTTACTTATTCTTTTCATTGGACTTCTCTTCCTGATATTACTGATTTCCTGGGGCCGCATCAACACTTTTATCGCTTTCATGCTGGTATCCATCTTTGTTGGACTAGCCTTTGGCATGAACCTAACCATCGTTACGGCCTCTATTCAGAAGGGAATTGGCGATACGCTCGGCTCGCTGGTTGTTATCATCTGCTTTGGAGCTATGCTGGGCAAACTGGTGGCCGAAAGTGGAGCAGCCCAGCGGATTGCTTCCGGCTTGATGAGCCTTTTCGGAACCAAGTATTTGCAATGGGCCTTGGTAGTGACGGGCTTTATTGTCGGAATTCCCCTGTTTTATAATGTCGGTTTTGTATTGATGGTGCCACTTATTTTTACGGTGGCGCATCGGTATAAAATCCCAGTGGTTTACCTGGGCTTGCCCGTGCTTGCTGCCCTTTCGGTGACTCACGGCTATTTGCCTCCGCACCCAGCCCCGGCGGCATTGGTCAAACAATTCCACGCCGATATTGGCCTTACCTTATTATATGGAATACTCATTGCTATTCCAGCCATCATTCTGGCGGGGCCAGTTTTTTCGCTGACATTAAAAAAATATACGACCCAACCGCTGGCGGCTTTTATCTCCGACAGTATCCCTGAAGATGAACTACCCAACCTGTTCAGCAGCGTGCTATCGGCCTTTCTGCCCGTATTACTCATCATTACCACCTCACTCGTTAACCTGTATTTGCCAGAAGGCCACTCACTCAAGCCGATTATAGCCAGCATTGGTGATCCAGTTTTCGTCATGCTTTTGTCGGTGCTGGTAGCCACCTATTTGCTAGGCATACAAAAGGGCAAAAGCATGAAGGCAACGATGGATATTCTTTCTGACAGTGTGAAAGATATTGCCATGATATTGCTTTGTATTGCGGGGGCTGGGGCGTTGAAACAGGTGTTAGCCGATGGTGGCGTAAGTCAGCAAATTGCCGAAGGATTGGAAGGGCTGAACGTGCATCCCTTGCTACTGGCTTGGAGTATCAGCGCCATTATCCGGGTTTGCATCGGTTCGGCCACGGTAGCTGGTTTGACTACGGCAGGAATTTTGGCACCCATAATCGTGACGACGGGTGTAAATCCTAACCTGATGGTACTGGCTACGGGGGCTGGCAGCCTGATGTTTTCGCACGTGAACGATGCGGGATTCTGGTTATTCAAAGAATACTTTAACCTGTCAATTAAAGATACCTTACGTACCTGGTCGGTCATGGAAACCATTGTTTCGGTCGTCGGCCTTATTGGAGTATTTATCCTCGATAGCTGGATTTGACGTAGGTGACTGTGATGAATTAATCAACCCATTTCACTCCTCTTATGAATGCTTTACAATCATTGCCCGAAGGTTTTACTATCAGTACCGACAAAGCCCCACTGGATATAGAAATGATTCACCAGTTTTTGAGTCATAGCTACTGGGCAAAAAACATTCCGATCGCCACTGTGCGCCAGTCCATCGAACATTCCTTGTGTTTTGGCGTTTATCACCACGGCCAGCAAGTGGGCTTTGCGCGCATTATTTCCGACTTTACCACCATGGCTTACCTATGCGATGTGTTTATTAGCGAGTCCTATCGGGGTCGGGGCTTATCTAAACAGCTTATGGTTGCTATCAAAGCCCATCCCCAGTTGCAGGACTTACGCCGCTGGGTGTTGGGCACAGCCGATGCCCACGGCTTGTACGCACAGTTTGGATTTGTGCCATTAGAATACCCCGAACGCAGCATGGAAATTAAAGTGCCAAATATTTATGGATAGTTTTTAGTTGAGTACGCTATTATAAGCTATTCACCCTTTTAAAGGCTTAATTATTTGCTGAGTGCATGTTTGAGATGTAAAAATTTCAACTAGTTTTGTCATTATTCTAAACCTAAAACCGTCGTATGAGCTCCAAACTTTTTGTACAAAAGCTATTCTTTCCAGTGGCATTGACTGGTGTATTTTTCATCAATGCCTGTAACGCTCCAGAGAAAAAAACCGAAGATGCCATTGATAGCACTGCTATGAATGCCGATACTGTAGCGGTTTTATCAAAAGATACGACCAGCGAGGTGATTGCTGATTTCCCGCCCGTAAGCGAAGTGCCTGCTTTGCTAAAACTATCGGGAGTGGACTTCAACCAGACACTGCTGAACTCTCCGGACAAAGCAAAAAACTACACCACCACTGCTGACAGATCGGCGTTGAACTTGGGTGTATACGCGAGCGATTTGGGTTACCTGGCCGCCTATGGCAAAACCCAGCCCGCTATTACGTATATCCATTCTTCTAATACTTTGGCCGACCACCTGGGAATTAACACGGCCTACGGTGCTGCGATGCAGAAGCGATTTGAGCAAAATATTTCTAGTACCGATTCTCTGGCCAAGATTATTGACGAAGGCATGCATTCGGCCAACAAGTTTCTGAAAGAAAATGATCAGAAGAGCACGGCAGCCTTGGCTCTAACCGGGGGCTTTATCGAAGGTTTGTACATCTCTACTGGCCTGATCGAAACGTATCCTAAAAATGTACCAGCCAATGTGCGTGACCAAGCGCTGGTATCGCTTATCAAAACCATTCTGAAGCAAAAGCAAACAGTAGCCGATTTGATCGCTTTGCTGAAAGCGTCTGGCCAGGATGCACAAATTACTGAATACGTGACTAGTCTGGAAGAACTGCACAAAAAATTTGAAGCCGTTAACTTCGACAAAATGATCAGTGACAACAAAGGTGATTTGATCGTAACCGATAAAACCCTGGCTGATATTGCAGCACAAGTGAAGCAAATTCGCGCTAAAATTGTAGGATAATCCAAGCAAGGCTTACTTGCAAAGTATTTCTCTTTGACGAAGTTGGAGAATTGCCATTGGTAGTTCTCCAACTTTTTTTATGCCTGATTCTACTCTTTTCGCAGCAAATTTTTCTAGTTTGCTTCTATTCCACCCGCTTTTTGAATAAGTTGGATAAAAAATGCTCGCACCTTTCTTTATGCTGAGTAATAGCCCGCATAGCCTAAACCAATAATCCATACAAATGAATGAACAGGTACTGAAAGCCATTGTCAAGCTATTGGCGATGATTGTGAAAGTGGATGGCGTAGGCGAAGGTGAACGGGAAAGTATACAAAAGTTTTTCCGGGAAAACCTCAACGATAAGGCAGTCAGGTATTACATAGAACTCTTTGATGAACACTTACAAACAGCCATCGCTACCCGCGAAGAGGTATTTAAGCTCTGTTCGGAGATTAACCAGGAATTGGCGCTTAAGCAAAAGATCATCATCCTTTTGCGCTTGATTGAACTCGTACGAGCCGACCGGCAGTTTACCCACGCCGAAGAAGTACTGGTGCAAGCCGTTTACGAGGCATTTAACATTTCTGTCGAACGATACCTGCTAATCAAGGATTTTGTGACCGCTACTGACGTGTATGACCTCCGTTCGCCCAATATACTGGTGATAGACGATGTAGCGCATAAAAACTTACCAGTAAAACATTATCAAAAACATCAATTAGGCGGTAAATTGGGCGTTTTGCACTTGCCAGGCGTAGAGATGTACCTGATACGGATTTTCCGTTATACCGAAGACCTGTTCCTGAATGGCGACCTGCTGCGCGAAGGATATGTTTACCCGCTTACCAATGGAAGTGTAGTCAGGAGCGAAAAGTCGGAGCCACTGTATTTCAGCGAAGTAGCAGGAAATTTTATGCGAGCCGAATCTAAGCCGCGCATCACTTTTGTAGCCAAAGACATCGACTATTTCTTTAAGGGAGGCAAAAAAGGCTTGCACCGAATCAACGTAGTCGAAGAATCGGGCAGCCTGGTAGCACTGATGGGGGCGAGTGGCTCGGGCAAATCGACGCTACTCAATGTATTGAACGGCAATCATAAACCGGCCAGCGGAAGCGTGCTTATCAATGGGGTAGATGTGCATGCCCAGCGCAAAGATGCCGCCGGGGTGATTGGATACGTACCGCAGGACGACTTGCTGATGGAAGACC
>JAZKGK010000331.1:0-2512 GCA_040385915.1 Bacteroidota bacterium
TCACATCCAGCACCAGTTTTGATTGGCGATTGACCAAGCGATATACGCCGCTCATAGGGGGAGGAGTCGTACCTTGAGAGAAAGTAATTTTGTTTAGGTTGAAGTTACCTGCATCGGCAAATACGCGCAAGATGTGTTGACCCGCCGTCAGTGTCACCTTCTTAGTCACACTCTGCCAGGCTTGCCAGTCGCCCGTATTAGGCACGGCGATAGCGCCACTGACATTTTTGCCATCCCATTCCAGGTGGAAAATACCCGTAGCGAATACCGAGGCAACACGAGCATTGATAGTATAGCTCCCTGCCGTGGCAGCATTCACGGTGTATTCCAGCCATTCGCCATTATTTATCCAGCCTACTGCGTTACTTCCTTCTGCGCTAACGCAAGTAAACACATCCGGCCCCGTGGTGCGTTGCACACCACCCAGGTTGGCTTCTTCGGTATCGTGGTAAGCAATGCTTTCACCGCCGTTATCAAAGTTCTCCGCTTCTACTACGCCTGGCAAACCAATTACCTCGGCATAAGGCGTTTGCGTTTGCACTGGAGGATTACCTTGCGCTGTGAAAGTAAACTTATTGGTATTGAACTCTTTGGCATCGATCACAAAACGCATGATGTGCTGACCAGCAGTCAGATTCACTATTTTGCTTACGGTAGCCCAGGTCTGCCAGCCGCCGGTATTAGGTACGGCTAAAGTGCCAGTTATATTTGCTCCATCCATCTCAATGTGGAAAGCGCCGGTATTAAACGGCGAAGCCACACGGGCATCCAGGGTATAAGCGCGGGTATTGGCCACGTTGACCGTGTATTCCAGCCATTCGCCATTATCGGAGAAGGCCAGGTTATTCCCTCCTTCGGTGCAAGGCTCAGTATCTACGTCCGTGCCTGAGCGGAATGGTCCGATCAGGTTAGAGGGTGTCATGTCGTGGTAGGAAACGCCTTCGCTCCCGTTGTCAAAATTTTCTGCTTCTACTACGCCGGGAAGGTTGATTACACCAGTATACGGCGTTTGCGGTACAATCCCAGCCGATGGGCAAGCCAGTTGAACACCCGTACGTTCGGGAATACCAAAATTAGGGGTATCATCACTATTCCAACCGAATCTCTGTATACGGACACTTCTATCAGAATTGGTGAAGGCAGTACCGCTCTTGGCATGATAGACAATCCAATCTTCTTGTCCATTGGGCGATTTGGTAAAGCCATTGTGGCCTGCTCCGTATACGCCATTGGCATCTGACCGTTGAAACACAGGTCCAACTTTACCCCAGGAACCAGCATTTAAATAATTGCCATCCGAACAGGTAAGCCGACCCAAGCAATACGCCGCCGAAGCGCATTGACTAGCCGAATAAATGATATGAAGTTTGTTGTTTTTCTTCAAGAAAATCGGTCCTTCATTAACCAAGCCATCAATTCTTTCCCAACCGTTGGTAGGTTCTGAAATGCGTACTCTTGGATGACCAACCACTGTTGGGCTGTCCATCGGAGCAATCCAGATGGTTTGTCCCTGGGGGTCAAATTGTGACCAGGTATAGTAAATCTTTCCATTGGCCGGGTCCTGCCAGGCACTTCCATCGATTCCTGAAGCTTCTGGAGCTAGCAAGCCCCGGTAGGTATAAGAGCCCATGGGATCCTGTGAATTGCCTTCAAGCACAAACATGCGCATATTGAAGCCGTCATCAGACAGATTGCCGCAAGCGTAGATGTACCACCTGCCATTCAGGTAATGCAGCTCTGGCGCCCATACATCTCTTCTGATTTCGCCGCCCGAACCCCAGACTTTGGTGCGGGATGCATGGCCGACGTCTTGTAAATTAGCTGATTTATGAATCCAAACCCCATCACCGGTAGTCACCATGTAATAGTAGAACCCATTGTTATAAAGGACATAAGGATCAGGACTTTCGGCTTGTTGAATTGGGTTGGTGAAAGTACACTGAGCATATATTGCTTTAACTGCTTGTAGTTGAAACAATAATGAGAGCAATAGGCAGCGAAATAAAAATTTCCTCATTGTTTTTGTAATGGTTTGTTTGTTAGTGTTGAGTTGAATAATATAATTGAAAAAAATATTTCTTCCAGGCATTTTGCTTTGCAACAAAACCCCTGAAAGAAATATGTAGGAAATAAAAATTTAGTGTTTGACTAATAGCTTGGTCTTAGCCATTGACTTACCTGAATGCAAAGAAACGATGTACAAACCATTGCCAAACTGGCTCGTGTTCAGTTGGTACGAAGACATATCTTTCGCACCTTGCTGATGGACGATCTGGCCTAAGGAATTGACCACTGTCAGGGTAAGCGCTTTGCTGTCTAGCCCTTCCCAAGTTACATTTACTTGGTCGCTAGCTGGATTAGGAGATAGTTTCAAAGAAGCCGTTGCGGTTACCTCTTCTACACCTTGGCGGGCAAAAGCAGGGACTGGCTCGATAGCCCATTGCTGACAAGCTGCCATGTTCCAGGGGAATTGGTTCACTTGTGCGCCATCGGTCATCAAGGCATTGCCTAC
>JAZKGK010000332.1:0-9505 GCA_040385915.1 Bacteroidota bacterium
ACCAAGCAATAAGGGCAAAGGCAGGTTTTATTTCACTTTCATATTCAATATTTGCACAATTTGAATGATTCATTATTAATATTAAATTTTTAATTTTAGCCTTCTAAATTGCTTCCTACAACCGAAAATTCGCGCTGTTTTTTAGCCGATTATTATTAATTATGAAGACCCAACCTTCCATGCATAAATTTTCATTTGGGTTTTTTGTTTTTCATTTCGTCGGGTGGCTCTTCCTTTTTGTATCGGTAGGCCGTGTGCAAGCCCAGGCTCCCGCCTTGAAATTTAGTCGACTTACAGCAGCCCAAGGCTTATCGCGAAACCAAATTAACTGCATTCTTCAAGACAGTAGAGGCTTTATGTGGTTTGCTACGACCGAAGGGCTCAATCGATATGATGGATATACCTTTAACGTATATAAACATGATGACAAAAACCATAACAGCATTATAAGCCAATACGTTACGGCTATGATAGAAGAGCCAGAAACAGGCAACCTATGGCTGGCTACTGGCAATGGCCTTTGTCGCTACAACCGAAAAACAGACAATTTTACGACTTTCCAAAGTAACCCTTCCAATATCAATAGTTTGAGTCACCCCGATGCTACCAGCGTAATAATGGATCACGAGGGTGTTATTTGGGTGGGAACCCAAGGCGGGGGGCTCAACCGCTATGACCGGAAAAGCAATCAGTTTAGTCACTTTAAGAATAATCCGTCCGACCCCTTTAGTCTTAGCCAGGATGAGGTCATGTGTGTCTATGAGGATAGCCATCACACTATTTGGGTGGGCACCAAGTTGGGGGGATTGAACCGATATGATCGCCAAACCCAACGGTTTACCCGATATCTGAACAATCCAAAAAATCCGGGCAGCCTGTCTAATAATTATGTCCGAACTATTTACGAAGATCGGCAGGGCAATATCTGGATTACTACCCATTCGGGTGAGTTAGAGAAGTTTGACCCCGCCAACGAAAGCTTTGTGCGTGCGCCTGTAAGAATGGCCACTCATCTGGAAACGCCAGGTACCGTTATTCGGAGCATTAACCAAGACCGCGAAGGACGATTATGGCTAGGAACCGAAACCAATGGGCTCTTTCTTTACGATCCTATTATTCAGAAGTTCTATCAATATAAACGCAATGACCTCGATCCGCTAAGTATTGGCGACAATACTGTTTTTGCCATCTATCGCGATCGGTTAGACAACATGTGGCTGGGCACATGCAATGGGGGAATTAATTTTTATGACCGCAACCGCAGGCCTTTTTCGCAATACCAACATCACGAGAGCACGGCCAACAGCTTAGCGCTTAGCATTACACATGGGGTTACTGAAGATTCGCAGGGATATCTTTGGATTGCCACTGACGGGGGCGGACTGGATCGCTATGACCGAAAAACGGGCGTTTTTACTCATCATATCAATGATTCTAATAATCCTCACAGCATCAGCTCCAATTTTGTCGTCTGCCTCAGCTGGGATTCACTTAGTCAATGCCTTTGGGTAGGCACTTGGGCCGGCGGGCTTAACCGCTACGATCCCCGCACCAGGCGTTTTACTCATTACCTACATAATCCAAATGATACGACCAGTATTCTATCCAATAATATCTGGTCGATTCACCAAGATGCTAAGGGGACTACTTATGTCGGCACTATCGGCGGCGGTCTAAGTATATACAATCCAAAAACCGATGCATTTACTAACTTTTCTACACGATCAGCTAAACCCAACAACCTTTATACCAAAGATGTAGTATCGATCTTGCGCGATCAGCAAGGCTTGTTGTGGCTGGGAAGCTGGTCTAATGGATTAGATCGGCTGAATATGACCACCCATCAATTAACCCATTACGGCACCCCTGTTTCGTCTGGTGAAACCACCCCAGCAGATGAACCAGTCGTCATCAACAACACCATTTATTCGATGCTGGAAGATAAGAAAGGCAATATCTGGTTTGCCACCAGCAATGGACTTTACCACTATAATCGCCTTACCGAGCTTTTTACCAGCTATATAAATGGATTGGTAAATACCGCTATTTATGCCCTTGCCGCCGATGCAACGGGTAACCTTTGGCTAAGCACGAGCAAGACGATTGCATGCTTTAATATAAAAAGCCAGACATTTCAGAACTATACCCTAGAAGACGGAATGCCCTTGACGGGTTTCCTACAGCATGCGGCTTTTAAGGCCAGCGATGGCACCATGTATTTTGGCAGCAGCAACGGCTTGCTCAGCTTCCATCCCGATAGTATCCGCAATAATGCCCTCCCGCCGATGGTCGTATTAACCGACTTTCAGATTTTCAATAAGTCACAAACTGTCGGAGAGGAATCTCCTTTAAAAGAGCAAATTAGTGAAGCCAAACAGATTACGCTTTTGCATACCCAGTCAGCTTTTTCCTTGGAATTTGCTGCGCTCAACTACAGTTCTTCCCTCAAAAACCAGTATGCCTACCAGTTAGAAGGCTTTGATAAAGATTGGAACTACGTGGGAAATAAGCACAGTGCTACCTATACCAACCTGGAGCCTGGCACCTATGTTTTTCGAGTCAAGGCTTCTAACAATGATGGCGTGTGGAATCAGACTGGCACCGCGGTAACCATCATCATTACGCCGCCTTACTGGGGCACTTGGTGGTTTCGCCTGCTGATCGCGGTGGGGTCTATTAGTGCTTTATTCGGCTATTTTTATATCCGCACCAATGCCATTCAGCGCCGAAATCTTTTTTTAGAAAAAGCTGTGCAGGAAAGAACCGCTAGTTTGCTCAAAATAACTGATGAGGAAAGGCAAGCGCGCGAAGAAGCCGAAACAGCTCAATTAGCCGCGGAACTAGCTAGCCAGGAAGCCAAACGAGCAAACCAAGCCAAAAGCATATTCCTGGCCACCATGAGCCACGAAATCCGTACGCCCATGAATGGAGTGATCGGGATGGCTTCCCTCTTGTCGGATACGGCTCTTTCTGCTGAACAACGCGATTATACCGATACCATCAAAACCAGCGGGGAAAATCTATTGACTATCATCAATGATATCCTGGACTTCTCTAAAATTGAGTCGGGAAATATGGAACTGGAATCGGTGGCCTTCGACTTGCGTAACTGCCTGGAGGAGATAATAGATCTGTTTGCCAATAAGGCTGCTCAGGTAGGATTGCACCTGGTCTATCAGATGGATTACAATGTGCCTTCCCATATCAATAGCGATCCGGTCAGACTACGGCAAGTGCTGATTAACCTGGTCAGCAATGCCATCAAGTTTACTCAGCAGGGTGAGATATTCGTCCGAGTCAGCGTGGAGGACGAAAGGAATAGTACTCCCTTGCGACTGCGTTTTTCAGTCCGCGATACGGGTATTGGTATTCCAGAAGACAAGATAGAGCGGCTGTTCCAACCTTTTTCGCAGGTCGACTCCTCTACCACTCGCAAGTATGGCGGCACTGGCCTAGGGCTGGCCATTTCCGATAAGCTGGTACAACTCCTAGGCGGTAATATTCAGGTAGACAAGCATTCAGAACAAGGCACCATTTTCAGTTTTACTATTGTAACTACGGCTGCTGTCGAAGACATGCAAAAAGAAGTACAGCTTCAGTTGGTTGGCTGCGAAGGCAAAAAAGTGCTGGTGATAGATGACAACCCTACGAACCGCAACCTTTTGTGCTACCAATTGGAACAATGGAAGCTGATTCCAGTGTTGGCCTCTTCTGCGGGAGAAGCCTTACAGCGACTCGCAGTCGGAGAAAGCTTTGACCTGATCGTTACCGATATGCAAATACCCGACACCGATGGGATTGGGTTCGCCCGCACTGTGCGGGAGCGATTTCTTTCCCAGCCCTTACCCATTATTTTACTCAGCTCCATCGGCGATGAGAGGCATAGTGATCACAAAGCACTTTTCTCAGCCATTCTTACCAAGCCCGTAAAGCAACGAGTACTCCACGAGGCCATTCTGAAGCAATTGAAACCAAGTGTGAAACAGCTTAAACCTGCCCTTACGCAGGAACCTTTCCTAACAAACCTCTCCGAGCGTTACCCACTCAACATCCTGTTAACCGAGGATAACATGATTAACCAGAAGCTGGCTATGCGAGTGCTGGCAAAGTTGGGCTACCAAATAAAAATAGCGGGAAATGGTTACGAGGCATTGGCCGCCTTGAAAAAGCAGCTTTTCGACGTAATTCTGATGGATATTCAAATGCCAGAAATGGACGGTATAGAAACCACTCGGTTGATTCGCAAGGACTTTGACCAAGGCAAGCCCTATATTATTGCCATGACTGCCAACGTGATGCAGGGCGACCGGGAAGCGTGTATGGCTGTTGGCATGAACGATTACGTAAGCAAGCCAATCAACTTTGAGCGACTGATAGAAGCCTTGGTAACGGCAGCAGCCACCTTGCAAAAGAGGTCTGATGGTGTTTAATGCAGGGAATCCAACCCGTCAATTTACTACCCTGGCATCAAATGCACCTGTCAGGATTTTACCATGGCGCTTTACTTGTACCCATATCCGATAAGCGCCCGCTTGGGGAAAGGCATACGGAAAAGATACAGATGCGCCTTCATGTTCCGTATGGCTGGCTTGGAAAGATGCCTCTTTCTTCAGTGTCATTCCAGGCATAAGCAAAGCCATTTTTGCTTCCTCTGGCATGGTGTCTAGCCTCAGCAGTACTCGGTCTACGCTATCCCGAAAGGCACGCGTGTCCGGGCTGGGTGGCTGGAGTTGGGTGGTTTCGGCAATCCGCTGTTCCATCACCTGCCAGGAAGCCATCGAGTAGGTGCCCGTGGGGTGCAAGTGAATAAAAACCTGTCCGTCGTCGCGCACTACAGCAGCGTGCCCCTGCATGCCTAAGTAGGGGTCTAGTTGGGCAGGTTGGCCATCAGGCGTCAAGATGGTAAACTTCAACGGATACACCTGTCCTACCGTGAGGGGCTTATTCGGCTTTTCTTCCCAAATAATAGTAGAGCCATCTGGCAACTTCGTTTTTATACCTGGGCTTCCGCAAAGCATGGCCGCACTATCGGCTAGTAGCGGCTCTTGGGTCTTTAATGGATTAGTGATCAGGTAGGTGTCTTCCGTATCGTGGTGCAGGGTAGAAGCCAAATCAGGAAGGGTTATTGGCTTACCGGTGGCCGGAATATCTACTGTATCGGTGATGGTATTGGCAAAACCGTGGCGACGCACGACATCGGCATAAATCAGATATCTACCAGCGGGCAAAGGCGGCAAAGCGACTTCAAATGTAACGGTATCTTTGCGTTGTGGATGAAGGTGGGCAAACACGTCTAGCGTGCCCTGCCTTACCAGGAACAGATGCATCAGTTTGCCATGGTCAGGAATCAAGTAGCTCATCCCATGATCATCCAATGAAGTCGGATCCATCCGAAAGACCAAGGTTGAATTCCCTGCACTTTCGGACTTTACCGTGGAAGTCGCCGTTACTGGATGATCCATTGATCGTGTATATCTGGCAGCCCAACTGTTCCACCAAGTACTGCCACCAAATAAAACAAGTCCGCAAATAGCTGCTGCAAAGCCCATTCCGCCCCACTTTCTAGATTGCATGCGAGAAGTAATGGCTTCCCCCACTGGCGTTACACCTTCGCTCACGCTGGCTCCGATAATGGTAACCATAAGAATAAACAGAAAAATGCCCAGACCGCCAAGCAGCCAGCCTGTTTGTGGCTCCATTACTCGTTTGGCCGTGGCAATAGCCATGACTGGCACCTGTGCCTTACCACTACCACTCGTCCCTTCTACCGTTACTGCTATACTGGCAGTGCCGGTTTTCATCAACCAAACCAGCCCTTTGTACTGTCCAGGCGCGCCAGGCAGCGGTATTGCCTCATCCCCTTCGGGTGCTCCTTCATCGCCAGCATACCAATAAATGGGTTGTACTGTTACCCGTTTTACCCCCTTACCTTCTACTGATATCGACACCTGCGCAGTACCTGGAATTACATCGGGCGGTTGCACATTAACCAATATCCGGTAAGGCCCAGCCATTCCTTCGTACACTACCCCAGGACTACCAATATGGGCCTGAGCTACATTAGCTGCGAAAAATAAAGCAATGAAAATCAGGTATTTGAACATACAATGGCTTATTTTTTCATCTTGATTGGTCATAGATTTAAAGCAGTCTTCCCAGGTCATTCACTAGCCTTTTAGGCATACGCTCGACCGATCAACTAATTCACCGTTGTACATTCTTCATCCATTTACCCCAGTGCAAACCTATGCGGGCAGATACATAACCAATCACAAGCGCAAGCCACAGCCCTAGAAGGAAGTCAGACGTAGATTGCTGATTTTGTGGCGGAAAGTCGTAACGATACTGCCAGTTGGGATCGTTGCCAAAGTACCAGGATTCCTGGCCAAAAAACCAGTTTCGGGCATAGGCAGACTGCAAAAAATCACCCATCGGCCAATGCACCGCCAACAATACGACCAAAAACCCCAAGGCAATAAAACCAGCTAAAAGCCAGTCATTGGCAGTTGTCCAACGATGCATCACCCAATCAATAGCCAAAGCAGGAAAAATCAATAGCAGTGGAAATTGAAAAGGCTGGTAATGGGTAATATGGTTTAGAATAGGCCCCAACTTAGGTTCGGCAGGAAACAGCGGCAGAATCCAGACCAGGGCTGCCAGCACTAACATATATATACCTGTCGTGGCTGTGGCAGCCCATGTTAATTTGGAGGAACGAGCCACCGCAACCAGATAGAAAAGAAAAAGGCCGCTGGCAATCTGGTAAAACCAAGAGCTGTGCATCTCCCACCGGTCGAAATACTCTGACAAAATGGTATAGAGCATAACCAGCAGCAAGCCCGCTGCTATGGCAAATAAAGCCCGTGCGCAGGCATCTCGCTGATAAATGGTTGTAGCACCCATATCCCATGGTTTTTCTTGGCGGTTTTGTAAAGCCAATACGCTAATCATAGCACCAAATTGAACCATCATGATACCCAAAGCCAGCACCATATGGGGCGGCGATAGAATTTGCACGTCCAAGCCATAAGTATTATGCCACCAATCGTCGAAGGGCGCAGAAGTAAGCATAGCCAATGCCCCCCAAATGCTGAACAAGGCACCAAGGGAGCTGTAAAAAATGCCCCAAAACCGCACACTTTGCGCCTTTTCGGCCTCACTACCGGCAAAAGTAGTTTTTAATACCTGATAGCCTGAAAATACGCCTGATACCACAGCGCCCAAATATATGAGCAAATGTGGGGGAGAAAGCAAACCATCACGGCCTATGCTCATATGCCAGGAAATATCCCAGATCAGTCCCACAATGATGCATAAGGAAGCGAAAACAGTGGCATACACATACAATGGAATGCCTAATAAGCCAATAGCACCCTGGCTGCTTGATTGCGCGTGTATTTTAGGTTGAAGAGAAATAGAATTTTCCATAATAAGGTTATACTGATGGATGGTAAAGGCTATTCAGGGACGGATGCTTAAGATAATAAAGTTAATAATAATTTGGAAAGTGAAAATTAGGATTAGACCTGATAATCCTGCTTTTTGCTTCAAAATTTATATTGCCGTCTTATCCGAAATCTTTTCGTCTTATGCCAGCCTCAACCACGCTCAAAATACCCCAACGGAAAAAACGCCATTTTATCCCCGATACATTCGACTTTCAGGGCTGGGAAGATGTAAAGCCATTTTACGAACATCTCAAGAACCGCCCCATCCATTCCGCCTGGGAATTACGAAACTGGTTTCTGAACCGAAGTGAATTGGAATCTTTTCTGTCAGAAAATTTTGCCTGGCGATACATCCGAATGACCTGCGATACCGCTAATACGGCGTATACTGATCAACTTAATTTCTTTATTGCCCAGGTACAGCCCCATATGGCAGCTTATGGCAATGAGTTGGACAAAAAAGCCCTGACTAGTCCTTATTTGAACGAGTTGGCAGGGGAAGCCGGTTTTGCCATCCTTATTCGGGGAATGAAAAAGGCAGTGGAGATTTTTCGGGAAGCAAACATTCCCTTAAATACTGAAATTCAGACCGAAGAGCGTAAATACGGAGCCATTGCTGGCGCTATGACGATAAACCTGGCTGGGGAAGAAATGACGCTACAGAAAGCGGCTGACCGTCTACAAGTTACTGACCGAGTGGTTCGGGAAGAAGCGTACCGCAAAATTCAGGCACGACGTTACCAAGACAAAGAGGCACTAAATGAGTTATACAACAAACTGATCCGGCTGCGCAACCAGGTAGCCCGCAACGCTGGTTTTGCCAACTACCGCGATTATATGTTTGCCGCCCTGGGTCGATTCGATTACACACCCGAAGATACTTTTGCCTTCCATCAGGCAGTAGCCACCGCCGTGGTGCCCTTACTAAACGACATGGCAGACAAACGCAAAAACACCTTGGGATTGGCTACGCTCCGTCCCTGGGATACGCGGGTAGACATGGCAGGCTTGCCTCCACTAAAGCCTTTCCAAAGTGGCGAAGACTTGTTGAATAAAACGATTGAATGTTTCACCCAACTGGATCCATTTCTGGGTGAATGCCTGGCCATTATGAAGGAAATGGGTCATCTGGATCTGGAATCGCGCGTGGGCAAGGCTCCTGGTGGCTATAACTATCCACTCGATGAGATTGGGGTGCCGTTCATTTTTATGAATGCCACTTCTAATCTACGCGACCTGGTTACGCTCCTGCACGAAGGCGGCCATGCTGTACACTCCTTTCTGACGCGTGACCTGGAAATAAATCCATTCAAGCATCCGCCTTCTGAGGTAGCTGAACTGGCCTCCATGGCAATGGAATTGCTCACCATGGATCACTGGAATCTATTTTTCGATAACCCGACTGATCTTCAACGCGCCAAAGTGCAGCACCTAGAGCAAATCCTTGAAACGCTGCCCTGGGTAGCTACCATCGATAAGTTTCAGCACTGGGTTTACGAACATCCGGAACACAACGAGGAAGACCGAAAACAGGCCTGGGTAGAAATCTACAGCCAGTTCTCCGATAATATAACCGATTGGTCAGGTCTGGAACCATACAAAGCGTATATGTGGCAAAAGCAACTGCACTTATACGAAGTCCCGTTCTACTATATCGAATATGGTATTGCTCAATTAGGAGCCGTGGCGGTTTGGAAAAACTACAAAGAGAATCCCACGAGAGGGATGGAAGGGTATGTGAACGCGCTCAAACTAGGATACACCAAACCCATCCGAGAAATTTACCAGGCCGCTCACATTCAGTTCGATTTTTCCGAAGCCTACATTAACGACCTGATGCAGTTCGTAAAACAAGAACTAAGATCAATTAACAATGAACACTAATCAATAAACAGGTCAGCAATTTCGCTTTAGGAAAACAGTTATTTTGTGTACTAACCCATGGCTATTAACAGGTCAACCCTATCCGTACATCCTTGGTAATCAATAGCCCATAAATGAAAATTGTTAATTGTTAATTGTTAATTGTTTCAAGCGATCGTAGAACCCAGTGCTTT
>JAZKGK010000333.1:0-15236 GCA_040385915.1 Bacteroidota bacterium
TAAAAACCACATCGTAGATCGGATTGGCTATGATCATTTTTTTTATGTTTTATTTTGCGAATTTAATGGTTTTTTACGCAGGTTTAACCTTTTGTCTGCTTAGCCAGTCAGCTATAACGACGTTTTTGAAAATCACAATACGCTGATAATTAATCGAAGATCGACTACTCATCACAGCTGCTTATGATCATTTTACTGAAACTATTTTACGACAGACTATCGTTCTGGTGTCCCTTATAAAGGTTGGGTATTCTACTGATGGTAGGACAGTTATTCAGGGGAAGTAGATACGACTGGCTTGAGTGCAGTTACCTACTTGGTTATGCAGCGGAAATGGATGTTTAATGCCTTACCACAACATATGTTGCTGGTTGGGAAAGGCAATATTTTCAATTGCCATGGAGAAATACTCCAAATATGGTGAAATGGGTAAGTAAAGTACCAGTGTGACAAATGCTATTTGTGGTTGTCTAAGCTTAAATCTGTACACCCATCAGCGTAATATCATCCCTTTGTTCGGCTCCCTGCTGATACTCATCCAGCATTGTTTCAAAAAAGAGTTTCTGTTGTGTCAGTGGCAAATGAGCAGAATCCTTGATGAACTGTAGCATCTTCTTGCTGCCCATGCGGTCCCGTGCTGGGTTATTTTGATCCGCATAGCCATCGGATGTCAGGTATAGCATGGTGCCCTTATCTAATAAGAGTTCCTGCGTAGTAAAGGAAAACCTTGAGGTTAACTCGCTGCCAATCGATCGGCGGTCGCCATCCAGTTTTTCCACGGTGGTTGCGGTGGGGCGTACAAACAACAAGGGGCGTTTAGCTCCGGTAAACTGCACGCGTACCTGATTGCCTTCTCCGCGTTGCAAGCAGCATAAGCACACATCCATTCCGGCAGTATTGATTTCTTCGGATTTTTCAAGTGCTAGTTTTACGCCTTCATTCAAATGATGAAGAATCTGAGCTGGGTCAAGAATGTGCTTTTGGTTAATGATTTCATTGAGGAGCGTATTCCCGATAATAGCCATAAAAGCGCCAGCCACCCCATGCCCAGTACAATCTACGGCGGCCACGAACGTGAGGTCGTTTTCGGTGCCCGCTTCCTCTTTGGATAGGTGAGAGAACCAGTAGAAGTCGCCTGAGACGACATCCTTGGGTCGGAAGAGGACAAAGTGTTCAGCCAGTCCCTCAGCCATTTTTTTCTGGGAGGGCAAAATGGCCTGTTGAATGGTTCGGGCGTAATGAAGGCTTTTCATTACCTGCTCGTTTACCTGTTGTAGCGTCTCGTGCTGCAATTGGATCTGCTGTTTGCTTTCTTGCAAATCCTCGACGGTAAGTTGCAAAATATCTGACTGGGTCTGAATCTCTTCCTGTTGCTGAAGAATCTCCTCTTGCCGTTCGAGCAAGTCGTTATTTGCCTCTAGCAAATTCTCCGCTTGCGTTTGCAACTCTTCTTTCTGAAGTACTACTTCAGCCGTTCTTTCCTCTACTTGTTGCTCTAGTTTGGCTTGCTGTGCTTTCAACGCATTGATACGTACCCGATAAAAGGTCAAAGCGCTACCCAATATCAGCGCGGTTACTAACGACCGAAACCACCAGGTTTGCCAGAATGGTGGCGTAATAGTGATGTGGATCGAAGCACCTTTTTCATTCCAAACGCCATCGTTGTTGGTGGCTTTCACGTGTAGCACGTACTCGCCAGGATCCAGATTGGTATAGGTAGCTGTACGCTTGGTTCCTACGTAGTTCCATTTCTGATCGTACCCTTCCATCTGGTAGGCATATTGGTTCTTTTCCGACACGGTGTAGTTTAGTGCGGCAAATTCAAATGATAGCACCGATTCCTTGTAAGAAAGGGTGATCGCCTGCGTTTCTCCGATGGTATGTTTTAGCGGAGAGCCTGGCTTGTTAAGTGCCACTGGCGCATTGAAAATTTGAAAATCGGTGAAGTAAACTGGTGGAATAAAAGGGTTGTTACTCACGCGCTTGGGATCGAATATGTTAAAGCCGTTAATTCCTCCAAAGAGTATTTCTCCGCTTCGCAGTTTCAGTTGCACATTTTGCAAAAACTCGTTGGCTTGGAGGCCGTCGGCACTGGTAAAGTTCTTGTACGTATTGGCTTTGGGATTGAATTTAGACAAGCCAAGCGTGGTGCTGACCCAGAGATTGCCTTGCCCGTCTTCAGTAATTCCCTGGATGGTGGCGTGAGGCAAGCCGTGCTTCTCGGTAAGAACCGAAAAAGACTGATCGGAAGGATGAAACCGATTGAGTCCATTTGTAGTGCCAATCCACAAGTTGCCTCTGTGATCTTCAAAGAATGACTGAATGACTTCGTTACTCAAGCTGTTGGGCTTCTTCTTATCCGGACCATAATGGATAAATCCGTTAATGGTCGGGTCAAACCGGTTCACGCCGCCTAGTGTGCCTACCCAGATGGTGCCTTTGCTATCTTGGTAAAGGCAGAGAACCATATCATGATTTAAGCTCCCGGGTTTTTGGGGGTTAGATCGGTAGCGGGTGAATCGGTTGGTTTTTCGATCCAATACACTGAGTCCATTAAAGGAAGTGCCAATCCATAAATTGCCTTTACGGTCTTCCATAATGCTCCGTACCTCGTTCCCACTAATGCTGGTGCTGTCGGCGGGGTCATTTTTGTAATACGTAAAGCGATTGGTAGCTTTGTCCCACTTATTTAGTCCACCACCCCAGGTACCCATCCAGATATTGTCTTGCTTGTCCTGGTATATGTTCATGATCACATCCGAATTGATCCCTTGGGTTGCCAGTCGGTTGTATCGGTAATGAGTAAACTGGTTGTTTTTTCGATCCCATCGGTTAAGACCGCCCCCATCAGTTCCAATCCATATGTAGCCCTCCCGGTCTTCCAGAAAGGAACGGACAGTGTTGTGACTCAAGCTGTTGGGGGAGACTTCTTGTTTGTAGTGATGGAAAATATCGTTACGGGCATTGTACATATTGATGCCGCCCACGCCTAAGCCAACCCAAAGATTCCCGCTTCGATCTTCGTACAGGGCTACTACAGTGATGTCGCCCAGGCTTTGCGGTCGGTTAATGTCTTTCTGAAAATGCGTAAAAGTGCCTTTTTGCCGGTCCATTAAACTCAATCCTCCATCGTTGGTACCAAGCCAAAAATTGCCTTGGCTGTCTTCCAACATCGCATAGATGGTGTTGTGCGGGAGGGTTTGGGGATTAGCCGGATCGTGCATGTAACGCTTAAAGCGCTTGGTTTTTCGGTCAAATAAATTCAATCCGGTATGGCATCCTACCCACAAATTGCCATATTTATCTTCGCGTATTTGCGAAACACTGTTGTAGCTAATACTGCTAGGATCGGCAGGGTTGTTTGTATAGTGGGTAAAACGGCCGGTTTTTCTATCAAACTCATTGAGGCCGCCTGCACCAGTGCCAATCCAGAACTTGCCTTGTTTGTCTTCATAGATAACCGAAACGGCGTTGTCGTTCAGGCTGTAGGGGTCATCATCTCGATGAGCGAAGGTCTGAAAGGTATTCGTTTTTCGGTTATAGCGTTTCAATCCGGTAAATTCTCCGACCCACAATTGTCCTTCCCTATCTTCCATGATCGCATTAATCATCCCGACTTCCTGGGTTGGAAAACGAAAAAACTGCTTGGTCTTCCGGTCGAATCGGTTCAGTCCATTCTGGGTACCAACCCATAAATTTCCTTCCCGGTCTTCGGTAACTACCCGAATATAATTGTCGCTCAGGGTCGTAGAGTCAGCCGCATTATTCTTGTAGACTGTAAATGTATATCCATCGTATCGATTTAAGCCATCGTGGGTACCAAACCACATAAACCCTTGACGATCTTGATAAATGCAGGTTACCTGACTTTGAGAAAGTCCGTTGAGGGTAGAAAGGTATTTGAATTTAATATCGACAGGTTGAGCGCTTGCCGCGTACGCTAGGAGACAAAAGAAAAAGCTATAGATAAGGTTTTTTTTCATAACCAGTAGGTAAGGTAGATGTCATACAGACCCACATTTTCTGGGAGGAGGCTTAGTTAAAAACGCTTGAAGGCAACTATGCTCTTTTCCAAAAATGAGGAAACCATCGTCTGGTTTTCATTCTGGGAATAATCCACCTTCGTATGCTAGATTAAGGGAGGGAGAAAGAATTGGTTGACCAAAAGTACAAAGTGAAAAAATGATTTTTGTTCAGATTGTCTAAGGGAAAACACATAGGTATGGTATGTTGTATTTCTGTGATAGAAGTAAGGGTTGGTGCCCATTTTTAATGAAATTTAAGGCAAACACATTCAAGGTAGCGAATGATTTTTATTCAGAAATGTATACACTGTGTGCATTTTTGCCCGAGCGAATTGGTTTGGCAAGATTTTTATTCCTATTCATCTAGGTATTTTTATGAATCAACCAAGGCCTGAAATCTAATCCTTATAAAATCACTTGGGAAAAAATTTATTCAGCTTATGAAAAAGTATAAACAAATAGGTTCGCTTGGGTTATTTGTCTTTTTATTCTTGAGTTTAGTTACACCTTCTACATCGCTGGCTCAGCCGGAATATAGTGCCTCCTTCGATACTTTTTATGATGACCTGGCACCTTATGGCCAATGGATAAATGATCCGAATTATGGATCGGTTTGGGTGCCCAATGTAGCCTCCAATTTTCAGCCTTATGCCACCGATGGCCATTGGGTACTTACCGAGTATGGCAATACCTGGGTTTCTGATTATCCCTGGGGTTGGGCAGTCTTCCACTATGGTCGCTGGTTTTATCAAGATTATTACGGCTGGGCTTGGGTACCTGGCGACGAATGGGGGCCGGCCTGGGTGAGTTGGCGTTCGGGTGGTGAATACTATGGCTGGGCACCGCTTGCCCCTGGATGTCAGGTAAATGTAACTATCAATATACCCTCCTGGCAATGGGTTTTTGTGCCGCAAATCTATATTACTAGCCCTCGGATTTATAACTATTGTGTTCCTCGTACCCGCGTAGTGCATATTTACCACAACAGCATGCCTTGTGACAATGGATACCGAAACAACAATCACCTCTATGCTTATGGGCCGCAGCGCCACGAGATGGAGCGGGCTACCCGAAGTCGAATGCAAGTGTACCGCATTGATCACATGAATCGTCCTGGCCGCTCAGAATTCCGTGATGGCTCTATGAGAATGTATCGGCCAGAGGTAGCGGGTACTTGGCGCAATAACCGGGGTAACAATTATAACAATTATGCCTCAGGACAATCGAGAGGCAATGTTGGCGACAGAGGATACGTATCCGACAACCAGGCTAATCGCCCGTACAGAGACGATCGCCGGGAAGGTAATAACGCAGACCAACGCGGTAGAAACTGGGAAAGGACGTCTCAGGCAGGAGCTTCACCGCAAAACCGGAATAATGATGCACAATGGAGCAATAACAGAGGCGGACGGCAACAGTCAGGTAGACGATTTGAGCAACCTGAAAGACAGCCCAGCACCAATCAGAATCCGCAAGCACCAGGTGGAGAGCGCACCCAGCCAGCTACACCCGCGAATCAGCCGCAGCCATCGCAGCAACCTCGTCAGCAACAGCCACAAGCGCCGCAGCCACAACAACCGCCTGTGCAAACGCAACCAGCGCCAAGACAGGAATCTCCTCGTCCGGTTCAACCCAATCCTGGCCTCGGTAGAAGAGGACCACGATAAATAGATGGGCCGTGATTAACTAAAAAGCCGTATTTCTGAGAGGAAATACGGCTTTTTAGTTTTGAATAAATGACTGCTTTGGGTTTGCCTTTTTTGTCGGTTATGTATTGAATGTTCATTTTGTTTTCTTTGGCTAATAGTCCAATATACGCATTTGCTGATTGTTTTAGTTCCTTATTTTCACACAACTATGGATAAAGAAAGCTGTTTTGCGAAAAAAATAGGGTAGGGGTTTATAAAAATCGACAGGAAGCCGCACTTTTGCACAAAAGATTTGTTTGTGTTTTTGTCAGCCAGGGCTGGAAGCTATTTCCGGGTACTGGCCTATCTACTTCTTCATCTGCAACAGGGCGGTGTATGCCGCCTAGCCAACCCAGGTTGGCCGCTGAATTTCTCCCATCCAAAAGAGTATCTCCTTGTATACCGAAACGCTTGATTTAACCTTGTCGCGGAGAACCATCCGGACTGCCGTAGGCGCATTTTTCTTTATTATGGGTCTTTGCTTTGCCTCCTGGGCTAGCCGTATTCCTAATATTCAGAGCCAACTTCATCTGAGCGATGCCGGCTTAGGTGGCGTGCTATTTGCGCTGCCCGCAGGTTTAATGGCTGGCCTTCCCTTGTCTGGTTGGCTGGTGACCCGTTATGGTAGTCGGCAAATTGTTATTTTAGCTGCCGTGATGTATGCGTCTACCTTGCCTTTCATTGGGTTGGTACAAGAGCCTTGGCAACTGGTAGGCGTTTTATTTATGTACGGACTTTGGGGCAACCTGGGCAATATTTCAGTAAATACCCAAGCCGTTGGGACAGAATTATTGTATGGGCGTTCTATTATAGCCTCATTTCATGGAATATGGAGCTTGGCAGGGTTCACTGGGGCAGCCATCGGTGCCTTGATGGTGTCGCTCAATGTGTCTCCATTTGCTCATTTTTGCTGCATCAGCGTTATTGCTTACCTGTTGGTGCTGGTATTTTACAAGAATATTTTACCCCAGGATGCCAGCCGCGATAGCTCCCAGCCCTTATTCGTTCGGCCCAATGGAGCCCTGTTATTGTTGGGCTTAATTGCTTTCTGCTGTATGATTTGCGAAGGCGCTATGTTCGATTGGAGTGGCGTATACTTCCATAAAGTAGTCCAAGTTTCTGAACAATTAACTACGCTGGGCTACGTCGCTTTTATGAGTACCATGGCTGGTGGACGCTTTATTGGCGATTGGTTGGTGGTAAGGCTGGGTATGAAGCGGTTGGTGCAATTAAATGGTGTTCTCATTGCCTCTGGGTTGCTTATTGCCGTATTCTTTCCTTACCTGCCAACCGCAACTGTTGGTTTTCTGCTGGTTGGCATGGGCGTTTCTACTGTCGTTCCGCTCGTATACGGGGCTGCTGGCAAGTCGAAGACCATGTCTGCCGGAGTAGCACTGGCCGCCGTTTCTTCCATCAGCTTTTTTGGCTTTCTGTTAGGGCCTCCCTTGATTGGCTTTATTGCACAGGCAGCCAGTCTGCGGTGGTCTTTTGCTATCGTAGCCGTGTTGGGCTTTTGCACCACTATTTTGATCAGGAAAGTAAAAGTGGAGTAAGGAGTAATTTCACCTACTCCTTCGACAACACTATCAACTTATCTTCTTTGGCGAAGGTGATGTTGTTGGATTTTAGGGGGTTGATTACTACGCCGTAGGTCTGGCTGGCATTGTTGGCGTGGGCTAGGATACGATAGCCTATGGCGACCTGGTTTTTTTGTGCTGCCGATTCTACCAGCGTATAAAAGTTAACGGGCTGCCCCATTTCCACGTAATCGGTAATTGGCTTGAGGTAAATCTCCGAACCATCGGCACTAAACAACTCATCGAATACGGCTTTCAGGTGGCGGTTTTGGGCAAGTTGCGTGAGTAGAAGGCTAATGAGGCGGTCGCCCACAATGAAGTCGTCGGCCTTGGTCACTTCGGCAAGGGCGCGGTTACGGATATCGAGCATTTCGCTCACTATGCTGAAATTCATTTGGTGTTGTTCAGCAATTTTGCGCAAGTGCAGCAGGCAAATCAGCGTTTGTGCGTCCGCTTCCTGAATAGGCAGACCTGAGTGGCTCAGGATGATAAGGTGGTGGAAATCCTGTACGCCCAACGTATCTAACGTAGCGCGTTTGGTAATGCTACCCCTTTTGAATACAAGGGTTTGTCGGTTGATCAAGGCCTGAAGTGTCTCGATTTTTTCTTCCATGTCTTCTATATCCGATAAAATCACCACTTCCGATCCAGGAGCCACGTAGCTATCCAATTCCCGCACAACCCGATTTCCTTTTTCATTCCAACCCAAAATAAGTGTTCGCTCAGCTATAAAGGGTCGGTCTTGGGTTGGCCGAATTGAGGAACGAGCGAGGGTAAAATCACGCTTTCCTGAATATCGGATGGCATTATCATCCAGAGCAATGGCAATGATAATGCTGCCTGGTTCCAGTAAAGTGTCCATTGCTGGATTGAGATGAATATTTCCTTCCCGATCCTGAAAGCCTAGCACCGTTGAATCTTCGTAGTCGAATAGCACTTCGCGAAATGTTTTGCCTACAACCTTGGGCTCTTCTTGAAAGTAAATTTCCGCCCCTCCGTAATCGAGTAGTTCGTTGTAGACCACGCTGATGCCCGATTGCCGGCAGGTTTGCGCCGTTACGCGGGAAATAAGGTCGGAGGAAAGCACGTAAACCACCTCTCCGTTACCCACCAGTTCGGCCGCTTCCAGGTTGTCCTCTTCCCGAATTTCGGCTACGATGTGGTATTTGCCAGCCTTCCGCCTTGGGTGATTGGTGAGCGCCAGCACTGATTTGATGACGTGGGTATCCGCATGATCCTCTTCGGGCGAAATAAGAATAATGGATTTCGCATCGTTCGGACTGACCACCTCCAGGTCAGTGGTATCGAGCGGACTACCTGTGCGGCAAATAATGCGCGTATTATAGGTTTCGCTGATTTTTGCCCGAATTTCGTCTTCCATTTCTACCTTGTCTTTATCGGCCATGACCACAATTCGAGGCCTTTGCTCGCTGATATTGGCCATAATTAATTCTGACAGGATAGCATATATTTTGGGCGACCAGCCCAGGACAAGCGTATGATTGGTTTCCAGCACCTTTGAACGACCCTTGCGTAGTTCGTCGATTTTTCTTTCCAGGCCCGACGTCAAAACACCGATAAGCGTACTGACAATGAATATCCCACCAATGGTAACCAGCAGCATTACTGCCCGGAAAGGCCAGCCAACATCGCCACCCACGGCACCCGAATCGAGCGCCCGCATGAGACTTTGCCACGTAGCTTCTGAAAAATCGAAAGGTTTGCCTTCTTCGGGGGTAAGGCCAGTAAGGCTAAGGATAACGCCCGCCAGCACCACAATCAGGAGTGAAGCCACTGCTAGCCAGCCAATAAGAGCAATGGTGCCAGCCGAAAGGGTATTTTCAAAAGCGTAAGATAAGCGATCTTTGAGCGAAGGTTTGGATGATGGCATTCGTTGGGTTTTCAATGGTATAACCCAAAAGTAATTATTTTTTGTGTTCACGCTTTCGCAAATCAGCTTTATGAGCAGAAGCTGCCCGGTTTCAACTGGTTTCATCCAATATTGAACCACCTCATCCGAAGCCTGGGCATTATTTTCGTTGGGAAGAAAATGATATATCAATCATGCTAAGTTTAATGCAGAAGTTTTGAAAAATAGGGGAAATTTGGGGTGGGGAATGTGGCGGGTAAAATGTGTTAGTGACTGGTGTTAGCGTCCGCAAAGACCCACAATTTAGTGAAGCGTCCGCTTCTTGGCCTGTGATAATCCGATAAACGTTAAATCAACTATGCCCTTTTTATACCTTACTCATTTACTGCTTTGCTATGATTGGTTGGTGTTCATTTGAGCAAATGCTCAATCGTTTTGGGGTCTTAGCGGACGCTAAGACCAGGCAGACCAGTCGGAGTGGCGCCCGCAATGGAATTGGAAGGAACCGAGCGTCAGTCGCTTGTTATTTGTTTTTTCCCAGCCTGGTCTCAGCCGAGACCCTGCGTTCGCTCGGTTGATAATTTCCAAAGGGCAATATTTAAGAGAACAACCTTCCAACGGGAGCAATCCCGGCGGGGAGCCGCGACCGGCAAACGCCGGGTCCCGGCTGAGAAGTAAGAGGTGGCCATTTCCCTTAAGTTGACAGCATGGAGCGCCCGTTAAGACCAGTCGGAGAAGTCGGAAATTTGTAACCTGTTAGCAACAAGCCTATACAGAACCTGAAAATCAATTCTAAACATAGTATTTTAAAACAATCATGAAAAAAATAAAATCATTAATTAAAGGTCTTCTTTTATTTTTCCTTATCCATTCAAACAATTGTTATAGCCAAAATCCATTGATTTCGCACATCTATGCTGCTGATCCATCGGCTCATATTTGGCCAAATGACGCTAACAAACTATGGTTGTATACCTCTCACGATGTTGCCGGGACAAATCATCATGCCACCATGTTTGATTACCATGTTTTTTCGACTACTGATTTAGTAAACTGGGTAGATTATGGGCGTGTATTATCGGTTGATGATGTTGATTGGGCCATTAGCCATGCTTGGGCCATTGATGCAGTATTACGCAAGGGGAAATATTACCTCATCTTTTGTATGACAGAAAAAAAGACAGGAATGTTTCGTACTGGCTTAGCTGTTAGCGATGTTCCGCAAGGACCATTTACAAATATGGGCTTTATACAAGGGGTAGAATGGGGACAAGATCCTGCCCTGTTTGTTGATGAGGACAACACGCCTTATCTCTACTGGGGAGCCGGTGGTCGTATCAGTGCTGCCCAGCTTACTGACGATTTGAAATCTGTTGTTGCTGGAACAAAAGTTGATTTGACCCAGCAACTTTTAGAATGTTACGAAGGGCCTTGGGTACATAAGTATAAAGGGAAATATTATCTTTCTTATCCGGGATTATCAAAAGGTCAATGGCCAGAAGAAATGTATTATGCCATTTCCGAAAAACCACTTGGCCCTTTCAAATACCACGGTAAATATATACCAACGTTTAAGGGTTATTCGGGCACCAATCATGGATCAATAATTAAATATAAAAACCAATGGATTGCGTTTCATCATAGTGCCACGCTATCGGGAGGGATAAGTGAAACTCGGAATCTAATGGCTGATTATTTATACTACAACACCGATGGCACCATTAAATCCATCATCCCTGATTCGCTTGGATTGTCAAAAGGGAAACCTACGAATTGTATTGTTTTTCTCGAAGCAGAAAACGGTAAGCCTGCCGGTGGTCGTCTCGAAGGAACGTATGTTGATACAAGCGTAGGTGATTATTCTGGAAAAGGATATGTTACCGGTTTTGATGTACGGCAAGACTATGTGGAAGTGCTTGTACAAGTGGCGAAAGATATGAAGGCTAATTTGACAATTAAACTCTCTGCTGAGAAGGATTTCGCCGCTGATATTTTGGTAGGCGCAAAAATGCTGGCTGGATGGGATGGGTTAAAACTCAAAAAAACGGCTGGCTGGGAAGAAATTAATTTGGGTGAGGTGCAATTGAAGGAAGGGGATAATAAAATCCGCTTCACTTCGCATACGAATGTTAACCTCAAAATAGATTATTTCAAAATTGAACCAAATAAAAAATAAAGCCCTTAGCAGATATGCTGATCGGTTCCCGGGAGCCATCCCCGAGAACCGATCAGATAATTATAGCCATTCCCTGTGTCGTTTATTTATAGCGGAGTGCTTATGTAGTATGTGCTGCTAAATTTTCATAGCTATTACAAATGAGTATAGTCGCCGAAAAGCTATCCAACTACTAAAAGGGCTGAACGGAACGGGTTTATTTCATCTTTAGCTTTTCTACCAGCTTTAATAAGTCCTCACGGTTTTTCCTGGATTTGATGAACTCGGGCAGTTTTTCTACCAAGGTCATATACTTCCGATCCTGTCTTTCCCTCAACTTGGCCGCGATGTATTCTTCCATATATTGCAAGTGTTCGAGGTTGTAAGCCCAAAAGAGATGATTTCTAAATCGGCTCTGCAACCATAATTCAAGCCCAAAAAATGGATCATGTCCCACTGTCATGCCCCCGACTGTGATCGTCTCAGTATAGGTAGGTTGATGGGATTGCATAGCGCCACATGTAGGGCATTGGATTCGGATGGCTTGTTTTTTGGTCTTTACCTGCCGCATCTGAATACTGATTCATTTTGCACAGTCATTGCAATACACTTTCAGCTCCAACGAAAACCTTTTGTTAGAGGACGTCTGTTGGTCGTGGCAGTTTGGACAATAAAAAGTTGACTGATAAGTATCGAAACCCGTATTTACTTCCGCCCGCTTTTCACAATTCGGACACTTGACCAATAGCCTTTTGGAAAAGGTACTACTGACGAAGTTTTTATCTCGAAAGCGGTGATGGCTGGATTGACTATATATCCATTCTTATAAAGGCCTAAAAGCATTTCTTCTTCTTCGTTAATTCTGCCCGAATCGGCATACCTCGCTAATAGTTCTCTAAAAACGCATCAAATTTATCCGTTAGTTCTTCATCTTCTAGTTCCAAGATAACCTTGGCCATATCAAGTTGGCCTTTGGAAGCAGCAATGGCGGCCAAGGCACTGCTGGTATAGCTACGGTCCCATGGATTACTGTGGTTCAGGTTTACAATCTCTATCACCCCTGATAAAGATTGCAAATAGTCTTTTTCATATTCTTTGGGAAGGGGAGGGTTCTCTTGATGTCTTGCAATTTCAATCACCGCCACCAGAGCCAGGATATTCCAATCCGCTATTTTCTGCTCTCGAGCGATTCGAATTAAATGCGGTACGGCCAAATAGGAAGCTACCCCAACATCTCCCTGGTGGTGCAGTTCCCCCCACAGCTCTTTAAAAATTGGTTTTCTTTCGGCTGAAGTTTTCGCTTGTTCCAATTGCCGTAAGGGCACTGAGGCATCGTATTCGATTCCGTAACCTGCTGTGAAGGACTTCCAATGGGGGTCTTCTAAGGGTAACATGGTTTCTCGGATGATTTTAGTCTTACGGGCTGATTGACTACTCTTAATTGAATTGGAATACTATATTCCACGATTACTGGTTTCCCTCGCTGGTAACCAATAGTAAAATCTTTGATTAACTGCACAAGTCTTATCGCTTCCTGGTCGCACGCTTCTGATAACCCTTCCGTAATTCTTTCATCAATTACCTCTCCCGTTTTATCGACTAAAAAATGAACTAATATTCTTTGCAACCTTTAGTGCTTTTTAGATTAATGTTCTCTCGCAAGAACTGCAATAACCCTTTGACGCCATCCTTGGGAGCAGGCATGGTTTCTACGATTGTATAGACATTCGGCAAGGGAGTACCATCGATTGTTACGAATTGATAAGTAGATAGTCGATCATTTTCGTAGGTGGAAATATTCATTAGTTTTCCCGCTCGATCATATTTATGCCACAAGCCTTGCTTTCGACCCAAGGAATCCATTTGATTAAGGGAGGTCGGGTTAGACTGGCCCAAAGCCGCTTGTCTGGCTGCACTGAGGTGGAAAATGGCAATAAGGGTAAACAGTATTTTTATATTTTGTTTCATATAAATATTTAATATGGAGATTTATTATTTTAATTAAAACTCTTTCACTTTCCAGATCGCCCATGGGACTGGCTCCGCACCCGTTTCCTCCGCGTTGGTATAGTCCAACACCTGTTGGGCATCTTCTAATGAGTCAATCAAGCCATTTGAGTTAAAAGTGAGTTCAAATTGATCCTGATAGGCCTTCTCCAAACAGTTGCACAGAAAGCAATGAAAGTCGCCTGAATATTCGATTCCCAGGATGTCAAAGCCCAATACTTCTCCGCTTCCGTCTTCCAATACTTTCTGATTCAGTTGTTGGTAAATACCCGTGCCTGGGTAATTATTCGCAGGCTGAATATCGGCTATGAAATCTGCGAATAAGTATTCGGGCAGGTAAATGCCCAGTAGTTTGATTCCCGTTAAGTGGAATAAATACTGACTGGCAAATTGTCGGGCAGCTTCTCGATCCCTGAAAAGGTTTGGCCAGCCAAATTTATCTTCGGTGTCTTTTTGGGATACCCATCGCTGGATTTCCTGGTATTGATCGTCCGTAATCGCTAATGTCTTTTGGACTTCTAATTTTCTTTCTACACTGGTTTCCACCCAATCAAATGCCCATTCATCGGGATGAACATCATTGATACAGTTGCTGATAGTCCAGGTAGGCTTTGGTTTCACGCCCTTCCAATGAGAAAAGTCATTTTGTTTGACCAGGTAGTAGCCGCCCAAATAGTAATTCATTTGTAAATAGATTAGATAGACTGATGCCAGTTTTTAGCAATTAACCAGTTCTTATGGCAGTGGCAAGAATTGTTAATGTTGGCGACTTTTGAATTCATCATATAGTTCCAAGAACCTGTCTACGGCCTCTTTTTCATTGTCAGCACATTCCTTCAGAATGATGTGGGTCCAGCCAGCCGTTGATTCTCCCCAACCAAAATACGCGGCTATCCAATCATTAAACCCTTCAAATGGGGGCTTGTCCTCTACTACCCCAATTCCATTGATATACGTGGCGTAGAAATACCCATCCATATAAGCTCTCAGTATGCTAAGTTTCTTTTCTCCAATGTACATAGGCATCCTCTTTCTAAAATTGGCGCTCTCAATCAGGCGAAATATTGAGCTTTGCAATGGGGTGTACGTAGTGTACTGGGCTAATTTTTCCTGGATTAAGTTGAATGAATCTATCAGGCTTATGGATATTCCAGCGTTGGCATGCGCGTTCTCCTGAGCATAATCCCTGGCATTTTCGAATATCGCTTGAATACGATCCGTAACATTTGTTCGTGTTTTTATGTCCAATCGAATATTATTGATTCGGTGGTGAAATTCATTAATCCATTTGATGGCTTCGACTTTATCCCGATCTTTCATTTCTTCGTCTGCCCAGATTGATCTGATCGAAATCGTAATATTTTGAGAGATCCGATCACAGAATTCGATGAGAAAAGGTTTATCCCAGCCCTCGGCCGTTTCGAGCATTTCTTCCAGTTTTGTGTTTTTCATAGGGTGGTTTGGTATTCTCCAATCAGAAGGGTTGATTAACCATGAGTGAAGATTTCTTTTGCACTCAGGTTTCCAAAGGACTTGAAGAAGTTTACCTTTTTCGAATTGGTCATTTGATATGGGTGGTAGAAGTCATAAGCAGTCGTTCCGATCTGATGCTCAACAAATACGGCCACGGCATCGGTCTTCACTTGGGTGTTCGGATCCATTACCCGAACATCGTAAAATAGGGCAATGGTTTGATAGTCTCCATTCAATGCCCCTTGTTTGAGGGCCGCTTTCAGATCCTGAATGACCGTAGTGGAAGCTGGATGATCGTCTCCCGTGTGGACACCCACCGAAACGATGAGATCGTCTGGATCAATTGCAAAAGCAAAGGGATAATACTCCCCGTATTCGCTCAGTAATTGTTCCGCAAATGGTAATCCTTGATCCAATAGCCTTTGAAAGGCCAGCATTTCA
>JAZKGK010000334.1:0-17789 GCA_040385915.1 Bacteroidota bacterium
AGTCGCCACATTGACGGAATATTCTAACCATTCGCCATTATCGGAGAAGGCCAGGTTGTTGCCCGTTTCGGAACAAGGCTCAGTATCTACTGCGGTGTTGCTGCGGAAAGGTCCGATCAGATTGGTAGGCGTGGTATCATGGAAAGCAATACCTTCTCCACCATTATCAAAATTTTCTGCTTCCACTACGCCCGGAAGCGGAATCACTACATCATAAGGCGTTTGGACGATGACGCTGCCGTTGACCGTGATTTGTGCAGTAACGGTTTTACTGCCATTCTGTGTGGTAACAGTGATCGTTGCCGAACCTGCTGCCACGGCAGTAACCAATCCGCTAGCATTGACTGTAGCCACGGCAGTATTGCCAGAAGTCCAGCTTACGGTTTTATTGCTGGCATTGGCCGGAGCAACGGTCGCACTCAATTGCTGGGTTTGTCCCACATTGAGCGTGGCAGTAGTTGGGCTTACGGTTACGCCAGTTACAGGCACGTTTACCGGACCAGAACCAGGCTCAATACCGCCTTTCAACACTCCACCTTCATAAATGGTAATGTTATCAATTCGCTGATGCGTACCAGTCAGGTTTTTTCCTGACCAATCGTTAGAAGCGTCAAACGCATCAGATGGGCCATATAGTCGGAATTGGGCTTCTAACCGGCATTCGCTTTGTCCGCCAGGGTACATATTGGCATTGGCAAACTGAATTTCGGCGTAGTAAATACTGCCAGACCATAGCTTCAAGCCACCATTTACAGCTCCGCTTTGAATAAAATTACCCGTCACTTTGTAGTTGGCAATGGTATAGCCTTTGGCCAATCCTTCGCTGATGTCGATAAAATACCGCATGGCCAAGTTAGGCGTTACGCGAGCCGGCCAGGCAGTATGGTTATACACAAATACGGCAGGTTCAAAAAATTTCTGGCTTCCATCAATACCTGACGTATTAATTTTGGCATCAGCAGTGAATTCATCCACTGGCGTTTCCTGAGGAATAGTAACGGCAGTACCGCCAAACTCCTGCGTGAGCCGAGCAACGGCACCGGAGAAACCAGCATTGTAGTCACAAGCAATTTCATTGGTGGTGAAGTTGCCACGGTCGTCCTCGTACGCATCATTGGCACCAGGGCCACCCACCAGGGCGCCATGAATGATGTGACGATTGTTTACTGGCGTGCTGAGGTTATTGGCCCAGCCACCATGCGCAGTCCGGTGGTGCGGATTGATGGGAGGATTGTTGCCAAAACCTACCACAAAGCTGCGGTTACCAGGGTTAGTACCCAACATGTAGTGGATCTGGCTCTTAGCGAAGTTATAATACCGCTGTTTTTTAACCGTGTCGGTTGTAAAATCGCTGTAAAGGAAAGCCATAAAGGCTGTATTGGCTGCGTAACGCAAAGAACCCCAGGTATCGAGCCAGGCTAATCCACCAGGAGTATAGGTGATTCTCTGGCCATTGTAGCCTACAGTCCAGTAATCCAACCACCGTTCTGCATCATCCTTGTACTGGGCTTTGCCGGTAGCTTTAGCCAACAACACGTATGAGCCATACGATTTGTCATCCCAGGCAGTAGTCCACTTGTAGGAGTGAATGGTGCTTTGTGATTCGGTTCCCAGTTTAGGGTATTCCGCCTCAGCCTTGGCTAAATAAGCTGCATCGCCAGTGGCGCGGTACAACCAGATGGCTCCCCAAACCAGTTCGTCCTGATAGCCACTCCAGGAATTATAATAGGCTGTAGCATCGGTGATAGCATCGGAGTATTTGCCTCGGTGAGTATCGGCAAAGGTATATAGCTGCTTGGCGTGCGTCAACAAAAGCTGGCTGTAGGCCGGATCTTCGGTAGCAAACACCATACTAGCTGCCGCCATAGCGGCGGCAGTTTCGCCAGCCAGATCGCTGCCCGGATGGGTGGCATCGATCTTATAAGAGGGACGCGCCATTTGCATCACCTCAGCCGGACCCCACCAAGCGTGATCCATGCCGCCGTTGCCGACTTGCCCGTATAGTTCGTTGGGAGCCGTATGGCACTTGATCAGGTAATCATTTACCCAGCGCAGTGACTCCTTAATTTTGGCCAGTTGCCCAGCCTTCACGTAGCCTTGTTGGTAATCAATGGCTCCCCAGGCCAGCATAGTGGCCGAAAATGCCATAGGGAAATTGAATTTGACGTGATCACCGGCATCGTACCAGCCACCAGTCAGGTTTTTGCCTACGTCTGATCCATCCTGCATGGCAGAATTGCCGCGCCAGTTGATTCGATTATTGGCCGGAAGCGGCCCCGATCGTTCGGCTTCATAGAAGTAAATGGATTTCTGCAGTACTTCTGCATAGTTGTAATTCTGAGCCATGACACGGGTACCCAAGAGCAGCACGAGCAGGACAAGAGCGTGTTTAATGTTACGCATAGTTTAAACGGATTTATGGTTAGAAAGAAAATGCAAGCAAACAAGGCAAGTCCGAGCCTACACAATCCGGAAAAGGGAGTTACCGAAAAATTCCTCCCACACACCACCAGCCAAACCACCTAGCAAAGCCAGAGGATAGACAAGTATCTGTACAGTCTAAAGCACTTGAGCAGCGATACCAAACAGGCATTTGTATGCCTGTAAAGTGTAGGTTGGATATATTTCAGCAAATGACATCACTGATCCATGCCCGAACCTGAATTCTGTGCTTACGATTGATAAGAAGTTTTGAACGAATAACGGCCTTGCCGGCCAATAGGACTAGCTAAGCCATAACCTAACCTGGTAGCTTCGGCCTATGCCATGGGCTAGGTATCGGTAGTGAGTAGGCAAAGTGGACAACTGTATGGATGGGATGGATTTGGAGGGTCAAAGTCTTGGTGAAGCAATCACCAGTCAGAACGTGTTTGGATGAGTCGCTCAGCGTTGTTTTCCGCTCATGAAGCAGAACTCCAACAGCTGCTGAACCTACCCCCATGCCAGGTTTAGTAGGAAATTTTTTCATTTAATTAAGTTTTAGTAAGGATGAATAAAGCCTTTACGCATTCCGATCTAAGAAGGTATCAACTCTATGATATAAAAGCAAAATTTGGCAAATAAGTAAAAAACAAAGCACTATCGCTAATTATCAACCAAATTAAGTATACCGAGCTTGGTCGCGTTCTTTCAAAACCAGTACATGTAAAGGATATAAACGCGAGAATGCGCTATAGCTTTTGGCCATAAACGCTTGATATAGAACGACAAAATTCTTTAGAACCTTATGCCCATGTGCTGCGGGAACAGCCTGTTCATAAAATAATTGCTTGAAAATAGGTATTGACGCCATAGGAGCCTTCTCTTCGGCTCGACGGAGGAAGTGGATGTGTGGACTGTAACGACTACGGTGACTACTGATTATACCATTCGGCTGAGGGCGCTGTATTGGGCAAAGAGAAAGTAAACGTGGTTCCTTTGCTTTCCTCACTTTCTACTTCAATCCTTCCGGCATGCTTTTCGACAAATTCTTTACACAGCAACAATCCCAAGCCAGTGCCTTGTTCATTGGCGGTTCCGGGTGTGCTGTGCTTACAATCTATTCGAAAAAGCTTCTCTTTTATTTGTTGGCTCATGCCAATGCCATTATCGACAACGGACACCTGTATCTCGGAGAGAGTAGTCAGACAAGCCAGGGTTATGCTGTCTGAGGCCTTGGAAAATTTGATGGCGTTGCCCAACAAGTTTCTTAGTACCGAATGCAGCATATTTTTATCGCCATGCACAGTAATTTCCTCGCCAATGGTATTGTTAATCAGTAATTTTTTCTTTGTAATATGGTCATTCAGCAACTCAATGACTTCAATGGCCAACTGCCGGAGATTAAAATGAGTAGGATTGAAATTCAAGAGTCCGGCTTGCGAAGTAGCCCATTCCAGCAGGTTTTTCAGCAATCCTCTCAATAAGTGAGCAGAGACATCTATTCCTTCGGCCAGTTTGCTGATTTCATCTGGCTTTAGCTTGTCTAGGTGATGTACCAGCAATTCAACTGCGCCAATAATACCACTGACTGGGCTTTGTAAATCGTGGGCAATAATGGAGAAGAACTTGTCTTTACTCGCATTAATTTTCTCTAGTTGCAGCGAGTATTGCTCAAACTGCTGCGCATTCTGCCTGATGGCTTGCTCGGCTAATTTACGCTCAGTAATATCCTGAGAAATACCACTTTCCCATCAACGCCCTTCTGCAAATCGCTAATGCTGAGAATAAATTTGATATCACCAGTCAGAAGCAGTACGCGGTACTCCATTTGATTGCCTTCGCCAGTCTGGATAAAGTGTTGAAAATCTTCCCTCAGTTGGGCTACATCTCCTGGGTGAACCAAACGAAAATAGTCCTCTATCGCCTTTAAAGTATCGGTATGGCTGTTTAAATGAAGTAGCCTATATAAAGCTTCAGAGGCAACAAATTTGTCGGTAGCCACTTCGTATTCCCAACTGCCCATCTTTGCAATCAGTTGCGCCTCATTTAACAGTTTTTCGCTGAGGGTAAGCTTTTTATCCCTTTGCTGGAGCTGGCTAATACTATTTTCCAGTTCCTTGGTTCTTTGGACTACACATTCCTCCAAATGCCATTTTTCATTTTCCAGCTCTTTACTTTTGGCATTCAATTCAAAAAAATTAACGACTTGTTGGGCCATCAGTTGAAGCGTTCTTTTTTGTTGCTCATCCAATTGGCGGGGCACTTGGTCGATGAGGACAAGCGCACCCAGACGGTAGCCTTTTTCAAAAACCAAGGGAGCGCCACAATAGTAACGAATATAAGGCTCTTGGGTCACCAGGCTACTATGGGAAAATCTTTTATCTGCCAGTGAATCAGGCATTTCAAAAACCTGATTACTCATAATGGTGTATTGGCAAAAGGAAGTAGCTCGTTCCTGCTTGTCAATGGTTAATCCATAAGTAGATTTAACCCACACTCTTTTTTGATCAACAATGGAAATAAGTACGCCGGGAACATTAAAAATATGGGCTACCAAGGCGGTTATTTTATCTAACTGTTCCTCACGCGTATCATCCAGAATTTCATAGGCAAGTAAGCACTGAAGTCTTTCCTTTTCATCAAGAGGGATAGGAAGTGAAGAAGTTGCGGGCATATTTTTAGCATTAGGAAGTAAGCTTCACTCAAGTGACCAACGCAGCCAAACAGCTTATCGATAACCCGAGCAGCGTAAAAGTAGGTAAGTCAACACTATATAAAACCCGTTTATATACCACTTCTACAAAATCCTACTTTATACCTAAGTCTTTGTACGCAAAGGCTTAGTGACTTTCGGACTTAGTAACCAACAAATCCAATATGGCAGCATCCAGCCATTCAATTAGTTGCGCATTTATGGAAATTTAATAACTTTTGGATGACATTTTTAGTACACCTTGCGTGATAAGCCTTAGTCAGACTCATCCACTCTATTTTCCAAGTACTCACTTAAAACCTAAACCCTATGCAACGTTTAACTCCTTTAGGAAAATTAGCCATTGTCATCGCCATCGTTGGATCGCTCTTCGGCGGCTTTAAGTACTTACAAAGCCAGGGAATTATTGGGAAGGACAGCGCCTCTGCACAGCCACACACCGAGGCCTCTTCTGCTCAACCCAATACGCCTGAAGCCGAATCCAATGCTCCTTCTGCCCAAGCAACCACTCCTGATGACTCACGGCCCGCTTTCAATTACTCGCCGCCACCTCCCGTAGATGGCAAGTTGAAAGGCGTAGTAGAGTTAGGCG
The DNA here is from genome assembly GCA_040385915.1 of Bacteroidota bacterium. Classification (GTDB taxonomy): domain Bacteria; phylum Bacteroidota; class Bacteroidia; order Cytophagales; family ES-bin-26; genus ES-bin-26. Next base: position 5,727 of record JAZKGK010000334.1, read on the forward strand.
CTAGTGGCTTCAACTCATTCATTATCAAAGTAGATGCTCAAAAAAAATGGCTATTGCAAAAAGCAGAATTTGGTAATAGCCTGGTCATAGAAAACATGGCAAGCGATGATGACATACGCGCGGGCTTGAAAAAATATATCGGAGGCATGTTAGACTATGGCGTGAGCGGGAAAGACATTCATTTTGTGGTAAGCTCTGGGGCAGCCAAGGCAGAAGTCACCACGAAAATAACGAAGGCTTTAAAGCAACTGAACTATGTGGTAAATCAGGTCACACCCGAGCAAGAGGGCACGCTAGGACTCAAAACCGTTCTTCCGGTAGACTATGAGAGCAGCGCGTTTGTGATAGATATTGGATCGGGAAATACCAAAATTTCCTGGAAAGAAGGCGGGCAACTGAAAGCACTGGAGACCTACGGAGCCAAATACTTCCAGAATAATGTAGACGATCAGAAAGTATATGATGAAGTAAGCGCCAAAATCAAACAAATACCAGAGAACCTTCGCAAAACCTGCTTTATTATTGGTGGCGTGCCTTTTGAGCTAGCCAAAAAGGATCGCAAGGACAAAGAGCGATACACGGTATTACAGGCGCCCAATGCCTACCAAGTAGACAATGCCAAGTCCAAAGCCGGTTTAAATATCTACAAAGCTGTTGCTGATGCCAGCGGCTGCCAACAGTTTGTATTCGATTGGGACGCCAACTTCACCATCGGCTTCTTATTGAATTTACCGCAGTAGCGCTTTTATTTAGCTGTCAGCCATCAGCGTTCAGCTTTTCTCTACGTGTGAAAATCAATATACATCAATAAAAAAGGCTGCCCGTTTGAAACAGGCAGCCTTTTTATGTGGTAGTAAAACTAATCGCAAACAGTTGTCAGCTAAAATCCTACTCAAAATCAAATAGTTTGTTGTATTGATTGTCTCCGCTTTTAGCACGGGTAGGGCTTGGTAAAGGAGCATTGAGGTCGACGGTGCTACGTGGATTATTACCTTGGTCAATGAGTAGCTGCTTTTGGTCACCCAGCAAAAAGGAAATGCCTTCCTTCTCCCATTTTTCGAGCATACCCAGGCCTTTCTCTTCGTAAACACCGTTTTGCAAATCAATGGAATCCATAAAGTTAGCTGACAATTCCATGAAACGCTCCATCTCCCCTACCTTCCGGCTTACGTCATCGGCAATCGCCTCCATGGCTTGGTCAAACATTTGCCGCTTGTCTTTATCGCCAGAGATAATGTTGAGCGCCGACCGCATAGCCGAGTGGCTGCTGCGAATAGCTTCCCGTTCCATTTGCTTCACTTCGACCTGATCCTTAATATCTTCTAGCAACACTTCGGAGTTTTCGTACATTTTGGTCAGTACGCGGTACAGGATTTCCATCTTTTTGTAGAGGTCACCCAGTTTTAGATTCGATTCCTGTAGGCGACCCGCCTTGCGCGTCTTTAACACCATTTGCGCCTGCATACCCTTCTCCCGCGCTTCACTGGCCAAAGACAAGCTGTTCGTCATTGTCCGCTCATTCTGGTTCATCAGGTCTTTCAACTTGCGCATTTGACCCTTCAATGACGTAATTTGCTCATTCATCCGGCCAAGATTATCCTGTAAACTGTCAATATAGGATTTCAAAATTCCAATGGGGTCTATCTGCACAAAAATCCCCGTTACAAAACGCATTATGCTTTTATAAATGAACCAGATCAGGTTGCGAAATTTAGGATCGAGCAACACGTACAGCGCAATGCCAACACCAGCAAAGAGGAAAATGGCATACAAAGTATTTTGCAGAATTTGTATGATGGTAGGCAGCCATTTGTATAACAAATATCCGCCGCCCAGGGCAAGCAAAGTGCCGAAAACCATACCAGTGGTGCCTTCTGGCCGCTCCCAGAAAGATTTAGGTTTGTAGGAATCTAAACTATCCATAGAAGAAGGGTATGAGTTAATGAGTTTATTTACTTCAATTCAGGTATTTTTTAATGTTGTCTACATCACGCTGAATTTGATGCAGAACGGTATCCAGGGTTTGGAAAAAATTCACCTTGGTTGACTCTATTTTGGTTTGCGCCTCGGTAATTACTCCCTGCGCCTTAGCCATTTCTTGCTGATGTGAAGTAATTTCCTGCGTTAGTCGGGCTATTTCCTCTGACTTTTTCCCAATTAAGGCTTGCAACCGTTCGACTTCTTTTTGCTGAGTAGTGACATTTAAATCAACCTGTTGGCTGAGTGCCTGATTGAAATTATTCCGTTCCCTTTCCAGTATTCCCTGGTAAAAGGCGGCGCTTTGCAAAAGTTTATCTGTCGTTACGCCCAGCGTGGCAGCAGTAGCAAAAGCCGACTTATAGCGAGTAGCTTCGTCGGGAATGATGCCCGACAGCGTCTGTAAAGAGCTTTTAAATTCCAGAAAATCAAACCCTGGCTGGTTATTGTCTTCCAACGCCTTTTGCAACGAGTCGAAAATACGCTGATCTGGGGCTACTGGGGAATGACTGGCCGGAATCATAACCGGGGCAGTCGGCCGGGAAGCAGACGCGGCAGCTAGGTTATCGATCTCTTTGGGCGCTGTCTGATCCGTGGCAGGTTCCTCTACAATAAATAAAGACTTAAGGCTCTTGAACATGTTCATCCATCTAATTTTCCTTTACCGCAAACAACTTTTTTCATTAAGACGAAAACCCAAGCGTTTTTGTTAAGAAAAACAGGAGCATTTTTGCCGAATACACGTAAAAAGGAAGATGGATTATTTATGGCAGAAAACAGCCCTATCTACCGTAGAAATTTCCCATATTTGACTTCTATTGAATAATGGCAGAGGTAAAGTCAATGACCACGATAAACAAAACTACTTATGATAGAGAAGCTGGAAAAATTGATTCTGGGCAAGATGGGTGCTATCAAAAGAGGTGAATCTACCCCTAAGGATTCAGGAATCAGTTATGAAATGAACCGAATGAAAACCCTGGATGTCGCCTTGTATGAAAAGCTACTTAACCAATACAAGGTAATTTTAACTAATTTGAAGAAATGACTGAACTACGATTCAGCATCGGGTAGTTAAGAAAACAGCCACTTTACAATAACTCAGCTCCCTTAGAAACAAAAAACCCCTGACCGTTCGGATCAGGGGTTTTTTGTTTCTAAGGGAGCCAGTGGACTAACTACGGCCTACCTACTTTATACAATATTTAGAAAGTAGCACTTTCAAGAATTTCGCTAGCACTCAGTACCTCAAAAGTCATATTTGTCAAACCTGTTTTAGAAAGATCATATACTTTGCTGAAGCTTTTTGTTTCGCTAATTTCTTCGCTAAAAACTACTATACCATTCGCATTATAGATATTCACATATAACGGCTCTTGCAAATTACCTACCACTTTCAACTCATATTTTGCGCTTTTTTCAACTGCTTCTATCTTAATTTGCAAGGCACTGTTCTGAGAAGATTCGATAACTGATTCTTTACCGTGGTAAATACTCTTGGTTACTTTTCCAGAAGCATCTTCAATTTGAAGCGTATATTTTCCCAGAGGCAAGGCATTAAAATTATATGGTCGGGCAAAACCGCTTGTGTTAACTATGCGATCGTTCAACAAAAGGTCGCCTTGTTCATTATAAATAGACACTTTCACCAACCCTTCTACCTTAGATTGATAAACCAAACGATAGACTACCTTGTTAGATTCTCTTTCGATATTTAAGACTATAGTGGATTGGGTATTAACATTAGCAGCTTTCTCTTTACCAGCAGCGAATCCATTTAAAGTTGAAACAGTTAACAAAGCGGCGATCATTAGTTTACATTTTTTCATAGTAGCTATTATGTTTGTGAGTAATTATTGTTTGTTGAAACAAAGCTGATTATCATACCGTGTTTCGGGTTAAACTCTGCTAACGCTTTCGTTATTGTTATCAGAGCCAAATCGAGGATGTATTAGGATAATCCAACAAAAGTAACTTTCTCAGCCAAGGAATGCAGCAACTATGACAAGAATAATATTTCGCATAAAACACAAACACATATTATTTATTCTGCATTATAACAAAAACACCAAATTATATTTAAATTTAAAGCATCGCAATGAAAGTAAATTTTTTTTAGTAAAATTTTAAAAATAAAAGAAAATGATTGCCATTTTACTAATTCAAGTAATTATACATCAGGCTGTAGTTTACTAAAAGGAAGAATTTTATTCTGGATGTGAATGAAGAGTAGCTTGGCTCGACTGACGAGTTGGCTGCTTACACCATTGGAAGATTGGTGGCGGGCAAGGTGCTGGCAAAGGTTGGTACCTTTGCACTGAAGGCAAAATGTGGGAAAGTCATTGTACTTGCCTTGGTGGGCGCAGGTACCTATGTGGAAATGGTTTACTGGCAGGAAAAAGGACGAGGAAGAAAACAGATAACCTTTCCTGAAGATCCTAATAAGCAAGTATAGCTTTGAGCCTTGCGCTATCAGCCTTGAAGCTAGTGGCTGATAGCGCAAGGCTCAAAGCTAAAACGGCATTTTTGCTCTTGGGTCGTCCATAGAAGTGAGGTTAGAAGCTACTACGGCGGTAATCTCTGGCACGGCACGCTTGATGGCCTCTTCTACGCCCGCCTTTAAGGTCATAGCCGACATGGGGCAGGAGCCGCAAGCACCCAACAACTCCAGTTTCACCACCATCTCATCAGTGATTTCCAGTATTCTCACATTACCACCATCAGCCTCCAGGTACGGGCGAATGCTATCGAGGGCAATCTCCACCCGCTGTTTGAGGGCTTCATGGCTAATAATGGCTTGTTGCTCTATTGAGTTTTCCATGGGTTTATTTAGAAAAGTCTTTCCGACTAGTGTATGCTGAATTATACTTTTATTTCCACGCGTTTGGTTTTGTCTACCGTAGCATTTCTCACGGCTATCTGTTGCGCCAATGCCTCTGCTAGCTCACGAAAAGCCGCTTTTGTCTTCGGTTCGTCGTCAAGGAAAGCGGGCTTTCCATTGTCACCCGCTTCGCGGATGCTTTGTACCAGAGGCACTTCTCCCAAAAACGGAACATCATATTTTGCTGCCAAGTTCTTGCCACCATCTTTCCCGAAAATATAATATTTATTATCAGGTAATTCGGCAGGAGTAAAATAAGACATATTTTCAACTACTCCCAAGATAGGTACGTTAATTTGAGGCTGCCGGAACATAGCCAACCCTTTCATTGCATCGGCCAGGGCCACTTTCTGTGGTGTAGTTACGATGACGGCGCCGGTTACGGGTACGGTTTGTACCAAAGTCAGGTGAATATCGCTGGTGCCAGGCGGAAGGTCAATAAGCAGGTAATCAAGGTCGCCCCAATCGGTATCGGCAAGAAACTGGCGCAATGCCTGGCTGGCCATTGGACCGCGCCAAACCACGGCACTCTCAGCAGGAGCCAGAAAGCCGATAGAAATCATCTTGATGCCGTACTGTATGATCGGGTTAATCAGATTTTTTCCGTCTACCTGGGTCACGGTAGGTTGCAAATCTTCGGCTCCAAACATTGTAGGAATGGAAGGACCAGAAATATCGGCATCAATTATACCCACCTTTGCGCCCGCCTTGCGAAGAGCCACGGCCAGGTTAGCAGTGACAGTAGATTTCCCCACTCCACCTTTACCAGAGGCAATGGCAATCACATTTTTCACGCCGGGCAACAGCGGTGTATTGCCCAGCCGAGTAGAAGTTACGTCCGCAGTCATGTGGATAGTGACTTGCAAATCGGGGCTTACCTCCCGGTGAATGGCTTCTACACAACTTTTACGAATAACCTCTTTGAGCGGACAAGCAGGCGTAGTAAGCACAACCGTAAAAGTGACTTGTCCGACACCCAACACAATGTCTTTGATCATGTTCAAAGTCACCAGGTCTTTCTTCAAATCCGGCTCTGGAACTGTGCTAAGCGCCTTTAATATATGTTCGGGAGTAATATTCATGGCAAAGGGAATATCAGCGTCGTTTTATAGAGATAGGTTAACTGCGTATCTATAAACCAACAGACTGAGTTTTGGTTTGATCGAATCGTACTTCAAAGGTACGAAAAATATGCCTTTTCTTGGGTGCTCTGTATCAAGGCATCCAAGTAAGCGTGGCTGAGGGCAATAATAAGAGCAATAAGGATTGTTAATTTATTAAACTAGCTTTCTTCCTTATGCGAATGAGTCGGCTGTATTTGGGCAATATAGGCATCTGCATACTTGAAATCTTCCAGCCAATAGGCGGAACTGACCACTTCAAAAGTAAGATGGCTGTTGTCCTTTTCAATCGTATGCAATTGCCAGATAATATGCGCTGCCTCCTGAAAGTCGCCACCCGCTAGTTGCTCGCTGAACAGGCGGTTGATTAAGGCATTCTCTGGCAGCCCCTGGGCTAGCAACCTCAGCAGTGACGCCTCGGCATTGGTATTAAAAAGAGAAAGGCTCTCGGCATCCTCAGCCGTCAGCTTAACTTGAAACTGCACTGCCTCGGCTCTGGGAAACTTCCCATTATAAGCAGTATACAATAGCTGAGTCGCTTTAAAAAAGCCTTGGTGAAGCGGTAGTTCAGGATATTCTTCCCATAGCTTTTCGGTGAGCATTTGATGGGACAAGTTTTCTATTTGGCCAGAATTTAGTTCTTCAGCAAACAAATATCCTAGCACCACTTGAGCCGCTTCGCGTGGCTCAAAATCGGTGAGCGACATTAGACACATCGCTTTTAGCTCAGAATCAGGTATTTCTTCTGGATTATCATACTCCATTTGTTTGAGTAAGTCTTGATAATCTTTATTTTGCCAAGAATCAGGCAGTTCGTTAATCGTCTTGAAGGATAAACGTTCTATTGAAAATTTCTTCATGGATGCGGTTTTGATTTAAAATTCTTTTTCAACAGATTAAGACAATCTACCCCTATTCATCATTTGAACAAGTATTTTTACTTGTTCAAATAAGGTAGGCACAAGTCCAAAGTGCTTCCGTGCAATATCAAACCGTTCCTTAACCGATTGCATCCGGTTTTTGGCTGAAATACCGCCCTCCAGGTACTTGCACCAAATGATGTCGGTATCCAGATAGGTATTGCAATTCTTTAATACGCGGATAGTCCAGTCAATGTCATTGGAGACTTTCCAGGGCTCCAGCGCGTATTCAACCGCTTTTGACCGTTTTACCATCATCGAATGATGGCAGATAATCATTCCATTGATAAAACTTTTATACGAGAGCTTCTTATCCGAAGGTTTTGTCTTGTGCCAGTCTCTTTGCATTCCTTCCTCAGTAACAATCACGGTGTCGCCGTAGATAAAGTCCTCGTTGGTGGATTGCCTGACAATGTTTTCCAAGGTTGATGCCTCATAAATGCAATCACCAGCATTCATATACCAGATATAATCGCCGGTTGCCAGCCTAAGGCCTTTGTTCATGGCGTCAAAATGGCTTTGGTCTTTCTCGCTTATCCACCGCGTAATGTGCTTTTCGTATTGTTTGATCAGCGCAACGGTATTATCCTTCGAAGCCCCATCTACCACAATGTATTCGATATTAGGATAGGTTTGGGCAATAACGCTTTGGATGGTGCGCTCAAGAAAATTCTCTGCATTATAGCAAACAGTAATGATCGATACTTTAGGGGGCTTTAACATAGCAGTTTAGGATATCCAGCCAGGGTTAGGTATTGCAAGGGTTTTTGTGCAGCAATCTGCCTGGCAATACCTTTCAAAAATACAAATAAAAGCTGAGGACAGCATGGTAAATTTATGAGACTCCGAGCTTTCAGCAGTGGTTACAGCGCCGTAAATGAGTGCTCCTTCTTTTCCAGGAAATCATTGATTAACTCACTGATAGCCGCTCCCTTTTTATGAACCATGAGGTGGTCTCCCCCTTCAATTGTATGTGCCTGATTAATTTTTTTGTAGGGAAAGGTTTTGTCTTTTGAGCCGTGTATTCGAAGGATTGGACAAAGAACGCCCGTGGATTTCCAGTTTACCAGGGTTTTGACTGCCCAATTAAAGTAATAGCTACTAAGCTGACCAGTAGAGTCAAGAAAAAGGGCTTTTAAATAAGCAGAATCATAGCCGTGCCACCGTCCCCAGAAATGAAAACTGAATTGCATGAACGATATGCTGGTAAAATGATGAAGCTTAAAATGTTTAACCACAGCCAGATTGATGGGCAATTCCTGGTGAGAAGTAATGGTTGATATCAAGATCAATTTTTCGGCTTGTACCACTTTTTGTAATTCCTGCACCATCACGCCTCCGAAAGAATGGCCTATCAAGATGATTGGGTTTGACGACTTGTTTATTTGCTGTGCCAGCCTCCATACATACGCTAGCAAAGTTTCCTTTTTCTGGGGCTCGCTCCAATGAAGAGCGAATACGTTGTTGGAGTTGAGAGAAAGATTCTCAAATATGCGATGATTAAGCCCTAAACCAGGCATCATATAAATATCATATTCCACACGCATTTTTCTGCCTTTAAAAAGCTCCGTATTTGCCTATACCGTATCAGATTGCAGCATTCCCTTTCAGTAGATGCCATTCAAAAACAGGCATTTGGCCTTATCAAACGCCAAAGCCCGGAGTAAGATCCAGGCTTTGACTATAAACACATCCTATAAGAACAGGGTAAACCTCTCACATTAGTACTTACCAGCGTATTCCATCTTAGCTGCTTTTTCTTTTTCCGACTCTTCGGCTGTCTCTTCAAATACAGATTCGTTGTGCTGGCTCAGGTCAAGCCCCATCGCTTCCTGCTTTGGCGTTACCCGCATCGGTATAATCGCGTTTACAATAGAATACAAGATAAGAGAACCTCCGAAAGTAAACACGCTTACAATGACCAGGGCTATCAAATGATTCAGAAAGGTAGTTGGATCACCGTGGATTAGCCCTACTTCTTTGGCAAAAACACCCGTTAAAATCATCCCAACAATACCGCCTACGCCATGGCAAGGAAAAACATCCAGCGTATCATCTATGGATGAGCGCGTATTTTTCCAATGGACAGCCACATTACTGATGACGCTGGCAATACAACCGATCAAAATACTGGGACCGAAGTCGACGAAGCCAGCCGCCGGTGTTATGGCAACCAGCCCTACAACTGCACCAATACAAGCGCCCAATGCCGAAGGCTTTCTACCACGAATGGCATCGAAAAATATCCAGGTTAACATAGCAGAAGCAGAAGCAAACTGAGTGGTTAGTAGCGCAATGCCAGCGGTGGAGTTGGCTGCCAAGGCAGAACCGGCGTTGAAACCAAACCAGCCAAACCAAAGCATCCCTGTGCCTAGCAATACAAAAGGAATATTAGTGGCAGGCGCCACTTCATTGTATACGTGTACTTTACGCCTTCCTAAAGCTATTGCTCCTGCTAAGGCAGCAAAGCCAGCCGAGATGTGTACAACGGTGCCACCCGCAAAGTCTAACACCCCCATTTTCCGTAGGAAACCTTCCGGATGCCAGGTCCAATGCGCCAATGGGCAATAGATTAATAAGCAGAATAAGCAGATAAAGAGCAGATAGGCGGAAAAACGCACCCGTTCAGCAAAGGCTCCCGTAATTAAGGCTGGGGCGATGACGGCAAATTTGAGTTGAAAAGCCGCAAATAGTAGCAAAGGAATGGTGGGAGACAATAAAGGATGCGTTGAAACGCCCACGCCTCGGAAAAACATAAAAGTCAGAGGATTACCAATCAACCCCAGATAACTATCACCGAAGGCGAGGCTAAACCCCACCGCGTACCATAAAACTGTAATAACCCCCAGCGCGATGAAACTCTGAAGCATGGTCGAGATGATATTCTTTGGCTGCACCATACCACCGTAAAAGAACGAAAGCCCGGGAGTCATGAGCAACACAAGGCCAGAAGCCGTTAGCATCCAGGCCATATCGCCGCTGTTGATATTACTGGTGTCAGCCGGTGCCGATGACATAGGAAAAAAAGACCCCGCTAAACCTGTGGCAAACAGCAACACAAGGGGAATTAACCAATATTTTCTCGGAGCATTGAGTATGGTAGCGTTCATCAAGCAAAAAGAGGTTTAATTTCTAATTTCTTAATATTCTAATGCAAATTAAACAATAAATTCTAAATACGCCTGAGTTTTCAGAATACGCACCTCAAATTTCAAGGCGATCGAAGAAAATACAACTAAGATTCTGGCGATCTATCTTTAAAGCGATACCCAACAAGGTATCTTTTCAATGGCTATACTTAAGTCAGTTTCTGGGCAATAAAGGCCACCAGGCTATACTCCACCCAGTGAAAAGTGTAAGATGATAGAGTAAAGCAAAGGATTGGCTAAGAGTATATACTCAATTATCAAAACCAGTGTTTTTACTCTTACTGGTTTGTGTCATAGTCGCTAGTTTTACTTGGGCAAAGCGCATTCGCCAAGGCAATGATTACACAGCCAACCATCATATTGACATTGCATATTGAGCAGCAATCTCACACATTGGGCTTTAAAGGCTATATTGAGGAAATTCCGAACCTGGTTTGGGTGGAAGGCAGCACCATGAGAGACGTACAAGTAGACCTATACACTCAGGTGGCTCAATTAATCAGCGAACTACCTGATCTACAGATCATTCGCATTAAAACCAGGATTATCTTTTGGTATTGTTTAGATTGCCATTAACACTTCTCCGTCTGCTTTGTTTACGTTTATTGAACCCAACGAATAGGCTGCGTAAATCCCTAAAAGCTAACCACGAATAGCTAAAACCTTTTCTTATCACTGTCGGTATTTGTTCCGCCAATATACTTTCTGCCTTTCTCTTTCCAGTACTAGCACTGCCAATTGCGAAGGCAGGCTTTCTTCCTCTGCATGATCAAACACAAATTTGAGTTTGGTTTCATCTATGTCTAGCCGGTACATCAGGTTCATTAAGCGTTCTGGTTCACTCCGCAGAAGTTGGCCTATTACTTGGGTTATTTTTTCTTGCAAAGCCCTAAAATCAGGTAATTCTTCGGTGGTTTCTTCGGCATTTAACCCAAAGTCACGGTAAAAGAGCAAGCTGGTTTGCCTTACGTTCTCTTCGGAAGGCTGTTGATCGAAAGGTTGATTCATAAATAGTAACGGTGCTAATGATTCGCTTCTTGACCCAAATTTCTATCTTTGCCCAATGAATAACTATACTTTCCGCATATTTACGCTGGTATAGCGTGCTTGGAGAGTCTAGCCTTCGTCTTTTATCCTGACAATTGAATGAAACACCTGATTAGCTTTGTCATCCGCTATGTACCGCGCAAGTATCTCCAACTGGTAAGCCACGTCGTACTAAAAGTTGTAGCCGTACTGTACCGTGGCGAAGGGGTCGAATGCCCGGTTTGCAGCAGCCACTTCCGCAAATTTATGCCCTACGGCAGGACAGTCCCCCGGCCTAATGCCCTCTGCCCCAACTGCCTGGCCTTGGAGCGCCACCGGCTGATGTATTTATACCTGCAAAAGCGCACCAACTTCTTCCGCGATTCCTTGAAATTGCTGCACGTGGCACCTGAGCATTGCTTTATTGAGCGTTTTGAAGCCATGAAAAATCTGGACTATATCACTGCCGACATTGAGTCGCCGCTGGCTAAAGTCAAAATGGACATTCATGCCATTCCATTCGCAGAAAACACTTTCGACGTAGCCTTTTGCAACCACGTAATGGAACACGTAGAGAACGACATAAAAGCGATGAGCGAACTGCACCGCGTACTAAAGCCCAATGGCTGGGCTATCATCCAATCGCCCATGGATTTATCTCGCGAAAAGACCTTGGAAGATCCCACTATTGTAACAGAAGCCGACCGCGAAAAGTATTACTGGCAAAAAGATCACGTGCGGCTCTTTGGGCTGGACTACAAAGAAAGGCTGGAAAAAGCGGGCTTTACCGTCACCGAGGATCGTTTTGTCATGGAACTGCCCCGGCAAGTAGTAGAAACATACGCCCTCCCCGACGAAGAAATCATCTATCTCTGCCAGAAAGCGTAAGTACTTGGTTTGAATATTATGTAATTGCTCACTAGGTCTTAATATTCTACCGTTTATACATAAGTCTGTCAGCGTTGATTATTAGTGAGTTACAAACTATG
>JAZKGK010000335.1:0-12288 GCA_040385915.1 Bacteroidota bacterium
CTTGATAAATAGAAAAAGCCGCAAATTTGCGGCTTTTTCTATTTATCAAGCTTTAAAATAGCTAATGAGTGGAGGCTGAGGGATTCGAACCCCCGACCCTCTGCTTGTAAGGCAGATGCTCTGAACCGGCTGAGCTAAGCCTCCTGCTTATCTTAACGGACTGCAAAGGTAGGGCGATTTTTCATTATTGCAAATGGCGTTCAAAAAAATTTACTCAAAATAAGTTTTCTAGGCTAACGGGATTTCAATCGAATTAACATGCCAAGGAAAAATATGATTTCACGAAGAAAATCCCCTTTCGGATATTAAATTTGAAAAGTCTTTTGCCTGCTTTTACAAATTCAGCGTTTAAAACATATATTTTTCCTTCATAGCCATTGATCAAAAAAACACTTATTTATACGCTACTCGTTGTCATTTTTCTTGTGGCAGCCAGCCTCACTTTAGTATATCTATATCAAGACAAGATTATTCAACTATTTGTCCAGGAAGCCAATAAACATCTAAAGACCGAAGTACAAGTTGGCAAAATTAGCCTATCCCTGTTCGATAAGTTCCCCCACTTAGCTATTAAATTCGATAAACTACGGATTGCTGGTGCTGTCAAGTCAGATAAAAGACCAATGGCTACAGCCGAAAAATTATATGGCACTTTTGATCTACGCGATTTGTGGGCAGGACGCTATATTGTTAGTAGTCTATACCTAGAAGATGCGGAGGTGCTGCTGTTGGTAGATAAAGAGGGCAATGAAAATTTTGACATCTTCCAACGAGTTGCCAGATCGGCTGGGGAGGCTCGCGAAGATGCAGGGTTTGATTTGAATAAAATCTTGCTAAACAATGTCAATGTCCGCTATGAACGTGGCAATGACAAAAACGAGTCATATGAACTATTAGCTAAGAAAATTACTGCCCGTTTCAGTACTCAGGCTGGTTCAATGGATATTACCTTGGCAGGCGAGATACTCTCGCGCCAAATTTTGGTAGACAGGCATGCCTATTTTAAGAATAAATTAATTAAGATAGACAGTCAATTGCGCTACCGAATTGCGGCTCGTGAACTTACCATTCAACCGTCTATCCTCACAATAAATCAGGGTGATTTTACCGTACAAGGCCAATGGAAAAATCTAAAAAAGAGCCATTTGGATTTGGCTGTTCGTAGTAACCATACCGACGCCCAAACGCTGTTATCGCTCCTACCAGAAGAAACGGCAAGAAAGCTGAAGGGATATCAAAGCAAGGGAGAGCTATTTTTTAATGGAACAGTAAAAGGCTATGTAAGTAATGGGGCAACTCCACGAATAGAAGTACGGTTTGGATGTAAAAATGCGACGCTGATTCATCCAAAATCAGGCAAGCACATAGCGTCTGTCTTTCTAACGGGTGCCTATACCAACGGACGATTACAGAACCTTAATACCTCTTCTCTGAACCTGAATAACATAAGTGGCTCGCTCGATGGGCGCCCCTTCAGTGGGGATTTTGCCTTGCTCAATTTTAAAAACCCTATGCTTATTTTCAAATTGAAAGGAGCAGCAGAAGTAGGATCATTGCTGGCATTTTATCCGATTGACAAGATAGAGCGAGCCCAAGGAGAAATCGCTTTACAAGTAAATTTTGAAGGAAAAATAAGTGATCTGAAAGCAGAACGACTGATGCAGTATGTACATACCTCGGGCGAAATTTCAGTAAAAAATTTGCAGTTCAAAATCCGTGATGTCGATCTCCTATTTGATGCCTTTAACGGTAATTTTCAGTTTCAGCGAAGCGATTTACGTGTCAATAATTTCTCTGGTCGGGCAGGTAATTCAGATTTTCTGCTTACAGGCTATTTTAAAAATATAATGGCCTATCTCCTGTTAAAAGAAGAAGATTTAGGAATAGAAGCGAATGTTCAATCTCGGTTGCTAGATTTTGATGAATTATTAACCACTCAAAACAGTACTACTACTCAGCGTAACCAAGTCCGAGTATCTGAACCTTACCGCTTTCATCTATCACCGCGCTTGTCATTAGATTTAAACTGCCGGATTGACCGCTTACATTTCAGGCGTTTCAACGCCCGCCATCTCCGGGGACAGTTAGATTTAAACGATCAGGTAGCACAAATTAGCGATTTTGCTTTACAAACGGCCGGAGGTAGCATAGATCTGGACGCAAAAGTAAGCGGACGACAAAGCAATCGGACGATTGTAGAAGCGAGAGCCAACTTTGATCAGATTGCAGTGGATAGCACCTTTTACATGTTCGAAAACTTCCAGCAAACTTTTATTCAAGACCGTAACCTCAAGGGGAAACTGTCGTCCGATGTACACACCTTCATGGTATTTGATGAGTATCTGAACCTGCTCACGCCCATGCTCAAGGCTGATATCCAGGCTTCAATTACCGACGGCGAACTCAATAATTTTGCACCTATGCAGAAGCTGTCCGTTTTCCTTCGTCGCCGGGAATTAGCTAATATCCGGTTTTCGGAATTAAAAAACGATATTCACATTGAAAACCGTACTGTCTCCATACCAGAGATGGAAATTCAGTCCAGTGTTTCTAACATTTCCATTTTTGGTACGCATACTTTCGACCAGGTCATGGATTATCACCTCCGTTTCCCGCTCAGTAATTTGGCTCGGCCTGATAAAGACGAAAAATTTGGTACTGTTGCCCAACCAGAGAGAGGACGTGGAAACTTATTATTGGCTATTAAAGGCAATTCAGACAGTTTTAAGATCACTTATGATGTAAAAGAGGTTGGCAAAAAAATATCAGAGGATTTGCAGTTAAAAAAGGGAGGATTAAAAAACATCTTTAAAAAGAAAGAGCCACCAGCCAAAGAAACTGAAGAAGAGAAGCAAGAAGAAGAAAAGGAAGAGGAATACTTTGATTTCCATTGATTGTAGAATTAATGGCTGCTTTACTTATCGCTTTCGCTACTGGATGAGCCCACCTTTTTAAGCATATAAAATGGATGGGTGAAAAAAAACCTTAATTTTGCTAGCCAATTATGTCGTATAATTAGCTTAAAGCTGTCCTTCTTTCATGTTTGATCATCTTTTTACTACCGAAGCCCTTATCAGTTTACTCACCCTTACTCTCCTGGAGGTGGTTCTTGGTATTGACAATATTATCTTCATCTCTATTCAATCTGGTAAATTACCCAAGAAGCAGCAAGGCAAAGCAAGAAGAATTGGTTTAATGATTGCGCTTTTTGTACGCATTGGACTACTTTTTGGTATTACCTGGATTGTAGGTCTTAAAGCGAATATATTCACGGTTTTTGGTATGGGTTTCAGTGGCCGTGACCTGATTTTACTGGCTGGTGGGCTTTTCCTCACCTATAAAAGTACCCACGAAATTCACGAAAAGCTGGAAGGTGCAGAAATCAGCCCGGATGTTCAACCAATCGGTTCTGCCTTATCTCGCGTTATTCTGCAAATTGTACTACTAGACATCGTGTTTTCCTTCGACTCCATCCTTACTGCGGTAGGTCTGGTAAAAGAAGTGGGGATTATGATTATGGCCGTCATTCTGGCGATGCTCATTATGTTAGCCTTTTCAGAAAAGATCAGCAATTTTGTCAATAATCACCCTACCATCAAAATGCTGGCATTATCATTCCTATTGATGATTGGTATGATGCTGGTAGCAGAAGCGCTGGAATTTGAAATTCCCAAAGGCTATGTCTATTTCTCCATGGCCTTTTCACTGGGGGTTGAACTGCTGAATATGCGCTCCCGGAAACGTAAACCAGTAAAGTTGCGTGATGAATATAAGTAGCCCTTTTTAGCTCATATAAACTACTGGATATTATGGAGTTAAAAGACCTATTGCTCGCCCCATTTTATCTAGCCATTATTTACGCCTTCGCTTTCCGTTTTAGAAAAAACAATACTGATAAATTTACTAAGCGTTATTATATTCCAGCACTAACCGTAAAGCTAGTAGGTGCAGTTGCTCTGGGACTGATTTATCAATTCTATTATAAAGGTGGTGACACCTATAACTATTTTCACGATAGCGGTATTATTTGGGAAGCCTTACTAGATTCTCCTTCAATAGGAATCAAAATGCTATTAAGTCAAGGGAGGACGTTTGATTATGATACCTATCTCTATACGCAACAGATGCATTTTTATTCTGATTATGCGTCCTACACCATTGTTCGAGTATCTGCTTTTATAGGCTTTTTCACCTTCCATACCTATACAATCAATGCTCTATTATTTGCATGCCTAAGCTTTTCCGGCGTATGGGCCTTATTCCGGGCTTTTAATAATATTTACCCACAATTGCATAAAGAATTAGCCATTGCTATCTTTTTCCTGCCTTCCGTCTTCTTTTGGGGTTCTGGTCTGATGAAAGATACGATTTGTATGGGCGCTTTGGGCTGGCTTTTCTATGGCTTCTATTTTGGCACGATTAAGAAAAATAAAATTTTCAAATCGATTATTATCATTACGGTTAGTATGTTCGTGCTAATCACAGTGAAAGTTTATATATTATTAGCATTTTTCCCACCGGGCCTTTTTTGGATCTTTAATGAAAATAATGCCCGAATCAAAAACAAGCTTTTAAAGATTATAGCCAAGCCCGCATTTTTCACAGTTGGAATTATCGCAGCCTATTTTGGAGCTACCCGCCTAACACAAGGAGATGTACGCTACGACATAAGTAAAATAGGAGAACGGACTAAGATTAATTCAGAATATCTCTATGCTGTAAGTATGCAGGAAAATGGATCTGCTTATTCCATTGGTTCATTTGATGGCAGTCTTGGAAGTATATTTGCGGTTGCTCCTCAAGCAGTTAATGTTGCCTTGTTTAGACCATATCTCTGGGAGGTCAGAAATCCAGTGATGTTGCTTTCTTCTCTAGAAGCAACCGCTTTTCTACTTTTGACGATCTATCTTTTTTTACGCACCGGTATTGGTAACAGTATTCGATTAATTGCGTTAGAACCACTCCTTACTTTTTGCTTTATTTTTTGCATTATTATGGCTTTTGCCGTAGGAGTAAACAGCTTTAATTTTGGCACACTTGTGCGATATAAAATACCCTTGATGCCCTTTTACCTGGGAGCTTTATATATTATGCGCTTTTACACTGATAAAAAGCGATATAAACTATATATAGCAACGAAAAAACAAAAGGCAAAAGAAAAATATAGGCCTGGGGTTGCCACAATAACACTTTCATAATCATATGTTTCCCTCAACACACCCAAAAGAAAAAGTTGGTTCATTTTTTTCTTAACCAGACTGCTAACTGCATGCCTGTATTTGTTTTTTTCATATATAATTTCAACGGTATATCTAAAAATTTTGGCATAAACGTCTGACAGGGATAATATGTATAACAGGCAATTTCATAATTGTTAATTTTGGCGTTTTCTTTAAATGACTGAAGTGAAAATTCATACAAGTGAAAAGGCGAATGCATTGGACTTAAATTTGTCACATAATCCGTACCTATTAATTTATAATATAGATTCACTATTTTTCCGATTACCCAATTTGATGAGGGTACTTCAATATGAATAATACCATCTTTTTTAAGCCAAGAGAAGGCTTTTTTAAGACACACATCAGGATTATATAGATGCTCTAATACTGCTCCAAAAGTAATAAAGTCAAAAGTATCCTTTTGATAAGAAATTTCCTCAATAGTAGATAATCTCAATTTTTCTTTATTAATTCCCATTCTTTGAATTGCTTTTTCATAAAATTGAGTGGAAGGCTCAAATCCATAAACATCATATTTTCTCCCCTCCAGAGCGATCATACATTTTCCTAAGCCTGCGCCAATATCTAATGCTTTTTGGCCAGGTTGCCAGGGTTTGATTAATTGTAATTGATCTATTTCATTTATAAAATAGTTTGAATCAGTTTTGAAATACTCTTCTGTCCAATAGCTTTCTGGCAGGACGCCATAGTGATCTTGAATGTTATTTGGAATAGGCTGTGGATTCGAATAAATTAATCCACAATTAGAACATTGAGCAACGGTTGTTGTTATTCCAGTTTTGCTTTTTGGATTCTTTCCTTGGGATTGATTAAGCCGTTTTCCTAATACTGTATGACTATTAGTTAAGTTGTCACACATATTACAATTATGTATCTTTAAGAAGGTATATTTCATTTGGTTATATTTTAGAGAACTGTTTTATAAAAGGAACTTTGCTCGGGGCTACTTAAAACTTCAGAAGAACTCATGTAAATAACTGTAGGAAGTTCTTAGTATTTGACTTTACCGAATACCTGCTTTCTATCTTTAATCGAGCAGCTTTCCCTATTTTTTTCCTCAATACTTCATTAGTAAGTAGTTCCATTAAGGCTACCTGCCACTCATCCGGCTTATCGCATATAAAGCCATCTACTCCATGGTTCACAATATCCGTATTGACGCCAACGGGAGAAACCAAAGGAGGTATACCCAAGGCCATGTATTGCAGCGCTTTAAATCCACATTTCCCCTTAGCCCAAGCATCGTCAGTCAGTGGCATAACCCCAATATCGAACAACAAGAGATCGGATATTTCAGTATCCTTCTTCCAAGGCAAAAACTGTAAAGACTGAAGCGTAAGATCAGGAGCTTGATTGGAAATAACACAGAAATTGAAACCAAGCTTTTGTTCTAGTTGCCGAAGTATGGGTAATAGTTCCTGTAAATAAGGTAAAGTAGAATGAGTACCGGTCCAACCAATCACGGGTAGTTGGCCACTGGTTGGCTCTTCTGTATTGGTACGATTATGCAAATAGTCCGTATCAATTGTGGTAGGATTCAATACCACTGAGGCATTATATTGGCGAGCATACTGGCATAGATACGCATTGCCGCAGCTGACCTTATAAGCCCATTGGCATATTTTACTGACCTTATCTGACCATTTAAGCCGGGCTACCAGGTTATTCACTTCTGAAGTATTGGGCAGCCAAATAGCATCGTCAAAATCGTATATGATTTTCTTACGGAATACTTTGGAAATCAGCCACTCAAATATAGGTGGACCAATAGGACTTACCTCCCGGTGAATGAACACAAAATCGTATGGCTGAAGTTGAAAAAGCAACGCGATGCGGCGGCAGAACCCTCTCGCCATACCGAAAACTTTAGCCCAAGCTTGGCCTGGACGATATAAGATAGCCCAAGTCTTTTCATCCCAGAAAGATTGTACCTGATAGTAAATCTCTTGGTTGGCAAGAATGTGAAAATATTGCTCAAACCGGAATCGTTGGGAAGGTGCCTGACCTATAGGATAGGGTACAACAAAAAGAATTTTCATTGCATTAGCTGGTCATATACAAACTGATAGCTTTCAATTCCTTTTTGTAGGGAATAAAACTCTTCTGCACCCCGCCTTATTGGCACTTTATCTAAAGCCAGCAGATTGTTTATCTGTTGGATGGCGCCGGCATAAGCTTCATGGGTAAACTGTTCGACTAATATACCCGACTGATAGGTTTTAATTACCCAGTCTGTATCACCTACACCAGCATTACAAATGACTGGAATCCCCATACTCATCAGTTCACCCTGCTTGGTAGGAGAAGAGGCTTTTTTAGAGTAGGTCGGTCGGATAAAAAACAGCGATATGTCAACCAGGCTTAAAAAGACAGGGACTTCTTTCCGCTCTGCTTTCCGAACGGTTATAGCAGATACAGGAATATTTTTCTGTTGTGCTGAAGAAACAATAAAATCGGGTGCTTCAGAAGTAATAAAAAGAAAATGTGCCTTTGGATTTTTCTTTAATAAACAGCCAAAAAAATCCAGCATTTCGTCAAGCATATACCAGGTACCAATACCACCCAAATACGCAAGTAATAGTGCTTCCTGTTCTATGCCCAGTGCCTCTCTGGTAAGTTCATATGTTCCAAATGATCTCTTTTGAAACAGTTCAGTATCTACACAGCAGGGAATTACCTGAATGCGAGTATCTGCTAAGGCTGGCCAGCTTAGCATCTCAGTCTTCGCATTTTCGGTAAGGCTAATTGTAAAATCAGCTTCACGAAGGAAAGCTTTTTCCATCCGTTTGAAATACTGATAGATTAATTTAAATATTTGATTCTTCAAAGCCCAGAGTCCGCCTTCTACTCTTTCATCCGCCCAAAAACCCCGCATATCAAAAACGAATTTTACTCCTTTTTTTCTTTTCAGGTGAAGCCCGACCAAAGCCGTAATATAGCTACGGCAATGTACGATATCGAATGACTCCTTGTGGTATAATTGTCTGGCTACCTGCTTCATTTTCAGAACATCGCTCAGTGTAGACAAAACCGGAGGGCTTTTCGTATAACGGATAGG
Organism: Bacteroidota bacterium; assembly: GCA_040385915.1. Taxonomy (GTDB): domain Bacteria; phylum Bacteroidota; class Bacteroidia; order Cytophagales; family ES-bin-26; genus ES-bin-26. The sequence goes on from JAZKGK010000335.1 coordinate 8,302, forward strand.
CACCCATCGGATACGATGTTCATCTACTATTTCCTGAATTAGGGCTTGTCTTTGAGTAAAAGAAGTTGGTTTTTCGGCACTAATGACCGTGATCTGAAAGCCCTTTTGGCTTAATCCACATAAGTAGGGCAATATCTGGGATTGACCCAAAAAATCCGTTAATCCGTCGTAGGATAAATAAAGTATTTTATAACTCATCTACTTTAGTAGGGTTGGCTGCTTTATTCTTTAGGAGAAACTGATGCAAAACAATCAAAACCCAAATGCGATGATATAAATATGATTCTCCTTTCAGATATCGTTCCTTCAATTTCCTTACTGCTTCATAGTTTACCACCTTGAACTGCTTAATAACCGACTCATTTAAATGATCTTCTATCAGATATTTAAGATCCGTTTGTAACCAATGGTTCAAAGGAATAGCAAACCCTTGTTTAGGTCGATCAAACATAGGTGGTGGCAAGTGTTTATATAGCACCTGCTTCAGCAGATATTTCCGCTCCCCATTTTTATATTTTAGTTTAGGAGATAAGTTAAGGGCAAAATCGATCAGACGATTATCTAACATAGGCACCCGAGCCTCCAGCCCATAATGCATACTGGCCCGATCAACCTTTACCAATAAGTCATCTTGTAAATAGTATTTCAAATCAAAAAGCGATTGTTTTTCGCTGGCAGTTAATGACCGCAGAATGGCAGGAGGAATAAATTCATTATAGGGTAAGAGTGCTGCCTGCTTAGGATAATTACGGTTAATCAATAACGCATTTACTTCCTGTCGGTTAAAGAAACCTTGCTCTTGCGAAAAGATATGTTGGTAAATGGACTCATCGATTAACCCACTGAACATATTGTGAGCCTTAAAATATGACTCTCCTGGCATCTGTCCTAATAATAGACGTATGGGTTTACGAGCCAATTTATTGAAGGGCGTATGTAAACGCTCTGCCCATTGATACATTCCATAACCTAAAAATAGCTCATCGCCTCCATCACCGCTTAAGGCTACCGTCACTTTTTCTCTAGCCAGTTTAGAAACGAGCATGGTAGGCACCGCCGATGAATCTGCAAAGGGCTCGTCATACACTTCGCCTAATTCTTCAATGAGCAGTTGTGCTTCCTTTATTGAGACTAAAAATTCGTGGTGGTTAGTTCCTAAAGCCTGCGCCACGACACGTGCATACTCAGCCTCGCTAAATCTATTCACCCCACGGCTAGTCGTTTTAAAGCCAATAGAAAAAGTATTTACTTTAGTTGTAGACGCTCTTACTGCTTGGGTGGCGACTAAGCTTGAATCAATTCCTCCACTCAGAAAAATACCTACGGGTACATCGCTGATCAATTGATCTTTTACGGATGCATAAAGCAATTCATCTAATTTGCTAATTGCTAGCTCTTCCTCATTAATGGTTTGTTTTTCAATCGCCATATTCACATTCCAATATTCTTCTATGGCCATACCATCTTTTTCATTCACGGTAAGAAGACAACCAGCAGGCATTTTGTAAATATTCTGATAGATGGAGTGAGGCACCGGAATATAGCCCAATTGAAGAAAAAGAGGAATCGCTTGAGAATTGATTACAGTAGGAATCTGTGATAGACAAGTAAGCGCTTTCAATTCAGAGGCAAAAGCAAATTTTCGTCCATCCCAATAATAATACAAGGGCTTTATTCCCATTCGGCCTCGAAAGATTGACAATCTCTCCGTTTGCCTATCATAAATGGCGATGGCAAACATACCATTTAGCCGTAAGGCAAAGGCGTTACCCCATTGGGCAAATGCCTCCAGAATCACTTCTGTATCGCTGGTGGTACAAAAAGCAATATGGGGTAGCTGATCCTTTATTTCCTGAAAATTATAGACTTCTCCGTTATATACAATCACATAGCGATCATTCTGAGAAAACATGGGCTGATTCGCACCTGCCGACAAGTCAAGAATACTCAATCGCCGATGTCCCAAACCAACCGGCCCTTCTTCGAAAAAGCCTTCTGCATCGGGTCCCCGGTGAGAAAGTTCGTAGGTCATCCTACGCAGGTCTGAAGAGGAAAAAGCGAATTGGGTAGAAAAAAAACCGGTTATACCGCACATTAAAGTTTATGAGTTTATAAGGGTATGAACAAATTGGCTCTTATTCGAGATAATCCTGTGGATTTTCACGCGATTCATTTTTGTGAAAAGCATTTAGGGCTAAGTATTTAATAATTACAAAAAAACGTTTTTGCAATATTACGCCTGGGAATTTAATGATTGCCTGGTAGAGATATTTGACTGCATTTCTGCTATTGCCTGCCAATACGGAGTGTAAAGCAGCGAAGGATTTGGAATGGGCGATAATCTGATTCATAAAAGGCGAAAACTTCTCTTTTACGGCCTTATCCTGGAACATATAATGGATAGCCAGATTTTTCATATAAGCAATCCTTATTTCATTAGATACCCTCATTCCCCGGCTATCGTGGTCAACCAAAGCGGCGGAAATGCGATTATCTGTTTTCAAGCCATGGGTTGCGGCAATCCGAATCCATAATTCCCAATCTTCCGGACCGGAAAGTACTTCTCTAAACCGGTATTTTGCAGCCACGTCCTTTCTCAGAAATATTCCCAGGCAGCTCAATGGATTACCTTTGACAAAAATAGAGACATCGTCGTCCCTTAAATAATTTACTTTCGTCTTGGGTCTCCCTTTTTTGTCGGTTATTTCATATCCTAAATGTAGAAAAGCTGGATTAACATGCTTATTAATAGCCTCGATGGCATTTTGTAAATGCTGAGGATATAGTAAGTCATCTGAATCTAAAAAGGTAATATACTCTCCTTGGGCGCGATCCATACCGTAATTCCTTGCAGTACTTCGCTCTTCATTTTTCTTTTTAAAGTAGGCTAATTTTTCTGTAGTTATACATCTTATTTGCTCTTCAGTATTATCAGTACTACCATCGTCCACTACAATCACCTCAAAATTCTGAAAAGACTGCTCAAGAACTGAACTAATCGTTTTACCAATCAATTCAGCCCGATTATAGGTAGGAATAATAATGGAGAAGTAAGGTTTATTTTCCATACACGAGTATAGCTACTTGATTGCCTTCACTACTGCCACTTGATTGCCCTTCCCATAACTGACAAATCCTGCCTGAACTGGATTCAAGCCAACATCCAGAAGCCATTTTTTGACTGTCTCAATTCGTTGTGGATTATCATATTGGGGTGAAAACATATCGAAGGTGTCTAAAATGACCCATTCCCTCAATTGGACATGGGTTAAGTTACCAGGAAGTGTCTGTTGAATGTCACAAATGGGCAGAAACCGGTTGGTGAACTTTCCAATTCCTAATCGATTGCATAAGGCAGACGCGGCAATGAGCCAGTCCGCATTTCGTTCAATAAGCTTAAGTAATTTTTCGGAATTCATTCCTTTAGTGAATGGCCTAAATAAATACTTTGCATGAATCTTAGTCCAAAAACCTCGGATAGGATAAAAATCTATCACTACTTCTCCTCCGGGTTTTACCATATCTAGCAAGCATTGAACAGACTTTTTGAAATCAGGCGTGTGTTGCAAAACCCCAAAGCAAAATACCCGATCGAAGCATTCTTTGGCGAATGGCAATTCATAGATACTCGCCTGAAAGAGTCTTAGTCGCTCATGATGCCCATTATTGCGATAGTTGGCCTCTACTGCATTAGAATAATCTACACTATACAAGTTTGCCTGGGTATGATCTAATACTACTTGCGTAAAACGCCCGGCACCAGATCCCACCTCCAGAACATTTTCACCCCTCATATCCAGCTTATCCCAACCTGTTACAGCGAAAAATCTTTCCTGACTTTGGGAGTTTTCCGAATACTTATCTAGTTGGGTACGCTGAAATTTATTCCACTGAAATCCGAAGTTAGCCGTATAGTTATCACTTTTCACAAACCGATGAACGCCATTCACCTCTTGAAATACCTCTCCATCCTCATCCAACCACTGA
>JAZKGK010000336.1:0-6164 GCA_040385915.1 Bacteroidota bacterium
ATCTCGACTGGACACTTGCCTTACTTCCACACATGCCGACGTTTCTCCCTCCTGCGTTACTGTGAATCCTTCCCGCTCCAAAGCGCGTTGAGTCCAGAAAACAGCGGTTCCCTCCCCTACCAGCCGGATAGTTTTATTGCCCAGGTTACGCATTTTGAAGGTTCCGGTCGTGCGATCAAAGTAAAAGCCTTCTTTTTGGAAGGTTGCTTCAAAGGCTCCATTTAGCACCAAATCTTCGGGCACACCCGTTTGCAGGGGTCGGGAAGGATGCATCAGCCATAGTTTATCTGCCGCCTGTAAAGCCAGATCTAGTTCATGGGTGGAAAGCAAAATCGCCTTCTGGGTTTGTCGAGCCAGCCGCCGGAGCAACCCAAACAATTCGACCCGGTTGGGCAAATCCAGGTGCGCCGTGGGCTCATCCAAGATAATGAGGGACGTATCTTGCGCCAACGCCCGTGCCAGCATCACTTTTTGCCGTTCCCCATCACTTAAGGTATTTACAAACCGTTTGGCATAAATCACGGTGTCAGTCACTTCCATCGCCCAGCGCACTTTTTCTTCATCCAGCTTCGATAAGCGGCCAAACCAGCCCGTATAAGGATAGCGCCCCAAAGCGACCAACGAATAGGCTGACAAGTTGCCTACTTCCACTTTGTCGGTCAGGACAATGCTTACTTGCTTGGCCGTTTCTAAAGGATGAATGCTGGAAATGATTTTTTTTCCGATGTTGATATTTCCGCTCAAAGCTGGCTGAATGCCAGACAAAGTGCGCACCAAGGTTGATTTCCCAGAACCGTTAGGCCCCAGCAAACAAATCAATTCTCCCCGAAACAACTTCAAATCTGCCGGCCCCGCCACTACCAAAGCTGGTTTACCTGCCATGGGATAGCCAATAGTTAAGGCATCAGTGGTGAGGATGGCGCTGGTCGTTTTCATGAAAAAGAAGATTGAAGGTTTCGTCTTCTCATAATCACCCAAATCACTACCGGAGCCCCAATCAGCGCCGTAATGGCATTGATCGGTAAGACCGTCTGACTGCCAGGCACCTGCGCCACAATATCGCAAAACAGCATCAGGATGGCGCCTACCAGACAAGTACCCGGAATCAGCACCCGGTGATCGGCGGTGTTGAGCAACGATCGGGTGAGGTGAGGAACGGCCATGCCAATAAAACCGATGGGGCCACAAAAAGCGGTAATACTTCCCGCCAGAATACTGGTACTCATTATAATCAACAAGCGGGCTCTTCTGACTGGCAAACCCATACTACGGGCATAATTCTGTCCCAACAACATCACATTCAATGCTTTGGAGGTGGCCAGCGAAAGCAACAATCCAACGGAAATGACAATAGACAGCACGTATAAATGCCGCTGCGTAACCCCGCCCAGGCTACCAAACGTCCAGAGCAGGTATTCCTGAATTTGTTCGGGCTGGCTGAAATACTGCCAAATACTCACCAGCGCCACCGTCACATTGCCAATCATCAGACCGATAATCAGCAGCACTACATTGTCACCAATCTTAGCCGAAATGGCCAGCAGCAAGAGCAAGACCAACGACGAGCCAGCAATAGCCGACAGAATAATGAGCCAACTGCCCATCCAGCCCAATTGTCGGATGACAAAAACAGTCGTTACACTTCCCGAAGACAATAAAATAACCGCTACGCCTAAGCTGGCTCCGGCAGTCAGCCCCAAAGCAGTCGGCCCCGCCAGCGGATTACGGAAGAGCGTTTGCATTTGCAGCCCACTGACTGCCAAGGCACTACCAGCCAACATAGCCGTAAGCGCTTTGGGCAAGCGAATTTTCTCAATAATATTGACCCAGGTTTGGTTGTCAGAACCATACCCAACCAAAATACGGACGACTTCCTTCCAGGGAATAGCGACGGAACCGAGCACGATATCTACTACGAATAAAACCAGCACGACGAGTACTAATCCCAAAGCGAGAAGGCTTCGGAAACGAACGGAGGTATCTTCTAGCGGAGCCTGCGTTTGAGTCGTCATGGCGTTACTTGTCTGTAGTAAACCAGTTCGTGCTGAGGAAGTAATTCCGGGTGAAAAATCTTGATGAGATCGGCCAGGACAATATGTGGGCTTACCATACCAGATTCCCAGTAATCGTTGCTGCCGCGTTCGTTGAGCCGTTTGTTGTTATTAAATACTTTACCGGTCTTGAATGCCTTGAAATCTGCATTCCGGCTGTCGTTGGTGAGGATATCCTGCGTGGTTTTGGCATTGCTCGGATTGATCCAGAAGTCAGCATCCATCGCTACGGCGTACACCGACTCAAAGTCGAGTTGCAGGCTGCCGGTAGACGAATCGGTCACCCAGGGGTGAACGGCTCCGGCATCTTTCAAGAATACGGACATATATCCTTTGCCTCCCGCCACGTGCCACGTGCCTTTGAAAGCCATGCCATTAAATACTTTGGGGCGATGGCTCACATTTTTGGTCAGTTGAGCCATCTCTTGATATTTGCGTTCTACTTCGGCAAATTTTTGATTAACCAGGGCTTCTTTATTCAAGAAAACAGCCATGAGTTTTACCCACTCAGCGCGTCCTAAAGGCGTATTTTCCTGCCATTCCGAATTGGTTACTACCCCAATACCAGCTGCCGTCAGTAGCGGATTGGCGGTAAATTTACTGTCGGTACGGCCTATCATCATCAACAAATCGGGCGCTAATGACAATACTATTTCCTGGTTGATGGATTGTCCATTGCCAACTTCGGTCAACTTCTTCTCCTCAATCATTTTCAATACTTCTGGCGAGCTGATATAATCGAAACTGCCCAAACCAATCAATACCTGGTTGGACTGTAAAAAATCGGTGAGGGCGATGTGGGCAGAAGATCCGCCAATCATCGTGCGAATAGGCACTTCAATTACCTGGGCACCAGGATAGTGCGTGGGCTTAGGCATGCCGCGCTGTACGAGTATATAACGAGCCGTATCAGCCGTTTTCTCGAAAGGATTAATGACCTGGACTACTTTATAGTGCTTGAAATAGCTCACCGTAAAGCCTTTGGCGTGTTTGATCTCTACCTTATCCGGGAAATAATCTTTTTCCGAGGCGTCGTCGGAAACGAATGCGGGACTTTGCTCAGCAGTCTGAGTTTTGGGATTGCTGCAACTGCTCATTGCCCCGACGAGCAGGCAAACAATGGCTAGGCTAGCAAAAAAAGTGGTGGACAATGGCCGTAGAATGAATCGTCTACAACCGGCAAAAAATGATTTTTTACTTGCTACGCGCATAGGGCTACTTGCTTTTCTTCCGAAAGCTTTTAAGATAGTATATGTCGTATGGCAGGTATTCTGGCTTCCCTTACTCCTGACAGCCTTCCCATTCCTTTTAGAACAGTGACTATAAAGTCAGTTGTATTTGCAAAGAGGGTTACAGCAGCGGAGACTGCTCCGAATTCTCATCGGATTCCCTTTTAAAACGAGTCTCAAAACGATTTGAGCCTCGTTACCAACACGAGGCCGCAAATGTATTAATAAAAAATTGATAATTAGCTGTCAGCCGTTAGCTATGCATTCATCTTTACCGTAAACGAATTACAATAAAAAAGGAAGGCTTCGCTCTAAGCAAAGGCTGCCTTAACATTAGCAGACGGGCTTTTGTTAAAAAATATGCATTACAGTACCGCAATTGCTTTTTGCTCCTTCTAATTGAATAAAAAGGTCATCTCCTGATTCACTTTGGCTGAGTATTTCTCCTATGTCAAAATTACGCATCTGATCCATATCCTCCCATGTGCGACTAACCTTCTCTTCCAATTTATCGCCAATCCATTTTTTCAGAGAAATCGTTATTTTCAAGGGATGATTGATACTCATTCCCTCTTCTGGAAGCAAGCTAAAAGACCCTCTGGTTTGAGTAGAAAATCTCTTTTTATTAGTCACCAGTTTACCATCTAGGAGAAAAGTATAGGCATTCCGAGCATAGCCCTCAACAATGCTTGAGTCCTTTTGCAGCTTTTCAATGAAAACAATCCCCCAGGGCCTTGGTTTAAGAATATGGCATTCCAGGTCAATAAGGCCTTGTTCTGGATGTGGAATGAGCTTCAGTGAACCTGAAATTGCCTCCGACTCTCCCAGTGCTCTTTGTCCTTCTACAAACTTTTTTCGGCTGAATAGTTCGCCTGGCGAAATACCGATCAAGCGGAGGGCTTCCTCTTTCAGACTTACCTCACCTTTGAAAATAATCCGCCCGATTTTTACCGGCTTACCTTCGTGTACTGCCAATTCCAGATTTACCCGCCCATGACCATCCTCCTTTTGCTTGCTAGTCACCTGGAAGAAATAATACCCTTTGTTCAGGTACAAGGAAACCAGATCGCCCGCCTGAGAATCATATACCAGGAGATCGTTTAATTTCTGCTCGTCATAGGCATCGCCGGGCTGAAGTCCCAGGGCTTGATTGAGGTCTTCGGCACTATACACTGTATTACCCGACCAGGTAATGCTACCCATGCGTAAATTGGATTTAACCTCTGACTCATCCGGTTGAATAGGGTCATTTTTCAGCATGGAGCAGGAGATGGATAAAACAGCCAGCAGCGGGAAAGCGAGGGCGAATTTTAGCTTTTGTCTGGGTGTAGAAGGCGTTTGGGTCAGCATGAGGATTCGTTTCTTCAATTGCTTTCCCGAAAAGCCATGGGCCATCGAAAACGGAATGCTTTCTACAGTCAGCCGTACCAGCAGCCTTCCATACGCACGATGATCGGACAATTCCTGCGTCACGGCAGCATCAGCCATGTATTCGTGGACTTCCTGAAGTGATTCTTTTAGATAGCGAACGAGTGGATTGAACCAGAAAAGCACGTCCACAACTTCAAAAAGCAACAGATCCAATGTGTGCTTTTGCCGAACATGAACCCGCTCGTGATTTATTACCTGGCTCCATTCTTCCGGGCTCAGGCTATTGTGGTGCCGCCCCAGGAAAATAAAATGCAGGAAAGAGAAAGCAGGAGCCTGCTCTTGTGTATAAACCAGGCAATAGTCTTCCTCTTCTAACCGCTCTCCCCTTCGAATCAGGCGATGGACTGCCCGGAGGTTGCATCCCAATCTCCAGGCTTTGTATAAAACGCCTATGAAATACAGCAGAACCAATCCATATCCAAGTGCTTCGTAAGGAATGGTAAAGGATGTTTTTTCGGGCTGTATGGTCGGAATCAACTGAACCGGCCCGGGTTGAGCATCAGGCATAACCGATTTCACTTCCTCTTGTTGGGAAACGACCGGCAAACTGACAGGAGCTTCCGATGCTTCCGGCAGGTAATTCGGACGGGAGATCGGCAGTTGTACGAACGGAATAGCGATACTCAGCAAAAGGGCGCTTAGTAAGTAAATCCGGTTCCATTGAAAATGAGTAAGCCGACACAAAAACGCCCGATAAACCAAGGCAAAGGCGACAAAGCAAACCGTTGCTTTAGCCAAGTAGAGAAACAGGTCAGTGAGCATCGGTGGACGGTTTAGGAGATTCCTCTTCCGAATCGAGCATGGCCAGCATCTGCTGAATTTCTTCCTGACTCAGGTTTTCTTCCTTCACCATAAAGGAAACCACATTTTTAGGCGAGCCCTCAAAGTAGTTGAGCAGGAAGTTTTTGAAGGTAAATTGGCGGTAGGCGAGCTTCGAAATGACCGGATGGTATTCGTGCGTTTTTCCGTAGGCTTTGTAACCCACGAAACCCTTTTTCTCCAGAATGCGGATCAGGGACGAGATCGTATTATAGGGCGGCTTGGGATCGGGCATACGTTCAATGACATCCTTAACAAATCCTTGCTTGATGTCCCAAAGAATCTGCATTACCTTCTCTTCTGTTTTAGTTAATGATTCCATATGTCAAAAGTATAACGTATTTTTAAGTTATACAACTTATGCATAAGTTATTTGACGTAAAAATAAGTTATCATTCACAAATGAACTGACAAACAGAATTTTAACACACATTGATTTCATCTGCAAAATCCAGTTATAGGGGCCAGGCTTGCCCCTGCCCAGGTCACGCCAGCCGCGAAATGGCCGTTATTTCCACCATTTGGGTAATATTGTGGCGTTGGGATATTCGCCAGCACATTCTGCCATGTCTAACTAGGCTACGATTAGGACACAACTACACGCTCCAGCGGAGCACCCTGTTTATAGCGATGA
>JAZKGK010000337.1:0-3289 GCA_040385915.1 Bacteroidota bacterium
TTTAGCCAGGTCGAACTGGTAAGTATAGGGCTTGCCTACCGTTGCGTTGGGTAACTGAATTTGTTTCGATTGAATATCGTCAATGAGTGATCTCTCTTTCCAACTGTCAGCCATAGTTTTTTGTGCTAGTATAATGGTATTGTAGGCTTCATCAATCTGGGGTTCGTCGATAAACTGCTGAAAGAGGGCAGATTGCTTCGATGAAATATCAATATTGTCTTTTTTAAGAAAAGCCTTGATGTATTCTTTCTTCTGGTTTAAAGTACTCATAGACTCATTTATTCTAGACTTATTTACTTCCACTAGCCTTGCGTTCGATCAATGTCGAAATGGCCTTCGCCCGAACCATAGCTACCCTGGTTGCCGCACCAGGGGCAGGTACTTACTGCTTCTGTACCTACACAGTGCATTTTGCTGCAACTGCAAATACTTAAGCCATACTGGTTGCCACAACAAGGGCAAGCCGGAAAACCTTCCAGCTCTTCGGTACTGATTTTATTATGGCTAGCTTCATTGTCAGATAGCTCGAAATAGGATTGATCTACCGGAAAAGCACCAACCAAGCGATAAGACAAGGTATCCATCGTAATACCACCAAAATCGACGGGCTTTTGATTGCGCCGATATTTGATAAGGTAGGGCTTTTTGGTATTCTGGCACTTGGCAATGAACACCGCGAAATTAGTGTCTACGTTGGTCTGGGGCGCATTCGCCTGGGGCGGCGCTTGTTTGGTCAAATCTACTTTCGACAGCACCTTGTCATCCATCTTGGCTAGATCAAAGCCCGTCGAATTATTGTTTACACTGACGCTACTGGTTTTGATAGAAGCAGTCACCCATTTGAAAAATTCTTTGTACTGCTGAGCGGTGGTATTCTGAAAGAGGTAGACATTGTCGGTAATCTCTTTCAATGTGTGCATATCTGTTTCGCTGCCAAACGAAATGGCCACCATATTTACCTGGGAATGCCAGTTTTTTTTCCACTCCTCAATTGCCTGAGCCGAATTGTTGGTAGGCACACCATCGGTAAACAAGAACACGATGGGCTTCCAATCTCCCTTCTGCTCCATCGTAGTTTTGACGATGTTGGTTCGCAACTCATACATTAAGTGACCTAGCCCATTGCTGAGGGAAGTGCCGCCGCCAATCGGGAATCGGGGAGGATAAAAGCTGATCACTTCCTGCAAGGGCACCAGGGTTTTAGGTTGGCCTGCAAAAACCACAATAGAGATATAAACCGTTTCTAAAGCATACGGATCTTCTTTCAATGCTTTAACAATGGTAGCCAGCCCTTCTTCTACCAACTGGATAGGTTCTCCTACCATCGATTCAGAAATGTCAATCAGAAAGTAAATGGGTAGGCGTCTCATACGATTATCTGAAGAAGCTGAGTGAAAGCAACAAGGCAAGCAACAAAATAATCTGGGTCATATCTACTGACAAGCCTTGCCCTACCTGGAAGGGTTTAACTAAGCCTTTTAAAAAATTCAAAATGGGCGTAAATACATTATTAAAAAAGCCAAAAACACCCGCATAAGTAGGATCGAGTTTGTCTTTGTAAGGTAAAAGTTTGGAATATAAAAACAGCCCTACAATCAAAATATTCAATAACAAGTACAGTAATGGCTTCATATTTAGCAGTTAGTGGTTAGCCTTTAGTTATTAGCCTTTTAATAGTTAGTTTTTAGTAGTCAAGGCATCGGCTATCTGCTAAAAACTAACTGCTAAACGGTATCATATCACCATGTGTACTTCAGCGGGTGGTGGTGGTAATACAATCTCATCGGCAGAGGCGATGCTTTTATTGCCGGTGCCAATGGATTCGGAAACCCACTTAAAGAAAGACATCAAGGTCGAACTGTCAGCGGTATCTAAATGTACCACCGTGTCTGTCAGTTCCTTTAAATAGCTATTCTGGGCTTCAGCACCAGCAGCACAGGCAATGATTCCGGCAAAACCTTTGGACTTAACCCTGGGAACCGCCTCCCGAAATGTCGCCAGATCGGAAGGCTTTCCATCAGTCATGACAAAAAGCAATGGCCGCCAATCGCCTTTCCGGTCGGGCGAACTCGTGATAATTTCTTTTTCTAAGTCATCGCAGAGCGTCATTAGCGCCGCGCCCATATTGGTGGGCCCCGACTCTGGCGTATTGATTTCGGGTAGTTGCAAAGACTCTAAATCGGTCAGGGGCAATACCTGTTTTATTTCCCGGTCAAAAGTGATGATGCTAATCCATACCGATTCTAAGGCAAAAGGGTCTTGGCGCAGTTTGGAAACCAATACCTGCAAACCATTTTTTACGGCTTCAATGCGTTCGCCGCGCATAGAACCGGAGGTATCTAACAAAAGATATACGGGTAGCCTTCTCATCTGATTACTTAGTTTTTAGGGTCAAACAACAATATTTACTTCTGGCGGAGGCGGGGGAAGCTCATTTAATCCAGCGACTTCTTTTCCGCCACTTTCCACTTTTTGACTACCTGTACTAATGGAGGCAGAAACCCATTTGAAGAACGCTTTAATAGTGGCCGAATCTGCCGTATCTAAGGAAACTACAGTATCCGTAATCTGCTTTAATACCTTGGTATCGGCGGCATTACCGGCAGCGCAAGCGATGGTGATGCCCGCTTTGCGTTTCTTAAATTCGGCCAGGCCATTTTGCCAGGTATCTGTTGGAGCGCCGTCGGTCATAATAAATACCAGGGGTTTCCAGTCACCTTTTACGTCACCCGTAGATGTGGCGACTTCCTTATCTATGCTTTGCGCCAATAAATCAAGCCCAGCACCTAGCGAAGTAGAACCGCCAGCCTTGATTTCCTGCATTTGGAACGAAGACAAGTCCGTTAGGGGCATGAGTTGCTTGGCGGTACTATCGAAGGTGATTACGCTGATAAAGGCCGTTTCCAGTGCATAAGGATCTTGCCTTAAGGTGGAAATCAGCACCTGAACGCCATTTTTTACCGCCTCAATGGGTTCGCCACTCATCGAACCGGAGGTATCTAATAGAAGATAAACGGGTAGTCTTCTCATATTAATTAGTTGTTAGGGTTTTAGCTTTTAGGAGTTAGTTGTTGCTTGTCTTGTCTGTATAATTGGATGCCATTGTTGGTGTTTTCCACCAACAATGGCATCAATGCTGTTTGTAACTTAATTGTATTTCTTTAGATAATCTTCTAGTCCACCTTTCATGCCCAATCCTACTGCTTCAAACTTCCACTGTCCATTTCGGTTATAAATGCGCCCGAATTCAATGGCGGTTTCAATCGAGAAGTCTTCGTCCAGTTCGTAC
>JAZKGK010000338.1:0-26749 GCA_040385915.1 Bacteroidota bacterium
ACAACAAAACTACAACTAACTATACCAAATTGGCAAAATCATGCGTTTGCCCTACAATCATATAGAGGGTAAGCTCTTCTATCTTTTGCAGCAATTGGGTTTGCAGTTCACCTACATCTACGCCTTCTTTCTGCATTTCAGCAGCTGGGGCAATTTCTGGAAGGTGGTGGTTAGCTTGAATAAACGATTCTACTTCGGAAAGGGGCTTCAGCTTGTATCCTTGCTCGAATACAAAGTCAGCTCCATCGGTATTCACTACGACCATATTAGCTCTTACGCCACCAAGCACATCTAATTTGTATTTCCCAGCGGTGGCCCGTGAAGCCGTTTGCCCAATTAAAACAGTACCATTTTGCCTTACTTGGAATAAAGGAGTTAATGTGCTTTCTATTGAGGATACATCGCCATAACCTTTCGATGCTACAGTGAAGGCATTATTACCTAAGTCGGATCGGTACATCCATACGATGGGAGAGGCTAATTCCGCACCGTTAAGCAATCCAAATCCATTAGAAGCATTAGCATTATTGGTAATAATGCCTAAGCTGGCATCTCCTGATGAAGTCGTCATATTCCATTTAGTAGTCGTTAAACTTGTCCTCAGGAATGTTGATCCACCATATAGCATAATGGCTGGGATACTGGAAGGAGCTGCAATAGATAGCCTTCCTTGAAAATAGGGCACGGCTCCAATTCCTACATTGCCAGTACTATTAGTATTATTAATATTGGTATTGCCACTAGCTCCAGTTGGAGCCCACTGCGCGTACCCAACTGACTGAATACACAAAGCAGAAGCGCTTAGAAACACGGCTTTGAAAAAACGTGAGGAGAAAAGAGAATGGTTCTTGTTCATAAAAGTTAAATAAGGGTTAGGAATGAAAATAATGTACAGAACATAAAGGCACAAAAAGTTTATTTCGCCCTTACAGGCGACTATAGATTTAAATCAAAAAGGTATTATTTACTTAGACAGAAGGGTTAACTGTGACCAATGTTTAGTGTCGCTCTGTTTGCAAATGAAGGTAGGCAAATATAGGAAGACATAAATTAAAGTATAGCAATTCCTGCATTATTTTAATAATATTTATTGAGATACAAGAATTACTACCCAGGGCTATTACTGCTATTGTTGCGGGTTATAACGAATAATTCTCCTGCCTTATGATAAAGGTAGAAAAGCAGAAAAGTCCCCGTTCTCAGCCCCTGACTTAATCCGTCGCTTTCGGATCAAAATATTTGGGTGCTACTTCCGAATCCATGTAAAAAAGGTCGGTGGCGATGTGTAATTCTTCGAAGGGCAGGTCTTTTAGAAGAATGGTTTTGAACTCAGTGGTTGGCTCGATGAATTCGTATTTACCTTTGGCAGTAGTGATCTTTACTGGCATTCGAAAATCAGGCACATCGGTTTCCCAACGAAAGGTAGCAAAAATGTTCCCATCCTTCTCAACGTAGTAGAGCAGCAGTTTGGGCAACTGGGCGTGACGGAGGTATTGGTCGAAGAAATAAGTATAGTCTTTGCCCAGGTATTTGTTGAAACTAGCGATTAGCTCTTCGGCAGTAGTCGTTTTATATTTAAATTCCTGAGAAAGTCCGTAGATAGCTGCAAACCATTTTTTGTCATCATTCACCACATTCCTTAGGGTATTCAGCAACAGCATGCCCTTATTATACATATCACCTGAGCCCTCTTTATTGACTCCATACGGCCCAATGATTGGCTCTTCGTTTCCGATGTTCCCTTTTTGGGCATTCATGTACGTGAGCGCAGCCGGATAGCCATACATACATTCTACGTACAAGGCTTCAGCATAAGTAGTGAAGCTCTCGTGAATCCACATGTCGGCCATGTCTTTACTAGAGACGCTGTTGCCCCACCATTCGTGCCCACTTTCGTGGATAATAATATAGTCGAACTTGAGCCCCCAGGGAGAGGTAGCCGCGCCGAGGTAGCCTTGCAGGTATTTATTGCCATATGCTACGGCACTTTGGTGTTCCATTCCGAGGTAGGGCGTTTCTACCAGCTTATAGCCATCGCGAGGGAAATGGTACGGGCCAAAATATTTCTCAAAACAAGCCATCATCGGCTTTACCTGCGCAAACTGAGTCTTGGCCTTTTTAAGGTTTTCCCGAAGCACATAGTAATCCAGGGTGAGCGGCTTGGTATTTTTCCCTTGGTAGATATCACTGAAAGAGGCATAATCAGCGATATTTATAGTAACATCATAACTATTGATGGGATAGCTCACAAACCAGTCGTAGCGCTCGTACCCACCAGGCAGGGTTTTCTTGCCTCGTAGCCGACCGTTGGAGACTTCGACCAAGTCTTTGGGAACGGCTACACTAATGGCCATACTGTCTGGCTCGTCGGATTGATGGTCTTTGCAAGGCCACCACAGGCTGGCTCCTGCACCCTGGCAGGCTACACCAACCCAATGCTTGCCTTGCACATCTTTGTTCCACACAAACCCGCCATCCCAAGGTGGCCGCTTCGCTACGGTGGGCACACCATGATAGTATACTTTGACTTCCTGGATGCTACCTAAGGCTAACGTGGATGGAAACTGAACGAAAACGGCATTGAACTCGCGGGTAAAAGGCAGGTTCTTGCCCTTATATACTATCTTATCGATACTAAGAGTGTCGTATAAATCGAGTTGAAAACGTTCGAAGGAAGAGATTACTTTGAAACGGATAAGATTGTTCCCAGCAATGGAACGGGTCTGCGGATTAACGCGGATATTCAAATGATAAAAGCCAACGTCGTAACAAGTTCGCAGCGGTGTGAGCGAACCTCGAAGGCTATCGGCACGGGTAAAAGCAGCGTCGTTCTCGTTTAGCAACTGCGAAAACGCCCAACGGTGCCCAAGCAATAACAACCCCAAAAGACAGGCAGTTTTTATTTTCATCCGCTATACTAAAAAAGGTAAAGCTACTTGTAGCAAGGTAACAGATTACCAGAAGCTAACATATTTTTTTCAAAACTGTTTTCGGGAAGAGGTTTTACCCCTCTTTGAAGCTGCACCAATAGAGGTTGGAGAATGCGTACTAAGTAAGGTAATTACTCATCTCTACTAATTTGAAGAGGAGAAATCATCTTTTCATCTCATCTACAGAACCGCCACTACCTAATTTAGTCACTATAAAATCTTCTTATTTTCATAGTAATTAAAGAATATTACTCCTGTAAGCAACAGGGTTTTATCAACTGGTGGTAAGTCAATAATCGCATTGGAAAAAGTTTGATGACGCATCATTTTACTAGATTTCAGACTATAAAAGCATACGTTACTCCATTATTGACTCTTGATTTTCCTTCCTTACACTGGTAAATATTTTACCCTACAATTCAAAATAACAGCCCTGCCTTTAGGATATCTATTTACTATCAATACTGGCTTACACACCCTTATTTTTTATTTATTATATGCCTACCACTTAAGTGTACACTTGTACTTTCCAAGCAAATGTCAAACGGGAATTGCTATTAATAATAGGTTACTTTCCTGTGAAAAACACACTTAGCTCTGCCACCCATTAATCAGTTTTACCCTATCTATCTTAATAAACAAAATGAAAAATAGTCTATTATCATTACTCTTTTTTGTCTGCTTTGCCTCAGCTTTAGCCCAACCAACCATTGACCAGGCGGATTGGCACCAAGGCAGTCTTGTTCTTCGTTCAGGTTTGGAACTGAACGGCGAAATTTATTTCGACCAAGTAACTAAAGTAGTTCTGTTCAAATCTCAGCAAATGATCAAAGCCTTTTCATCGCATCAGGTTCAATCATTTAAATTTTTAGAACAGTCGTTTGGTATACTACGCGAATTTGTAGCTTATGACTTTAATCAGCACTCACATTATCCTAGAAAAGAGTTCTTGGAGGTGATTTTAAAAGGCCCACTCACTTTATTAAGACGACACCGCGATCTTCCCGAAATAGGGGTTAACCTAAATACCCAACGGGTTGACGGGCAGCCAGACACATTCGATTATTCGACTGGATTTTCTTATTTCGTCCTTATTCAGAATCAATTTGTAGCCCTCAAAAAATTCAGGAAAGAAATACTTCCTTTAATAAGCAAAGACTTTAGTCAAGAAATAAGCCAATTGATAAAGGAAAAAAGCCTACATACTTTTGCACTGGATCATCAAATCAAGCTGATTAACCATTATAACTTTCTAAAACGCCTACAAATGAATAGTACCTTTACAAATCAAGAGGTAGCCATACATCCCTAAAAATCAAATACTTAATACCCAACCCTCTTCAATCTGTGAAATAACAGTTTGAAGAGGGTTTTCCTTTTTAATGCAAAACTTTCCAAAGTAGTTTTTTTCTAAAAAAAGGAAAATTACTACGCAGCTATTCCGGTAGTTTTACTACCATTCCATTTCGCACTAACATTCATACCTAAGATCCTTTTTTAAGAAAGTATCCATCTTTATTCGTTTGTTGTATGGTCAAGAAGTGCCTACTCCTATTTATCTACCTTTCATTTTTTTCTAGTTCTACCTTTGCAAACGAGCTAGACAATATTTGGCATCAAGGGGTGGTAGTATTACGTTCAGGAGATGTATTTTCTGGAGATGTATATTATGACTACCACACCGAAGTAGTTCAATGCAAATCAGGCGAGCTTACAAAAGCCTTTGCTGCTTCTCAGGTGAAGTATTTTAGTTTCCAGGATACGGAAATTGCCAGCAATCGTAGGTTCATTCCTCTCGTTTTCCAGCCGAAGCCTGGATACAGGTATGAGTCTTTTTTCGAAGTCATCTCTACGGGCACTATCAGCCTATACAGGCGACACGGCGCCCGCAAACACCTGATGGCTAACCCCAAATTTATGCAAGTAAACCGCGAATTAGGATTTTCTAATGAGATTATCGGATTTGATTATTATACGAAAAGCCAGAACGGGCTAAAAAAGATAGCCAATTTTAAGAAGGAATTTTTTCCGCGTATTATGAAGGAATACGGAACTGCTATTGAAAGCTTTATACACGAAAACCGACTGAGATTATATCAACAGGCTAACCAAATTATTGTATTACAATATTACAACTACCTCAACGATGCACTCCGAATCAAGTTGGATGCTGAAAACTCAGTTGCCAATCATTAGCGGTTAGCTTTCATAGTGGAATTTGCTCAAACTTTACGGCAGGTCCGTCTTTGAATGCTTTCCGAGGTCTAATATTGAGGGTCTGGAACATTTCCTTATCTTTATCTACTTCAGGGTTGGGAGTAGTCAGCAATTTATCCCCGGCAAAAATAGAGTTAGCTCCTGCCAGGAAACATAGTGCCTGCTCTTCGGTATTCATCCGAACCCGGCCCGCCGAAAGTCGCACCATAGCTTTAGGCATCAAAATACGGGCGGTGGCAATCATCCGCACCATTTCCCATACCGATACCCGTTCCTGGTCTTCCAATGGCGTTCCTTCTACGGGCACCAGTGCGTTTACTGGCACCGATTCTGGATGTTCGGGCAAGGTTGACAGGGTATGCAGCATACCAATGCGGTCATTTACCGACTCGCCCAAGCCAATAATACCTCCCGAACAAACAGATATTTTCGCCTTCCGAACGTGGTCAATAGTTTTCAGGCGGTCGTCGTACGTTCGGGTAGTTATAATCTGGTCGTAATGCTCCTCACTGGTGTCCAGGTTGTGGTTGTAGGCATACAGACCGGCATCTTTCAATTTATCGGCCTGTTCGGCAGTGAGCATTCCCAAGGTACAGCATACTTCCAGCCCTAACTCGTTCACCCCTTTTACCATGTCCAGCACGCGGTCAAAATCCTTATTATCGCGTACTTCGCGCCAGGCAGCTCCCATACAGAAACGCGTGCTGCCAGAGTCTCTCGCTTGCTCGGCAGCAGACAACACTTCACTGGTAGGCAACAACTTATGCGTTTTTACATTCGTATGATAACGAGCTGCCTGCGGACAATAGGAACAATCTTCCGGGCAACCGCCGGTTTTAACCGAAAGCAATGTACACACCTGCACCTCTTGCGGGTCGTTGTGCTGGCGGTGAACGGTAGCCGCCTGGTAAATCAGTTCTAATACAGGGGAATGATATATTTCAGCAATTTCTTCGCGAGTCCAGTTGTTGCGGATTTCCATACAAATGAGTTTATGAGTGTATAAGTTTATGAGTGTATGAGCCCTCATTTATAGGTATGTCAACAATTTACATAAACCTTAGTTTTATTTTACCAGACTCAAGTTAGTCCACATGAGCTTATAGAAGCGAGGCAAAGGCGCAAATTAACAAAGACAAATGTAAAAAAGTCTACTCTGCCATAAAAGAAAGACTTCCGAAGGATATTTCTCCGGAAGTCTAAATAAATGTGCGGATATAATTGCTGTGTTGATAGGCTAATAATTAAGCGATCTATCATTAGCTTTTGCTGCTTACTTTAGGTCTATATCAAATGGCATTCTGGTCTGGATGCCCTCCATTTGCTGCAATTTGATAATACTTTTGGCGTAGGGCGCCAGCATACCAAGTTGATTGCGGAGGGTACGGGCTTCGTTTTCATCGCTCATTTCACTGAGGAACTCTTCCAGGAAAGTTTGCGGTGCAGGATAGTAACGAACCTTGTAGTCATTGGTTTTTAGCTTAGCGGTTTTTGCGGCAAGCCGAACAGCGTCTTCCAAGCCCCCCAGTTCGTCTACTAAGCCATTCTCCTTCGCTTCAGCTCCCGACCAAACCCGACCAGAAGCGAGTTTCTTCAACTCATCTTGCGTCATATGGCGACCTTGGGCAGCTTTGGCCGTAAAAATTTCGTAGCCTTGCTCCACGCTTCGCTGAATAACACGGCGTTCAAAAGCAGTCATTTCTCGGTTAACATTAGGAAAATCGGCAAAATTATTCGTCTTCACGCCATCTACGGTAACGCCAAGCTTGTTTTTCAGAAAATTCTCTACGTTGAATAGCATTCCAAAAATACCAATGGAACCAGTAATGGTATTGGGATGGGCAACAATTTTATCGCAACCCATAGCCATATAATAACCTCCCGAAGCCGCTACATCAGACATAGAGGCAATGATGGGCTTTACTTTTTGGGTCAGCATCACTTCGCGCCACATCACATCCGATGCCATTGCACTTCCACCGGGCGAATTGATTCGTAGCACCACTGCTTTTATTTTCTTGTCAAGTCGTGCCTTCCGGATTTCGGCAGCCATTTTATCGGAGCCAATTATGTCCTTGTCACCATTGCCTGACCTAATTTCGCCCGAAGCGATGATGACCGCTATTCGGTTGTCGGAATTGCTGCCCTGCACTGTTTTAGCCGCTTTGTTATACTTAGATAGCGTGAGGTAATTGATTTCCTCGTCTTCCGATACCTTCAGCAGTTTGCGAATGGCCGACTCCACTTCGTCGAAATAACCCAGGTCGGTAACTAGTTTATACTTTAAGGCATCGGACGGCTTCTGCACCAGCAAAGAGTCGGCAATATTCTTCAAATCAGCTACTTGAAGGCCACGGGCTTTCGCAATGTTCTGAAAAGTATAATTGTTAATAGAACTGAGGAAAGACTTGGTTTGCTCACGGCTTGGCTCACTCATATCTTCCCGAATGAAAGGCTCTACAGCACTTTTGTATTCGCCCACCTTAAAAATTTCGGGCTTTATTTCGAGTTTATCCAGTGTTCCTTTAAAAAAAGTATACGCCGAACTCAAGCCATTCAACTCCATTCCGCCAGCGGTATTAAGGTAGATTTTATCTGCAATAGAAGACAGGTAATAGCCTTTTTCAGAATAGACTTCGCCGTAGGAAACGATGAACTTGCCCGATTTTTTGAAGTCCAATAAAGCATCACGAATTTCCTCAATAGTAGCGTAGCCGGCTACCGGATAGTTGGCTTCAAGAAAAATGCCCCGAATGTTATTGTCTAGTTTTGCATTAGCCAAAGCCTCCTTTATTTGTACTAGCCCCACATTGGTTGGAGCACTGGGCAAACCGGGCAGATTAAACCCTTTTAATGGATTGTCAGCAGCTATTTCATCAATGGCTCTATTCAGATCCAGCTTAAGGATCGAATTGGCATGAACCGTAGTTTCGGGCTCCTTGGAAATACTCCCGGCTATGCCTATCAGTATAAAAAACCCGAGTAAAAAAAATAAAAAAAGGCCAACCAAGGTGGCAAATACATATTTCAAAAATTGCAACATCGTCTTTAATGAAGGTTAGATAAGTCTACAACTATTCCATCACTTGAAATGGATTACCCCACTTTTAGGAGCAAAGACAAAAGTAAAGCATAATTAAAAGTTTAACCGAAAATATGTGTTGAATGTTGGGTTTTACCGGATGAATGACAAATTTTGAATTTGAAAAGCCACGAGCAACGCATGAATGATCACATATTGACCTACTTGCTGTTGGGCAGCAACCTGGGCGACCGAAAACAAGTATTGACATTAGCCACGGAACACCTCCAAAACCGGGTTGGTAGCCTAGTAATCCAATCGTCCATCTACGAAACTGCGCCTTGGGGTGTAACCAACCAGCCTTCTTTTCTGAATCAGGTTATTGGCCTGGAAACGAGTTTAGAAGCAAAAGAGCTATTGCAAAACACTCAGCAAATTGAACAGTTATTGGGAAGGGAAAGAAAAGAGAAATGGGGAGCACGGGTCATCGACATCGACATCTTATATTATGGCCATCAGCAAATTCTACTAGAAGGATTAACCATTCCTCATCCTTTTTTGCAGGAACGACGGTTCACGTTAGTACCCTTGGCCGAAATTGCCCCCAATTTCGTACATCCGCGCTTGCATCTGACTAACCAAGCCTTGTTGGAACAATGCACAGACGATGGAGTAGTTCACCTTATTTGAATTGACTCAGCAAACGAACGCAAATAAGCCAGATACGCATCGGGAAAATGGTAGTTGACAGACGCTTGAATTAGCAGCTCGAGGTAAGCGGACGTAGGCGGATAATTGGTGCATACTTTCGGTGTCCATAGTTGGAGCCGTAGGAGAAGTAAAGGTAGGTAGCTTGCGTTTGGTCAGGCATTAATTTAGCTTTTTGTATTAGCGTCAACTTTACCCTTTCACCAGCCTGATGAGCACAATTTCGACTAGTAGAAAGAACAGCGCAGCCAGCAGAAAGTATTTCCAGAGGGTGACACCAATATTTTGCTCTCTGAACTCCTTCACAAAATCACCTTGCTCGACCGAATCGAATACCTGCACATTTTTGCGGTTGGCAAATATGCGTTTTAAGTCGGCAGAGGTATAAAAGTCCATCTGTGATTCCTTCTTGTCGTAATTAAAAGCCAGCAACCGCTCCGGTTTATCGTTGAGGGTGAGTTCGTAGTAACCCGACTCCAGTACTTGCTTATCGTTGGCCTGGCTCCCTTTGGGCAACTCCAGAATTACCTGGTTGCCGTTGATATGCTGATCAGGGATAATTTCCAACTTCCCTTTTCGAAGCTTATAAATATTGTTGGCCTGGGCGCTAGCCATTTCTAAGGCAATGGCATTGTCCTGAAAAGTATAGGCCAGTGGCTCCTGAATTTTGCTCAAAGAGGCCAACTTGTAAAGAATGGGTACAAACAGCGCGTGTGAGGCAAAATTTCCGTATGCCTCAGTCAATGGTGACGCACATACATACACCTTGCCCCGCTGCACCCGCGATTGCGACAGGAATGGCTGGTTGTCTTTGAAAGTTAACAGTCGACTACCCGTTAGTTGCCAGGTTAATACTGGTACCGCTACTGGCATATTGATAGCACTGGATTGGGTAGTATTTTCAAAAATATCGCTAAAGAAGGGATTACTTTTGTCGGGCGGTGCTAGCATCTGCGGTGTAGCTATGGCAGGCTGACTGGCGGCTGGTTTCATGACTCCGCGAATGCTGAAACTCCCCAGCCAACTGCTATAGAAAGCCAGATCGGGCTGCGCTGGCAGAATAATAAGTAAACTGCCGCCACTGCGTACAAACCGATCTAAGGAAGCCCGCCGTGTTGCGTCTAGTTGCGTAATACCTTCTAATACCACTAAATCTGACCGAGTCAGTCGCTCGTTATCGACGTTGCTGGAATTAAAACTTTGTAGAGAAAAAGCAGTTTCATTGCTAAACACGTCACTGACATAGTTTTCGCTCCTGGGAACTCCTTCATATAAATGAGTTATTTGAATACTAGGCGAGGCATTGAGCACAAAGTAGTATTCATTATCAAACGTGACTGGATTGTCTTCAAAAGTGATTCGCCCCCGTTTAAAACCCTTTTCCCGTAAATTAAAATTGAAAGTAGCCACAGTCGAACCATTTGCACGTAGGTTTGCACTAGTGGTAGAGACTTGCGTATCGTCGATAAACAACTTAGCTGACAAGTCTTTCACTTCTTCGTTGCCAGAATTGACCAAACGGATGCTCAGTTCGTTGTTCTGCATTTCCTTCAAAAAGGGCGTTGCCAGCCAAACTGAATCAATGTATACATTTCGGTATTCCTGCGCCTGCACTGGCACCAGGTAAAGGCGGTTTACCGAATCCAGGGGAAGACCCGATCCGGCGCTCTTATCCAAATCGCCTACGGTACTTTTCTGGAAATCGGAGAACCAGAAGAGCTGGTTTTGTTGAGAAGCGCTGTGCCTTTCTAACAGACTGGCTTGCCTTTGGTAGATAGTAGAAAGGCTGCGATACGTGGGCGACAGATTCATTCCTGCCATGCGTTCACGGATTTTTTCTATTCCTACTACGTATTGTTCTTTGCTATCGAAATCATTGGTAATTAACTGAAAAGAAGGCGAATTAGGCATCGTGCCAAGCAAACCATTGATTTTATCAATCGCCAGATCGAGGTAGCGCTCGTTGCCAGACTGACTTTCCATACTTAAGGAATTATCTAGGTAAATACTTTTCACTGCTCTACCATCTATCACTGCCTGGTTAGTACTGGCAATGAACGGTTGAGCAAAAGTAAGCACCAAGCATACAATAAATAGAATGCGTGCTGCCAGAATGAGCAATTGCTTGAGTCTGCGGAACGAGTTTGTAGAGGTTTTTACGGCCTTCAGAAATTGCACATTGGTAAAAAACACCTTTTTTGTTCGCCGGAAGTTGAACAAGTGGATAGCAATGGGAATAGCAGCAGCAAGAAATCCAAAAAGAAAGGAAGGATACAGAAAGTTCATAGGAATCAAAAATAGCGAAAACGATGGGAAAGGCAAGTTGGATTAACATTATTGCCTTCTGCTGATAATAAGCTACGAAAGCCTATTGCCCAAACGCCGGTAAATTAGGGCATAATTACTTTGTCGATGATGTGAAATACGCCATTAGATGCCGACAGATCCGTTTTAACCACATTAGATTGATCCACAGTAAGTTTACCCCCTTGCTCATTTATTTCTAATGTCTTGCCTTGTACACTTCTCAGCTCATTTTCCTTAAAAAAATCTGAGGAATGAATACTTCCATTCAACAGGTGGGCAGTCAATATAGCTACCAGCCGTTGTTTATTTTCTGGCTTCAGCAGGTTTTCCAAGGCCCCAGGCTGTAAGTTATTAAAGGCCGCATTGGTAGGAGCAAATAAAGTAAATGGTCCGGGGCCACTTAGCGTCTGTTCCAAGCCTGCAGCTCTAATTAACTGCGACAAAGTGCTGAAATCAGGGTCGGAGGAAGCAATCGACACCAGGGTTTCTGATGTACTTTGGGCAAATAGCGCAGTCGCACGAGTCAAACCTAACACCAGCAATAAAACCAAAAGGAAGTGTGTCTTTTTCATCACAGTAGAATTATGTTATGTAAAGGAAACGGCCTTAACATTTTTTTGTTCTTGTAAATCCAAAGAATAAACGCAGAAAAAGGGTGATCGATCCTAGCTTGTGGCTCAATAAACATAAGCAATGAGTAGTGAATAATGAGTCCAGCGTGGAACGCAATGAATAATTACGTATCTAACTAAAAATCAATAATTTATTATTTACTAAAGTGATGTTTATTTATAACTGACTGCTTAACCGTATACATCAACAGCTTCCGTATCCGAAGGATTAAACCCTCTGCTACGGAAGCTATTGACATTTTTTATTAAAAATTGCTAAAAATCAGTTGACATGCCATTCATTAAACGGCTGTTAGCATTGAAGTTGCCAATGAAAGCCTTTGTTTAATGCTTCATTAATCGAATCACTTGCTGGCGGTTGTCCGATTGTACCCGCACATAATAGATACCACCGGGTAAACTCGCCGGGCTCACATCCACCGTCAATTGCCTTTGTCCACTGGTCAATTGAGTTGCCTGCTGGTGGCGAACCCGGCCATACGAATCAATCAAGGATACCGATACGGCTTGCTTAGGTTGTTCTGCCCATTGCAGGGTAAGCATATTGTCAAATGGATTGGGGAAAGCGATGATCTGCGAAAGCTCCTCGGCGGTAGCTTCACTGGAAACCCGGGCTGCCGTCGGCACGAAGGGCGACAAGCGAGCCCCAGGAATTGGCCGCTCCAACACCCCACCAGGCAACTGCCAGCCTACCGCTAGCACATCTCCGCCATTATCCTCTTTGTGTAAGGCTTCGATGTAGTACTTCTGACCCGCCTGCAAGGCAATCGGGGCTGATTGTTGGCTAGCGTATTTGGTCCACTGATTGATATACGCAAAGCCATCTTGAATATAGGCAATGCGTTTCTTATTGGCCGGATTGGCGTCCGTGCTCAACCACAGTTCGCCATCATTGTCCGAGGCAATCCAGAAAGTATAGTTGCCCGTGGTGGGTACACAAACATATCCTCGGTAGCGAGCCGCGTAGTTATCGGCAATACCCCAAGTACCCGCTGGAATGGCTGGCCCCTGAAAACTGGTCATTTGACTGCTGCTACTAGGCGTAAGCGTAACCGGGATAGCAGATACGCCAGTGCCGGTCACATTAGACCAGGATTCCCGTAAAATTGTTCCCGTGGCGCTGCAATTAGTGGGTAATGAAGTTCCCACAACAATACTTGTAGCTGCAGACGTAGTCGACACGCCCGCATTGTCAGTCGCTACTGCAGTCAACACCTGGTTGCCGGCCGTGGCATTGCTCCACATTAGGCTATAAGGCGCGGCATTGTCGACCCCCAAGGAAGTGCCATTCCTGAAGAACTCCACTTGAGTAACCGAACCATTGGCATCGGTGGCATTTGCCGTGATGGTGATGGTAACGCCAGCAGTAAAATTGGTGCCACTGGTCGGACTCGTGATGCTTACAACGGGTGCTGGATTGCTCACTGGAGCATACGGCCAGGATCTGCCTTCCGTTTGGCCAAACATAAACAGCGTAGCTGGATAAATGGCTGCCTGCCCACCCCAAGGATGATTCGGGCCGGTACTGCGTGGAGTCGCGGGATAAGGCCGACAACCGGCTGCTTTCCGCAGATAATTATTACTTACACTCGCATTTCGGTAATACTGATTGGCCACCGCGAGCCAGTTGTCAAATGTCACTTCACCAGAAGGCATCATGTGTGACTCTACACCATTAATCAGATAAGCTGGGTTGGTGGTTGCCGAGCCGTAAGCATACCGAACGTGGGTGCCATTCATGTACTTCTGTGTATTTTGAATTACCTGTAGCAAACTTTTGGGATTGCCTGGCGCAGCAGTGCCATAATAGCCTTCCACAGTAGAATAATTGTACAGCGAATTATCTCCTTTGCGAGCAAACACATCGGCGATGTCGCAAAAAGCGCCCACAATCGAGAAGCTATAATTTAAACCCGTTTCTGGCCCTTCATACCCACTAGGCGCTTTCCAACGCATCATATCACCTATATCTCCATTAGGAAATACCCCATATTTCATCATTTCGGTGAACATCCGTTTGGCATTGGCCTCTAAATCAGTGGCCTCGCTCAATACCCCAGCAATGGCTACAAAGCGTCCAATAGTTAACATACGGTTATTATATCCATCGGTAAACCAGCCGGTTTTTGGTCCCCCATAGTACAGGGTAGCGTGAGGGCTGTTGGCTTCAGCACCTTTGCTGTAGGCAGTCAGCGTATAGTCACCTCCTAAGCGATTAACATAGCGTGCGGAATAATAGAGATCAATGGAGTTAGAGAAATGCTTGCCTGCTTTGTAAACCCACGCATTGATTTCGCTTTGCTCGGCAACAGAAAAACCTCCTCCAATGCGGGCATAGTCATAGGCAAATATCACTTTGGTCAACCATTCAGTGATAGCAAAGCCCGGATTGGCATCCCGAAAACCACAAAAACGAGCTGTATTAGCAAAGTTGAGATTGGGGTCGCGGACAAAGCGCAAGATCTCTGCCCGCACATTGGCTAAGTAAGCACCATCCTGCTTGATCAGATAATAGAAAGCCGCATCGCGGAGCAAATTGCCGCTGGTATGGGGCTCATAGGCTGTACCTGAAGGATAACAGCCAGTACCTGTATAAATGGGAGCCCGGTCAGCCAGGCGTAAATTAGCGTTGGTATTGAAATTCACCGCATTGGTCGCAATACGGGACCAATCGCCGGGGGAGTTGGCTTGCGCATCGCCGGTAACTTTATAAGGTCCTCGGTTGGCTCGATCGCGCCAGATAGTTAATTCTTCTTGAGTGACGTGCAACCCGAGGCGGGTTTGCCCGAAGAGCGGAAGGCCGCTCAGATGAAAAGTAAAAAACAATCCAAGAATGGAGAGAGTAAATTTAAATTTTGACATGTTTCCCAATGTTTATGAATTACCTTATTCACGAGAGAAGGGAATCAACATTTCATCTGCAGCTAAGATGTTGAAACTACTCTTCTTTCTGGGAGTCAAAATTAAAACAGGAATCTTTAGGGCTCTTTTGCTAATTTTAGATCAAAGCACACATATACTTTTTTAAAAGCCTATTATAATAAAATACGTTTATTAAATATTTTAAATGAATTAATTAAAACTATCCAATAATTGCTTGAACAAATGAATGAATCTACATTCTGTCATACAAATATTTATACAATGTAATTACTTATTCAGCAAGGTTTTGTTTTTTGAAGTACATTTCAATTCATTTTCAATTATTTTTATTAAAGGGTAAAACAAAATGAATTATAAGATTACCCAATGAAACAATTCTAATAATTACTTAATTTGAAATAATTAATATTAATTACAACTTTATAGAATATACTTGAAATACATTTAAGTTTTTTTTCAAAAATAACCACAACTATTTATTTCAATAATAAATAAATTTCAGCGCAAACAATATGCCAACTATATCAATAATATTATTTTCCTTTATTAATACCTGATCCATTTATTGCAATTTCTATTTTAGCATTGTGCATACAGTATCTTTAAACAAATTCGCGGGAAGAAACACCTGGAAAATAACTTCCTTTGGCATCTCTTCCCGCGAAATAGTATGGCAATGTGTGCTTAGGGGCAGTTGCTAAATTTATTACCCTGCCTTTCGCTTTCAAATATATTTTTTCAAGCCAATACGTTTGCTTACAATTTCACTATTCGAACTACTTCCTGACGAGCGTTCGACTTCACCCGAATATAATAAGTCCCTGAAGTCAAATTAGCTTTGCTTAAATCTACTTCTAATTGCGTTTTACCTATTTCCATAGTGTATTCCTTCTGGTAGCGCACTCGGCTATATGCATCAATAATAGATATAGACACCACTTGGTTAGGTTCTTCCTGCCATTGTAGGGTAAGTTTATTTTCAAATGGGTTGGGGAATGAGATTACACCAGAAACGGCTGCTGTTGCGCTGGCCATCAGACTGTCGGCTGTCGGCACGAAGGGCGACAAGCGAGTGCCAGGAATGGGGCGTTCCAGGACGCCACTCGGCAACTGCCAACCTACCGCTAGGATATCCCCACCACTTTCTTCTTTGTGTAAGGCTTCGATGTAGTACTTCTGGCCTGCCTTCAAGGCAATGGGCGCTGACTGTTGGCTAGCGTATTTAGTCCACTGATTGATATAGGCATACCCATTATGAATATAGGCAATGAGTTTTTTATTAGCCGGATCATGGTCGTTACTTAACCACAGTTCGCCATCATTGTCTGAAGCAATCCAGAAAGTATAGTTGCCTGTGGTGGGTACACAGACATACCCCCGGTATCGTGCCGCATATCTATCAGCAATACCCCAAGTACCGGCTGGCGTAGATGGCCCCTGGAAACTGGTCATTTGATCGACCTTGTTGGGAGGCAGCGTAACCGGAATAGCCGAAACGCCAGTGCCAGATACATTGGTCCAGAATTCTCGTAAAATAGTCCCTGTGGCCGAACATAGTACTGGGGGAGCCAGTACAGTCAGCGTTACTGTAGTTGAAGCAGACGAGTATTTGTCTTGGTTGCTAGGAGTAAATTCTACAGATAAAGTCTGATTGACGCCTGCCTTTAGTATGGTCTCAACCGCTGGAGTGTATGTAAAAGTACCGGCAACGGATGCTGTGGCGTTCAATTGGGCACTAGTCAAGGCCGCCCCAGCAGTAATATCGGCTGGCTTATTCCAGGTTACTACCGGTGTAGATTTAGATACGGTTACATTGACTACACTAGAGTTGGTTATTGCTCCAGCATTATCTGTAGCCTTGACAGTTAATTCATAACTACCAGCGAGCACGTTAGTGAATATGAACGAGTAAGGGCTAGTAGAGGATTCTCCTAACTTGGCAGTTCCATTAAAGAACTCCACTTTAGTAACCGAACCATTGGCATCGGTGGCATTTGCCGTGATGGTGATGCTGCCGCCAGCAGTAAAATTGGCGCCACTGGTCGGACTCGTGATACTTACCACGGGTGCTGAATTAATTACCGGAGCATACGGCCAGGATTTGCCTTCCGTTTGGCCGAACATAAACAAGGTACCCGGATAAATGGCGGCCTGCCCACCCCAAGGATGATTCGGGCCAGTGCTGCGTGGATACATAGGGTAAGGACGACAGCCCGCTGCCTTCCGCAAATAATTATTACTCACACTCGCATTTCGGTAATACTGATTACCCACCGAAAACCAGTTGTCAAATATCACTTCGTTAGAGGTAATATGTGGCTCTATACCATTAATCAGATAAGCTGGGTTGGTGGTCACCGAGCCGTAAGCATACCGAACGTGGGTGCCATTCATGTACTTCTGTGTATTTTGAATTACCTGTAGCAAACTTTTGGGATTGCCTGGCGCAGCAGTGCCATAATAGCCTTCCACAGTAGAATAATTGTACAGCGAATTATCTCCTTTGCGAGCAAACACATCGGCGATGTCGCAAAAAGCGCCCACAATCGAGAAGCTATAATTTAAACCCGTTTCTGGCCCTTCATACCCACTAGGCGCTTTCCAACGCATCATATCACCTATATCTCCATTAGGAAATACCCCATATTTCATCATTTCGGTGAACATCCGTTTGGCATTGGCCTCTAAATCAGTGGCCTCGCTCAATACCCCAGCAATGGCTACAAAGCGTCCAATAGTTAACATACGGTTATTATATCCATCGGTAAACCAGCCGGTTTTTGGTCCCCCATAGTACAGGGTAGCGTGAGGGCTGTTGGCTTCAGCACCTTTGCTGTAGGCAGTCAGCGTATAGTCACCTCCTAAGCGATTGACATAGCGCTTGGCGTAGTAACTATCGATAGAATTAGAGAAATGCTTTCCTGCTTTGTAAACCCAAGCGTTGATTTCGCTTTGTTCGGCGGCAGAAAAACCTCCTCCAATGCGAATATAATCATAAGCAAACACCACTTTCGTTAACCATTCGGTGATACCAAAGCCAGGATTGGCATCACGAAAACCACAAAAACGAGCTGAATTAGCGAAGTTCAAGTTCGGGTCGCGGACATAGCTTAAGATCTCTGCCCGCACATTAGCTAAATAAGCACCATCTTGTTTAACCATATAATAAAAAGCCGCATCGCGTAGTAAGTTACCGCTAGCGTGGGGCTCATGGGTCGGACCTAAGGGATAACAGCCTGTGCCAGTATAAATGGGTGCACGGTCAGCCAAACGCTTGGCAGCATTGTTATTGAAGTTCGCTGCATTGGTCGCAATACGGGACCAATCGCCGGGGGAGTTGGCTTGAGCATCGCCGGTAACTTTATAAGGTCCTCGGTTGGCTCGATCGCGCCAGATGGTTAATTCTTCCTGAGTGACGTGCAACCCGAGGCGGGTTTGCCCGAAGAGCGGAAGACCGCTCAGATGGAGAGTAAAAAACAATCCAAGAATGGAAAGGGTAAGTTTAAATTTTGACATGTTTCCCGATGTTTATGAATTACCTTATTCACGAGAGGAGAGAAACATCGACATTCCTAATTTGGTGATAAGATGTCGAAAACCCTCCTCTATCTGGGAGTCAAAATTAAAATAGTCTTATTTACCGACCTTTTTCTATTACTTTATCAAAGCACACATATACTTTTTCAAAAGCAATTTTAACAAATTAGCTTTATTAAAGATCAAAAAATGGGTTAATTAAAAATATCCAACAATTAGTTGAACAAATAGAAGATTTTATTATTGTACAATACAAATATGTAGTGTTCACAATAACTTGATTAACAATATTTTAATTTTTGTATTACATTTCTATTGAGATATGAGTTTTTTTATTAAAGGAATTCCCGAAGTAAATTATTGGCTTATATTTTTATACAATTCCAATATTCACTTTATTCGAAATATAAAATAGCTATTTTACAAAAAACATCATTAACACAATACAACATTAAAAAAACACAATAAAACAGGTATTTTATTTGCTTAAAAAGATAGATTCCGTATGATCAAAAGGTATGCCAACTATGTATAATCCAATTATATCTTCCTTTAAACAGAACTTGTGCATACATGCCTATTATGATGTAAATTCACCTGGCTATACCTAAGGGACTACAGGTTGAATAAGTGATGGTTGCGCTTATCAATTAGCATTTTACACACTTGCCCCAATTACAAGCCACCATACAACAAGACTAGAAATAAGATTTTCCTTGGAGTAAATGCTAGCTATAAAGCTGAAAAATAAGCAAGTATCAAGCAAAAGGTCTACAGCTAGTTTTATTGAAATAACTCAGGCAATTCCATAAATATCTCCACTGATTTGTTTTATTTGTATTTATTAAGCTAAGCTATAATCCGAAACAGATGTCCAAATCACTTCAAGCATTGCTCATACTCCTGGTGAGTACAAATACCTTATTTGCCCAGACTGATACAATCCGAACGGACACTACTTACTGGCGGAAATCATTTGCGGCGGGGGCTAATCTAAACCAAGCAGCCTTTAGCAGCAATTGGAAAGCAGGTGGGGTTAATTCAATCGCGTTAGGGCTATTTGCCAACTACAAAGCCAACTATCTGAAAGAGAAAGTCTCCTGGGATAATGATTTTCAATTTCAGTATGGGATAATAAAAAATGCGGGGCAAGATATGCGCAAAAGCCTGGACCGGATTTACCTGGATTCCAAGTATGGCTATAAGATCAGCGGACAGTGGAATGCTTTTATTTCGGGCAACTTTTTTTCTCAGTTTGCGAAGGGATATAAATATGATGTAGATGCGACAGGCAACGACTTACTGATCTCCAACTTTATGTCACCGGGCTTCCTCACTTTCGCGCTAGGTTTCGAATATCGGCCTACTAGCTGGTTTTCGCTGCGACTCAGTCCATTTGCTCCGCGCTTCACCTTCCTTTCCGACCAGGCAGTACGCCCCACGCCTACGGATGTAGTTTACGGAGTGCCCGTTGGCAAAAGCTTACGCACCGAATGGTTGGCAGCTCAGATACAAGCCGACATAGATAAAGACATTGCCGAAAACCTGAACCTAAAAGTAAATTACCTGGGCTATGCCAATTACGAAACCTTGGCCCTTAATACCATCGACCACCGCCTGAGTGTTATGCTTACCGCCAAAGTAAATAAATTCCTCAGCGTCAACGTAAATGGCATTATGCTCTACGACCGCGACCAGGACTTGAGTGTCCAATATAGCCAGTCATTAGCCCTTGGCTTGCTATACAACATTCAGAATTATACTGATAAAAAATAACTCCTTTCTTATTTTCTCTCACCCTTAAACCTAATTCTCATGTTAAAAGAGTTCAAAGAGTTTGCCATGCGAGGCAATGTTGTTGACTTGGCTGTCGGTGTGATTATCGGTGCCGCCTTCGGGAGAATAGTCGATTCGATTGTGAAAGATCTCATTATGCCATTGGTAGGTATTATCGGGGAGGTTGATTTCAGCAACAAGTACATCCCTTTATCCGAAAAAATTAAAGCAAAAATGCTGTTGCCGGATGGCAGTACCTTGGCGCTAGACAAAGCCCGCGAGATCGGCCCTGTATTTGCCTGGGGAAATTTTATTACTATCCTGATTAACTTCATGATTTTGGCTTTCATCATTTTCCTGCTAATCAAAGGGATGAATAATCTAATGAGGAAAAAAGCCGAATCCCCGTCCGTTCCACCCGCTCCTACCAAAGAGGAAGTCCTGCTGACTGAAATCCGCGATGCCTTGCGGGCAAAAAGCTAGCATCTAACACTCAATCCTTATTATTTGTCATATTGAAAGAATCTGTGCGGCGCTCTACCCGGATTCTTTCAACATGACATAAAAAACATAATCGCTAACAACTAATCACTAACACCCACTTGTTGTCTCACTTTCAGATTGGGCAGTTTGACTTGAAAGGTAGTGCCTTTTCCAAATTGAGAATGTACTTGAAGTTTGCCATGAAGTGTATCCACTACTTCTTTCACTATATATAGTCCCAACCCCGAACCTACATTGCCTTGCGACGCCCGGTAAAACATTTCAAATATTTTGTCAATACTTTCCTCAGCAATACCGCATCCATTGTCTTCAAATTCAATGAAAGCATACTGCTCGTCTATGGTAATGCGTATGTGAATAAAGGCGGCTATTCTTGGATTGCTATATCTGATGGCATTAGAAATGATATTATTGAAGATAATTTTCAATCGGAAAACATCCGAAAAGAAAGGCGATTCGCCGGTAATGCTCAACTGCCTGGCTATTTCGCCACTTTGCGCCATATATTTGAGGTCTTCAAAGGTTTCTTCAAACATTTCCTGAAAATCTACCGGCTGGCCAGTAATTTCCAGACGGGCATTTCGCGAATAATTGATGATACTTTGAATAAATGTATCCAGCTTGCCAATGCTTTTTTCCATCATTTGCAAGTATTGCGCTTTGGTTTCCTCGCTAGACTCCATTTTGGTAATCGTAATAAGCCCCAGCAGAGACGACAAGGGCGCGCGCAAGTCGTGTGAGGCACGGTATACAAAGCGATCCAGCTCTGCATTGATTTTCCGCAACTCATGGTTTTGTTGTTTCAGTTGCTCTTCGGCCAGTTTGCGTTCGGTTATATCGCGGTTATTGAGCACCATCGCCTTTACTACCGGCTCGTGCAGCAGATTGGTAGCCGTTGATTCTATCCAACGCCAATGACCGTCTTTATGCAAAATTTTCACCTGGATGCTCTGGCTTTTGGCTGGATTTTCTAATAATTGTTGCAGAAACAACCTGGCAGCAGCCGTTTGTTCGGGATGGATCAATTCAAATATGCTTTGTCCTTCTCTTTCGTTGGCCTGGTATCCATTTAATCGGTAAAAAGTCGGGCTTTGGTAAAGTATCCGCCCTTCAGCATTGATAGTCTGGACGAAGTCAGAAGAATTCTGGAAGAGTGCCTTAAAAAATTGTTCACTGTGCAACAGGGCATTTACCGCACGTTTACGTTCAGTAATGTCCCGAATAAATAGAAGGCTTCCTTTTGAACCATCGTTACTTAAAGGAACACCACTCAATTCAGCATCTAACTCACTATGATCCAGCCGGACAAGCTTCGCTTCTACGGGCATTTTTTCTTTGCCCAATATCAATTCCTGCCAGGTATTCAGCGCCTTTTCATGATAGTCTGGATGAACAAAAGTAAGAAAACGGCTACCCAATAATTGTCCAGGCACCTTAGCCCCGAACATTTTGATCCCAGCCTTGTTAGAATAGATGATTAATCCTTTATGGGTTAGCAGAATGGTATCGGGCAAAAGATCGACCAATTTACGGTATCGATCTTCGCTTTCGCGCAGCGCTATTTCCGCTTGCTTGCGTTCGGTTATATCCTGACAAGTGCCAAATATCTTGGCAACTTCTCCCTTTTCATTCACAATAAAATCTCCCCTGCCATAGATCGTCCGAACCTCCCCAGTGGGCAGGATCATCCGAAATTCGATGGAATAAGGCCGAAAAGTTCGATCTGCTTCGGCCAGTGTTTCTTTCACTCGGATCAAATCGTCCGGATGCACGCGGCTTAAAAACTCTTTTGATCGGGCAACAACTTCCCCAGGCTCCAAGCCGAAATTCCGATACAACTGATCTGACCACAAGGTTAGGTTGGTTATCATATCTCTTTCCCAACTACCTAATTTGGTAATTCTTTGCGCATGTGCGAGACTGGTTTCTCTTTCGGTAACCTTTCTATTCAGCTCCAGCATTACTTTCAGCGAATAACGAAGTTCCTCCTCACTGTTAGCCAGTTCTTCGTTGATCCCTTGAGTCTCCTGAAGCAAATCATTGATTTTTTCTTCATCCAGCTTCCGGGAGGTAATATCCTGGATAGAGCCAAGTATCTGCGTTACTTCCCCTTCCGCATTGCGGGCAAAAACAGTAGCTCTGTTCGACAGCCAGCGATCAGTCCCTTGCTTGTGTTTTACCCGATATTCGATGATATGGGCATTTTTATCAGCAGCAACGGCTAAGGCACGCAAATGCGCTTCCACTATTTGACTATCTTCTGGGTGCACAAAATTCATCAACCAATCTGCCTGCCTGGCTGGCTCAGTAGCGTCATTGACATAGCCTAAGTCGGTAGCGATTTCTCGATTGGTATAAATGACTTTTCCTGAAGCCATGTCATATACATATACATATACCGTTTCTGGGATAGTGAAAGCAATTGCTTCCAAAAACTGTTGCTGGCTTATGCGCTCAGCATCCACTTTGTCCAGGAAATAGGAATTGAGATAAATAAGGAAAGAAAAGATAAAAATAATCCCCACCACTGCCAGGCCAACCATAAACTTATAATCAAAATGGATCTGGCTTTGCAATACCAGGCACAGCTTACCAATGAGCAATGGAAAGAAGAAAGCAAGCGGCAATAGGTTGCGCGCCATCCGTCCTCCAAGGCTATTACTAAACAGGAAATGACTTTTCTCCCTTTTGAAAATAAGCCAGAGAATGCCCAAGCCCAACATTATAAAAAGGCAGGCTGCATTGAATGGCATGGGCAGGTAGGGAATAATTTCGGAAAGTGGCTGAATTTGATACAGATATCCTACCAAGGCCAGTGAACTGATAAACATCAACACAATCACCAAACCTATCACAAGGTATGAGCCTTTATTTAGTTGGATATTCTGAAAAAACAAGGCCAAACCTAGCAGTATAAAGTTAACAGCGGTAGAATGGGCCATACGGCCAGAAAGGGTCCTGGAAATCGCGCTCAGCTTTTCATAAAACAACCATTCGTCTACACTGGTCCATTGATCGGTTACCATTAATTTCAATGCCCCAATGGCTACTACTGCCATGGCCAGGCTGAGCGTAATCCATTGGCTAGTTCTGCCAGCAGAGGCCGACCGATATAAAGTACCCGATTGATACAGCGCCAGCGCGGCCATAAGGAAGGTGATGGCAGCTACCGGATTCATGGGAGGAAAACCGGATAACCCGCTGGTAAGAACCGCAATATCCAGATACCAGCCTGCCAATACCAGACAGATGGCAACGACGGTTACCAAGCTGGCTAATTTCTCAATGGAATATCTTCGTATATGCATTAACCACACTATGAAAAAGGATATTACTCAATTTCAACCGCCACTGTAAGCATAAACAACCTCTATATAAAGCCCTATTAAAACTATGTTGACCAATATAATTAGAAATCCATTGATCCAGGTAAAACGCCCCTCTTTTTACCTGACTGAGATTACAGTAGGCTATCACCTGAATCGTTGGAGACGCTAGTGGTAGTCGTATTATACGTACAAATTATACGCATGGAAGGCAGAATACAGCATCCAGGCAAAATTATAGCAATAATTGATATATAACGGAAAGCACACTTGCAGGGGTGAGCGAAAGAACAGAACTGTCAGCCAGAAGTAAATATTTAGCCCGTATACAATTTTTTGAGGGGGGAATAGTTCTATGAAAGTTCAATCAATCACAGTCTTGAAAAACCTTGCCAGTTGTTACAGCCGAGTACTTATCAGTAGCCTGTGGATCGTATTGATGACTACGCGTGGCCTTGCACAAAGCATCAGCGGCTACATAGTCGATGAAAACAATGAACCTGTGCCCTTCGCCAATGTTTTTGTCAAAGAGCTATCCAACGGAACTGCGGCTGACGCCCAGGGGCATTACTTCCTTTTAATAGATCCTGGTGTCTATAACCTGGTTTTTTCATCCATGGGTTATCAAAACAAATCGGTTCAGATCATTGTAAAAGATAAACCTCTCACCAAAAACATCTCGCTGACATCGTCGAATGTGGAGCTGAATGAAATCGTAGTAAAGGCGAACCGCAAAGATCCGGCTTACGAAATTATCCAGCACGTGATCGAAAACAAAGACAAGTTCCTGTCGGAGATCAAAAGCTCGCGCACGAATGTGTACTTGCGGGCAACCGAAACGGTAGATATAAAGAAAAAGAAGGCGGAAGCCGCGCAGGAGGAAACGGATGAGTTGACCAAAAAAGGCCCGCCAGTAGATCCGATGGCCGAACAAAAGAAAAAAGAGCAGGCTCGCCTGGAAAACATCAACCTGGTAGAGATCCAGTTGATACTGAATTATGAAGCACCGAATAAATACAAAGAAGAACGAACCGGATTCAAATTGTATGGCCGGCAGGATGGCCTGTTTATACCCGTGTTCAACGAAGTCGACTTCAACTTTTACCACAACCTGGTGTATATCAAAGGCATTATGGAAGTACCAGTTATTTCTCCGGTAAGTAAATTCGCCATCTTATCGTATAAATACAAGCTGGAGGATATGGTCAGGGAAGGAGATCGGTTTGTGTATAAGATAAAAGTGATACCCCGCAAAACCGGCGAGGCTACCTGCAAAGGCTACTTGTACATCAACGATAAAACCTGGAATATCAACCGGCTGGAGCTATCGCTGGATAAAGGCGGGCTGAAGTTTTATGATGCCTTTACGATTCATCAAACCTACCAGAACATCGAAGGCGACTTGTGGATACCCAACCGGCAGGAGTTTATATACGAGACCAAAGCCGGTGCCAAGTCGTTCAAAGGCAATACGGTCTGGGTATATTCCGATTACCAGAAAGATTATGCCTTCCCAGCCAGATTTTTCGGCAATGAAGTATCTGTCACTAACAGGGAAGCATACCAACGAGATTCTACCTACTGGAAAAGCAACCGCCCCGAGCCACTCACCCACGATCAGCAAAAAATGGTGTCGTACCGCGACAGTGTGGAGACTGCCCACAGCAATAAGGCCTACATTGACTCCATGGAAACCAAGTTCAACAAGATTACCGTAGGAGAAGTATTGTACCACGGTGTCGGGTTCCGCAACGAGGCCAAGAAAAGAAACATTTACATCTCTCCCCTGCTAAACCTTATCAACTTTGAAGTAATCGGCGGCTTCCGGCTAGGCCCTAACGCCAACTACTTCCGCAAGTATAAAAATGGAAGGTCGTTGTACACCTCTGGCGCATTTACCCTGGGACTTAAAAACCTGGACTGGCAGGGCAATGCCAATGTCTGGACCCGGTATGATCCGTTCCGGCTGGGTGATGCTGCCCTACGGGTGGGACGATCCTTTTACTCCATCAATAGTTTTGATGCCTACCTGAACCAGTTGAGAATTTCCAATTACATTTTGCACGACCACGTAGAATTGTTTCACCGCATCGAACTGTTCAACGGGCTTTATGTGAGTGCTAACCTGGGTTTTCATGCCCGGCAATCGATAAAGGATTATAACCGTACCTCTATTCTCAACAGCGTAATAAAGGAAGACGATCCGCTGGTGTTTCAAGACTATCAGGCACTCATCAGTAGCCTAAGCGTATCCTATACTCCTCAGCAAAAGTATATGAGGGAGCCTAACCAGAAAGTGGTACTGGGCAGCAAATTCCCGACCTTCAGCGTAGGTTACCGCAAGGGTTGGCAAGGAGTACTCAGCAGCGACATCAATTTTGATTACGTCGACTTTTCCATCGAACAAAATTTACTACTGGGTACTTTAGGCAATTCGAAGTACAACTTGATGGCGGGCAAGTTCGTGAATAGCCGCCTTTTACCCTATGTAGACATCAAACGGTTCAGGCAGTCCGACCCGTACTTATATTCCGATCCCTTGCGTTCCTTCCAATCGCTCGATACGTCGCTTACCGCAACAGACTGGTTTTTTGAAGCGCACTACATTCATCATTTCAACGGAGCGATGATCAATAACCTGCCGCTGATCAAGAAAACCAAGATAAGAACGGTCGCTGGGGCTGGTGTTATGTGGATTCGGGAAAGCAATTACCGGCACGAAGAGCTGTTCGGCGGCTTGGAGCGCGTTTTCAAGTTGGGTGCCCGACGCCGACTTCGGATCGGGGTTTATGGCATTTTATCGCAATCCAATTACATGCCCCCCCAAACCAACTTCAAGGTTTCATTTGATATTATTGATACCTGGAAAAGAGAGTGGAGCTATTGAGAGAAAACAAGAAGGTCGGC
>JAZKGK010000339.1:0-10295 GCA_040385915.1 Bacteroidota bacterium
AATAGCGGATAAGCTACTGCTACTCAATTTGCCAGACTTATGTATAAACGGTAGGCTTACCAAACCAACCTGGGTCAGCCTGAAGTGACGCTTAACAACGAAGCAGTAAAGGCAGAAGACTTACTAATTAGCACCTCTGACACGCAGCTACACTGGACGAATACGGATGCGGAGTCACCTGCGATTGCGCGCATACAAGCCAGCGATAATTTCCGGCAGAAGGCTGGGGAGCTCTTAGAAAGCAGCAACAACACGTTGGTTCTTGTCCATCCTAGCCATCAAGCTATCTTCAAAAGGTTCCAAAATCATCTCTCCCAAGGCAGTATTCGGGTGGCTTCTGGCGATAAGCAAAGCTCTTCGGTATTTATATTAACCGAAGCAATGGAAGCGAGTACTTACCAGATCAAGCAAACCAATCAAACGGATACACTGACTTTACGCAATGTCGTGGGCATATTGCCGGGCAAAACGAGAAAGCAGGAAATGGTTATCTTCTCTGGCCACTATGATCATTTGGGAATTTTGCCAGCGGTCAATGGAGATTCCATTGCCAATGGCGCGGATGACGATGCGTCGGGCACGACTGCGGTCATTGCCTTGGCTCAGTATTTTAAAAAGCTGGCGACTAACGAACGTACTTTGGTATTTGTGGCTTTCACAGCAGAGGAAATTGGCGGTTACGGTTCCCAGTACTTCTCCAAACAAATGAAGCCAGAAAAAGTGGTGGCCATGTTTAACATCGAAATGATTGGAAAACGCTCCAAGTTCGGCCCGAATACTGCCTGGATTACCGGATTTGACCAAACCGATTTTGGGAAAATTCTTCAGAAAAATATCAAAGGTAGTCCTTATCAATTCTATCCCGATCCTTATCCTGAACAGAATTTGTTTTATCGTTCTGACAATGCTACCCTGGCCAGACAGGGAGTGCCCGCCCATTCTATTTCTACCGACGAAATAGATATCGATAAACTATACCACAGTGTAGATGACGAGTTTGAAAGCCTGGATATGGCTTCGATGACGAACGTAATTAGAGCCATTGCCCAAAGTGCCCGCAGCATTATTGCAGGTACAGACACGCCAACCAGGATAAATACGGCTGATTTGAAATAGCTTTTTCAATAAAAAGGCAACCGCTGTGCTAAGAGTCTAACTTCCAGCACAGTGGTTGCCAATAAATGCCTCTACTTTCGGTTTGCAATCACACGGGTAGTAAGTGAATCATTCCCTTGTTGGGTTTTCCATCCTTGAGCAATAACCGTGTAAAATTTCCCCGCTTCATAATTATAGGCAGGTGTAGTATACACAACCGACAGATCGCTGGTTTTCTGCACTGCCAGCTTTAGACTGCCTGCGTCCTGCGCACGAAAGTTTGTATACTTTTTATAGGCAGTAGAAGGGATAATCGTCTGGCCTAGCGTATTGTCAGTATTCACCAACGCAATTTGCACATCGGGAGCAGCAGGTGCCAAGTGTATAAATCGGATGAAGGTTTTGCCACTGGCCACTTTGTCGAGTGAATCGACCAGCACCAGCGTTTCGACCGAAGAAACCTGATTCACAGCAAATACAGAGTAGTACATATTTTTGATCAAACTTTGATTCACAGTCACATAGGGTGCTTTGCTAGTGCCAGCTTCATTCAATTTGATGATTTTACTTCCAGCTTCGATCGTCAGATAATTGGTAGCCGATAAGGAATCCAGAACGGTGCTTTGTCGCTTATCATTTATCGCAATTTCCATGTCAGGTGCATCGGCCACTGCGTGTACAAACATGACCTGGGCATTGCCAATAGGTTCGGGTGGTGAGTCTTCTTTTTTGCAACTGAATAGACAAAAAGTAGCCGTAAGCAGAACCGTTGCGGCATAAGCAGTTTTTCTCCCAAAGGAGATAAATACAAAATTTTTCATAGCATTGAATAATTTAGCAGGTTTCTTCTAAAGATTATTCAACGCACGAAAAGGGGGAAGGTTACAAATTAAGCGCCTGCGCGTTTCCGAATAAACTCCCCGGCCTTCTGAATAGCTTTGCCCGCTTCGGGCAATTGATTACCAAAATTCTGCCAGTTGTGTATCATTTGATCCCAAACATCGAGCTCAACTTTTACACCGGCTGCCGTAGCCTTCTCAGCTAACAGTTTCCCTTCGCCCAGACGCAAATCGTGGGTTCCTAACTGGATGAACATGGGAGGAAAGCCCTTCAGATCAGCATACAAGGGCGATACGAAGGGATTGCGGGCGGGCGCTTGCTGATAGTACATGTGCGCGGCTTCCAGCAATTCTTCCTTGGTATAAATAGGATCAAATGCCGCCTGACTTACGTAGCTTTCATTGCTGCATTCCAAGTCTACCCAAGGGCACATCAAGACAGCCGCCGCTGGCAAAGGGAGCTTCTCTTCTTTCAGCTTGAGTATAGCCGCCAATGCGAGCCCCCCTCCTGCTGAGTCACCAACAAAAGTAATTTTTTTCGTTGGCACCCGCTTAACAAGCCACTGATAGACTGAAATCACATCATCTACAGCCGTAGGAAAAGGGAATTCGGGAGCAAGCCGGTAGTCTACCATTAATGCTCTTCCAAGAGAGGCATCGGCCAATCGGGCGGCCAAACCGCGGTGCGAATGAAGGGAGCCACGAATATAAGCTCCGCCATGCAGAAATAAAAGCGTGTGTGAGTCCGTACTTTTCAGGGTCTTCACCCATTCGCAAGGAATGCCATTGGCCGAAATTGTTTCGGAATAGGTTCCTGCAGGCAGTTTGACCCGTTTGGCCATGTCATCTATCTGTCGCCGCTTATTTTCTAGGTTCCATTGCTGGCTTTTGGCTTTCTCTACTCTTTTTCTAACAAAGTATTTCAGCAGGCGACTTTGTAAACTAGGCATCGTAAAAAATTTAAAGTCATGGGGCTGCAAGATACATTTTAGCATGCTAAAAATCAGCGATGGAAAACATAATTTGGGCTAAAAAAAGCTGATAGTTATTCGCTATCAGCTGCCCTGAAATTATTCTAACTCAGCTAGAAAAATGGCCAATAGCTACCGCCTACAAGCCTTATTTCAACTCGCTGGCTTTTAATTCTCGCATCCAAATCACCTTTCCCTGGGTATCCATTATGCTCACCTTTAATACCCGATCTTTCAAAGGCCCACTTACTTCGGCCAGCGCAAAATTACGCTCGGTAAATAACGTTCCTGGCACCTGCAAATAGTTATTTTCTGTCGGTTTGGCCGGGCCAGCCGTCATAGGCGAAGCCGTAAAATCGTACAAGGGATAGGTGCCATCTCTTTCCAGTTTGCTTAATACTGCATGGTGACGGTCACCGTCCAGAAAGATAACCCCAGGAACCTTGGCTGCCGTAATCAGTCGGAGCAGTTTTTCGCGTTCTTCGGGGTAAGTAGCGTAGTTTTCAACTACTGCCGCGGGATTGAGTACTTGCCCGCCAATCACGATAAACTTAAAAGTAGCCTTGCTATAGGTAAGGGCATCAATCAACCAGTCCAGTTGTTGCTTCCCAAGCATAGTGCGCTCCATCACTGAGTTATGGTTAGGAGATTTGAAGTAGCGGCCATCGAGCATAAAAAACTGAACATCAGCCCAATGAAACGTACTGGTCACGCCTTCGTCAAATATGTAGTTAGGATTTCCCCAAAAAAGTTTGAACGCTTCCAGTGTGACGGGCTTCAACCAGAAACTACGATCAGAATCATCAGGCCCAAAATCGTGGTCGTCCCAGGTGGCGTAGTGGTGGGTAGAAGCCAGCAGGGGCTGCATTTCGGGCAACGAACGGGTATGGGTGTAACGGTGCAGGACTCCCGTGCGCGTATTCCAATCTCCTTCCCGGGTATAGGTATTATCGCCCATCCAGACCATAAAGTCAGGCTTCTGCTGGTGAATGGTAGTAAATATTTCATATCCAGCACCGTAGGGCTGTCCAGGCCGATCAAACTCCGGCTCGTTTACATACGCGCAGCTTCCGAAAACAAATTTAAAAGCGGGTGGATCGGTGCGCCACTGCCATAAAACCTGGGTCTGAAATTCCAGGGGATAAGGTCGCGCCACTTTCTTGCCGTTTATTAACAGTTCGTAGCCATACTTTTTTCCAGGCAAAACCTGATCAGCAATCAGGCGAGCCGTATAGGCCGTTTGCTTTTGCGTATTGACTTCATCGGTACTAAATTTTTTGGCGGGGCTGGCCAGGTCCCAGTAAACAAACTTTACTTTGGCTGGCTGACTGGTTTGCGCCCAAAGCATCACTTCCCGCATATCGGAGTAACCCACCATTGGCCCTGACTGCAATTGT
Source organism: Bacteroidota bacterium (assembly GCA_040385915.1). Classification (GTDB taxonomy): domain Bacteria; phylum Bacteroidota; class Bacteroidia; order Cytophagales; family ES-bin-26; genus ES-bin-26. The sequence continues at coordinate 4,303 of JAZKGK010000339.1, forward strand.
GCCCAAAGGTTATTGGCAGAAAGAAAGCATAAGAAGTATAGGAAGTAGCATCGATTTTTCATGTAGATAGGATTAAGAGTAAATCGGTTTTGCGGCAAATATAGAATACCGGCCTACCATCCAGCAGTAATGCATATTAAATCTAAGTTAATTCCCGTTTGGCCTTCGATCGATCCCTCCGTAAGTCCTTTCTACATTTAAAAACCTACGCTAACATTGCCTGTTCACTCTTCACAAAGAGGGGAAATGTGAAGGAATACCAATATATTGCGATAGAAATGCCGCATTTCACTCGCTTCCTAACACATCCGGGAGCCAGGCTTATTCGTTAGTAGACAAAAATTTTATTTAGATGAACAAACGTCCCTTTTATCTTCTTTCTTTCCTGCTAGCTACCTTGCTCTTTTCCAATTGTGCAACCGCTGAGCCAGCCTTACCTGGTACAACGACTCCGACGGATTCAGCAAAGGTTGGCTTTACTGTAGAAAAACTCTATGAAGAGCTGCAAAATCCTTGGGGTATGGTCTGGCTCCCTGATGGCCGATTGCTGATTACGGAAAGATCAGGCGAAATCCTGGTGTTCAAAAACGATAAGTTTACCGGACAAAAGCTTTCGGGTGTTCCCAAAGTATTCAATGATGGACAGGGAGGCTTATTGGATATTCAACTGCATCCTAATTACAAGCAAAACCACTGGATTTATATTTCTTATGCCAAGCCAGTAGAAGGCGGAGCAACCACAGCCATTACTCGCTTCAAGCTAAAGGGCAACCAAGTCGTAGAAAAACAGGACCTGTTTGAAGCCAAACCCTTTCTGAAAGCAAATTTTCACTTTGGCAGCCGCATCATATTTGACAAAGATAACTTCCTGTACTTCAGTGTGGGAGAAAGGGGCACTCAACCCAAGGTGCAGCAACTCGATAATGGCCATGGGAAAATTCACCGGATGTATGATGATGGACGCATTCCCAAGGATAATCCTTTTGTTGACCAACCAGGAGCAACCCCTTCCATCTGGACGTACGGCCACCGCAATCCGCAAGGAATGGTCTATGATACTGTCAATAATCGGATTTGGGCGGTAGAGCACGGCCCCAAAGGTGGCGATGAGTTGAACCTGATTGAGAAAGGCAAGAATTATGGCTGGCCAAAAACTTCGTATGGCATCAATTACGACGGCACTATTCTGACGGAATTTAAAGAGATGGAGGGCGTACAGAACCCGGTGAGGTACTGGGTTCCTTCCATTGGTCCCTGCGGCATGACGATTGTCACAAGTACGCGGTATCCCGCTTGGAAAGGCAATTTGCTGGTAGGTGCGCTGGCTTTTCGGCACCTGGCTCGCATCGAACTTTCGGGCGCTACCTATGTAAAGGAAGAAAAATTACTTCAGGACATCGGTCGGGTTCGCTATGTAGCCGAAAGTCCAGAGGGCTATCTATATGCCATTACAGAAGGCCCAGGTCTACTCCTGAAACTGATGCCTACACAATAGAAACATCAAGTTCTCGGGAGATAGTAAAACGAAAAGGCTTGTTACATTCCAACAGTTAGTAGATGGTTAAACCTCTATTTATGCTGTTGGAATGTAATAAGCCTTATATTACCATTGCTTGCCTAATCCGGCGTAAGACCCTTTTTTACAGGCATTTAATCTAATTTATCAACCTTGAATTTAAAAAGCTTATAAGGTTCTTTGGGGCTTTTTATATGAATTTGAGAGGTAGTCACATAAATGGTGTTGTCACTTCCTAGGGCAAATCCGTCAGGCCATTGCAACCGATCATCCTTCACAACAATCTGCGTTTTCCCCTCTTTATACACGGTTATGGCATTCAGTTCCAGCGCAGTCTGATACACACCATTGTCAGGCCCGTATAACATTCCGTCAGTCACGCCTGTATTGCCCAGATTTTCTACTTTTTCGCCTAACTGGTCAGGAGTTAAAGCGGCATCCCTTAAAGCATTGGTAGCAATTCGGTATAAAGTATTGCCCGTAACAGCGTGATAATACAAATAGCTTCCGTCAAAACTCAGGGCAATTCCATCGGAGTGGGCATTGAAGCGGCTTTGATCTTTGGGATCCCTTACTTCCTCCCCGTTTATTTTCAGTACTTTATTCTCCGATTTAGTGGAAAAATGCTTGTCCAATACGCGCCGACTTTCGCCAGTAGTTAAATTTACCACCACAATGGCTCCAGCATTGGAATCGGTGAGATAGGCAAAGTCCAGGCTAGTATCTACATTGACGTCATTTATGTAGCTTTTGGGCAAAATAACGGGCTCTTTGAAAATGATTTTTTGAATTAACTGCCTACTTGTCGGATCAAATTTCAACAGTTTAGCCCCTCCTGCAACGACACCCGCTTGTTTAGGACTTCCCGCATCCAACACCCACAGGAAGTTTTCTTTGTCTACAAACACCGCTTGCACACAAATGAAATGATCGCCAGGTGATTTCGCAGGCGTCCAAGAATTCCATTCCATATCCGGGAATGCTTCCACTTGGTTAGCGCCCTTTATCTCGGCTACCGATATTTTCACCGTATCGGTCCATCTTGGGTAGTTTACAAATAGCCGATTGTCGCTGGTAATGGCAACGCCGGTCCATTGTTGCCACGAACTGGCCACTTCGGTCAAAGTAACCTTCTCCGGTATCGTCTTGATATCAGTATCGTCTTTTTTACAATTACTTAAGCCCCATGCGCCTAGCAACAGCCCAACGGCAAGCATTATTTTCTTTCTCATAGCCTATTTGGTTTTTTTCAATTGGTGCTTACGGACAAGATTGAGAAAGGTTATTCCTTGAAAATCAATTTGGCCTATCTAGAAAACTATTGTGTATAAAATTACAGAATACACTTAGTGGTTAACACCATATAATTGAAAAACAACACCGTACACAACTTTGAATCTGCCTTATGCGTAGGTAGGAGGAAAAATAATTCCGGCTTACCCCTATCCTAATCCTTAGATAGTAAGGTGCCTAAACCCTACTATAAACTTTACCTGCTATGAACAAGACGACTGTGGTATCATTGCTATTATTAATGAAAACAATGACTATGCATGCGCAAGACGTAAGCGCATTAGGAAAAGAATATCTTCAAAATACTGCCAATGTATTGGTGCCTACGTTGAGTACCGAATTGATGATGACGGCTGGGAAGCCACAAAATGAACGGCTAAAAAAATTACTTTTAGAGAAGGCAACCAATCCTTCGGAGTTTACTGGGAAGCGAATTGCCCTGGTTGCCACCGATGGCTATGAGGAAATCGAACTACTAACCCCTTATAATTATTTCAAAGACCGGGGCGCTACTGTAACCATTGTGGCTCCTAAGTATAATCAGACGCCTTTGCACGAGGGAAGTCTCTATCCGGAGATGCGAAAAACGCATATTCTGGGTGTACGTTGGATGAGTAATCAAGGGTGGATAAAGTTTGATAAAACGCTGGATGAAGTGGCTGCCAATGATTTTGATGCACTCATTTTGCCTGGCGGACTAGCAAATCCTGACAAACTAAGGCTTGAGAAAAAGGCTATCAGCTTAATACAGGAAATGTTCAAACAGGGAAAAACCATTGCGGCCATTTGTCATGGCCCACAGGTGCTGATTAATGCGGGTATTCTGACTGGCAAGCGCGTCACGGCAGTAGAGTCTCTGCTGGCAGATTTGAAGAATGCTGGTGGCCTAGTCGAAGATACGGCTGTTGTTGTGGACGGAAACCTGATCACCAGTCGTACGCCACTGGATTTGCCAGATTTTATCGGTGCTATTAGTAAGCGGTTAAAATAATGCTATGGGGAAGAATACGCCCCACGTTAGGCTAAGCTTACTTAAGATTAACCAGCCCCACATCGAGTACCTGACCGCCCACGCCATTGTGGCCATGAGCTGCGATGGTAATTACTGACCCAGGCTTCAGCTTAGCTAGTGCTTCATGCCGGATTTCGAACACCTCGTAGGTTCTGGTTTCAATATTTTGTGCCCGCCAAGCAAGTATACCATCTAGGTAAACTTCTGCATGGTTATCGTGGTGTACTATCAATCGGAGGTTTTTTCCGAGTTTGGCTGGCAATTTCACCTGACGACGAATCCAGATATCTTTCGTATCCCAGGTAGTATGCAGGCTTCCTTCCGTGCCCGGCGTACCCTCAGTTCCGAAAGAAGATTGGCCTTCCAGCCACGCTTTATCGTTAAACAAGGGCTGAACCCAGTTGGAATCGGGCTGGCTGGTAGTCCAACGCCATAGGGATGGCGCTTGGTCGGCCGTTGGGATTAGATAGACAAAGCCCGCTTTTCGCTGATCGATAGGAATGGGTAGGCTACTGGCCTCCGCAAATTTTGGGTGCTTATTCTTTTTGGTAGCCTGACTTGTTTGCGCTTTTGCCACATACGGCAGACTGGCGATTAGTAAAAGCCCAACTATACCAGAATAAAGGGCTTTAAGACGAAAGGGAAAGAGCATTTGCCTGTTAAATTAAATGTTCCGCTAAAGAATACAGATAGAGTAATATGTTGATTAAGCCAGAACTACTCCCTTTCGGGTGATAGAATGTCAAAACTCTTGGAGGGTTTAAGTTTAAAACTAAGTTGATTTCCAGGTTTTAACCCTCCAAGAGTTAGGTTATAATGTAACAACAATCACCCGAACGGGAGTAGTATTTGGTAGGCTTATCGGCAAAAACCCGTTTTTTGTGTTGAATGGACTACACAAAAAACGGGTTTGCTTGGTTTTACTATTTCTTTTTCCCTGCCTCAAACGCGTGACTACCCACGCCTAGTAAGCCCTTCCCTGAGGTTCCCTCGCAGGTAGCGATCATCCGGGTGGTTTCATCGGAGGTGAAGAAAGTGATTTCCGCCATTCCTTGCGCATTGGTTCGCACATTTGGTTGCCAATGCACCGTGCTGCGAAAATCGGGCAAGTTGTGCCGCTCGTCAGGCACATCGTAGCGGGGGGAATAAAAGGCACGGGCTTTGGAGTAACCCGCCAACTTGATCGTAGTAGCCCCAGAAGCGATTTCCTGTGAATAATCGTAGTTAGGATTTCCTCTTTTCGTAAAAAATATCACCGCTCCATTGGAGCCTCTGGCTCCGTATACGGCTGCTTTTCCGTCTTTCAACACTTCCACACTTTCAATGTCATTTGCTGAAAGTGCCTGAACCATACTTTTATCCACAACAATTCCATCCAATACATAAATAGGTTCTGCGTTAGAGCCCCGAATAAAGATCGACATTTGACCTCCACCGCCGCCTTGAACATTCACCCCGGCCACGCCATACAAAAACTGAAACACATTCATCGGCTTGGAAACCATGGCAGCCGCATTAATCACCACATCGGGAGTAGAGTATAAGCGCGTTCTAGTATCAATTGGTTTAGCTGATTTTACGACCACCTCTTGGAGCAAAATATTCCCCTTAGCCATTTGAATACTTTTGTCCAAGGCTGCCCATTCACTCATTTTCTTCACATAGGCCGCAGCAGGCGCCTGGCTGGCTTCCAGCGAGGCAAAGTGGGCAGTAGGCTGGTTGAACATATCTGGCAAGATCTTAAAATCCGTTGCCCCTTTGGCGGATCTGGCCTGGATAAATACATTCATCGTATCCTGGAAATACAGCTCATTGAGCAAGAAATGGCCATCTTCCGACGTCGGTAGCTGGTATAATTGGGGAGTAGCCTTGACCGAATCCACCGGGTGCAGGGGGCGCAACGATACGGTCATAGTAACAATGCCTGGGGCTTTTTTCTTGTTCAATTCCTTCTCCACCCTGCCCGTCAGCAAAATACTCTGTTCGAAGGGATATTGATAAGCGGGATACTCGTCCTGCAAAAGCTTGGTCCAGTCGAACCGCCGCCAACCCTGACTCATTAGCAACACATCCAGGTGTTTGGTGGCCAGGGGCTGTTGCTCATCAAAATAATAGGCTGGCTGCTCCAAATGGCCTTTTAGCTCGCTGCCCAACACCGAATGCGCATAAATG
>JAZKGK010000340.1:0-2310 GCA_040385915.1 Bacteroidota bacterium
TCGGCACTGACGGGGGAGGCTTGAATCTGTTGGATAAGCAGTCAGGCGAATTTAAAGCGTACAAGCACAAGGATAACGATCCTGCAAGCCTGCCCAATAACCTCATATTAGCCTTGAATGTAGACCGGCGGGGAAACGTGTGGGTGGGAACGTACTTAGGAGCCGTCAGCAAAATGTTGTCCGTTCCTGGCACTTTTGAGCATTACCGCCATGACAGCCACGACTCTGCCACCGTGAGTGAGCTTGACGTAAGTGCCGTGTACGAAGACCGGAAAGGTAATCTTTGGGTGGGAACCTGGGCGGGCGGATTAAATCTTTTTAACTGGGAAACCAAAAAATTCAAGCACTACCAATACCACAAAAACGATACGACTTCCATCAACAGCAATTGGATCGTTGATGTTTTTGAAGATACGCGAGGTCAATTATGGGTGAGTACGAATGAAGGCTGTAATCAGTTAGACACAAAGACAGGCCGCTTTATTCGATATAAATTCTTCGACCCGGTAAAAAAAGCCTACATTCCATTTTTCTGCTCTTCGGTTGCCGAAGACAAACAGGGAAATCTGTGGCTGGGGACTAATTTGGGTTTAAAACACCTGGATCCAACGACTAAGGTTTACACTACCTATAGCACCAAACAAGGCTTGGCCAATGAAGTGGTGTCGGGCTTGCTCGCCGATGACAAAGGCAACTTATGGTTAACGACCAATAAAGGCTTATCGAAGTTTGATACCCGAACTAAAAAATTCCGAAACTTTAGCATCGACGACGGTTTGCAAGGAAGTGATTTCATTACCCACGCCTATTGTAAAACCAGCAAGGGCGAAATGATCTTTGGTGGCAATAATGGGTTTAATGTTTTCCACCCCGACAGCATAAAAGACAATGCCTATATTCCGCCAGTTTTTATCACTGACCTGCTCATCTTCAATAAACCCGTAAGCCTGAGTAGCCAGGATTCGCCCCTGGAAAAGCATATTTCAGAGACCAAAGAATTGGTTCTTTCCTATAAACAGTCGGTTTTTACGCTGGAATTTACGGCACTTAATTACATTTTTAGCGCCAATAACCAGTACGCCTACAAGATGGAAGGCTTCGACAAGGACTGGAATTATGTGGGCAACAAACGCGCGGCTACCTATACCAACCTCGACCCCGGCACCTATACCTTCCGCGTGAAGGCTTCCAATAATGATGGCCTGTGGAATGAGCAAGGCACGGCCATTCAAATCACCATTACGCCGCCCTTTTGGCAGACCTGGTGGTTTCGATGCCTGCTTACCTTCATCATCATTGGCGGAGCACTTTCTTTTTATCTCTACCGCATCAATGCCATCAAGGCGCAGAAAGTAGAGCTGGAAAACCTGGTCTTGGAAAGAACCGCCGAAGTGATGATGCAGAAGGAGGAATTGCAAGCCCAGACTGATTTTCTGCAATTTATTAATGAAGAATTAGAAGAACAGAAAGAGGAGATTGCCAGTGAACGCGAAGCCGCCGATCAAGCCCGCCAACTGGCCGAACAAGCCAACCAGGCCAAAAGCATCTTCCTGTCCACCATGAGTCACGAAATCCGCACGCCTATGAACGGGGTCATCGGTATGGCTTCCCTGCTGCTGGAAACGCCCTTGAATACCGAACAACGCGAATACGCCGATACCATCAGCAACTGCGGGGAAAGCTTGCTGGGCGTTATCAACGACATCCTGGACTTTTCTAAAATCGAATCGGGGAAGATGGAGCTGGAAGCGCACGATTTTGACCTGCGCCAGTGCCTAGAAGATGTACTGGACCTGTTTGCCGCCAAAGCCGCCCTGATTGGCCTGGACTTGGTTTATCAGATGGACCACCAGGTGCCCGCCCAAATCATCGGTGACAGTCTGCGTTTGCGCCAGATCTTAATCAACCTGGTGGGCAATGCCATCAAGTTTACCAAGCAAGGGGAAATCTTCGTCCACGTAGAAAGCCAGCCCTTGCCCGATTCGACGGACTTGGAATTGACTTTCCACATCCGGGATACGGGCATTGGCATTCCGGCCGATAAGCTCTCGCGCTTGTTCAAAGCCTTTTCGCAAGTGGATTCCTCGACTACCCGCCAGTACGGCGGCACAGGGTTGGGGCTAGCCATTAGCGAGAAGTTAGTGGCGCTCATGGGGGGACACATAGACGTAGCGAGCCAGCCCGGTCAAGGCACCACCTTTAGTTTCACCATGTTCACCCAAGCCAGTCAGCAACCTACCCGCCAATATGTGTATTGCAACCTGGGCGGTTTGGAAGGCAAACGCGTGCTGATCGTTGACGACAACCACA
>JAZKGK010000341.1:0-26216 GCA_040385915.1 Bacteroidota bacterium
CCTTCCTTCCTTCCTTCCTTCCTTCCTTCCTTCTTGCAGTCCTTTCTGTCTGGCTTCCTGTTGTGCTTCTTCTACGGCAATTTTAATGGCATAATCCATGGTGTTCTTGTTGTCGCGATAAGCTTTCAAACTTTCTTGGTAAGTTCTCATTTCTTCAGGCGTTAATTTGATTAATTCGGCTTCACTAAATAATTTCTCAAACACCTTTTCTTGCAGCCGCTGAGGACGATTCTGCAACCTAGGTAGGTTCTTTAGCACATACATCCATTTGTCGAAATGGGTTTCCAATTCCTCCTCTTTTTTCTGAAAGCGAGGCATTTCCAGGTAAATAAAGGTTAGTTTGTCATAAAAAACTTCCAACGTTTGGGTATCGAGCAACTGCACTTCCCGCAAATAACGCTCTTGCCCAATCGCATCTGGGAAGTTGAAATTGAGGATACCAATGGTATACACGGCCTTTAAGTGATAATCCCACTTCCGACTCTTAATGGCTTGTTCCTGAATTGGGAACGTAGCGTAGAAGATACTGCGATCCTTGAAAAACTGTTGCTTAACGTTTTGAATTTCAATGATAAACTTCTCGCCTTGGTCATTCTCACAGTATAAATCGAAGATGGCTTTCCGTTCGGTTTCAGTTTTACCCTGATGTTCTGTGTTCAGATACGTGAGATCACGAACTTGTTCCCGATCCCCCAACACCTGGTTCAAAAAGTCGATTAAAAGCTCTTTGTTGAATTCGGTGCCGAACAGCTTCTTAAAGCCAAAGTCAGTAAAGGGGTTGATGTACTTCTCTTTGCCATTCATTCCTCAAAATTAATAATACAATTCAGTAAAAGATATATGTTCTAATTATCCTTTTTCAAATTGTTTTCTATTCCATTTTTCAAATACTACTATTAAGATTACATGCCACATGCGCTTGGCTAAAGAACTGTGTCGCAGCTACCTGCCTAGAGAAACTAATAGGTCTTATCTTTGGTAAGGGAAGGTTAATCCAGTAATTCTCGCCCTATAGACGAGCTTATTTTACCAGTGTTAATCGACGTTAAGCGAAAAACAATATGCTGAAGTATTAAAGAAAAGCAATTTCATCAAAGACGGAATTAAAACTTCAAAGATTATGAATAGGGTGTTTTTCTTTCTAACCATTTTATTACTTGGGTATCATGCCACCGCATTTGGTCAAACCTTAGACTACAAGTTCCAATCTCTATTTGTTTACAATATTGCAAAATATACGCAGTGGAGCGCCATTCATAGCTCAGGAAATTTAGTCATCGGGATTTTGGGAAACAAGTCGATAGCTGAAACCTTTGCAAAAAGCTATCAAGACAAAAAGATTGGAAATCAAAGCATTAGTATAGTAAATTATGCCAATGCCGCCGACATTCGATATTGTAATATCCTCTTTATTCCCTATTCCACCAAAGTTGACCTGGATAACATTCTTGCTTATTGGGGCAATAAAGATGTGCTGATCTGTACCGAACATGAGGGCTGGGGTCTGAAGGGAAGCACTGTTAACCTGGTTATAGTGGATGGCAAAATAAAGATCGAAATTAACAGTGCTTCAGTAAAAAAGGCTGGCATAAAGATAGCCAGCAACCTCACTTCGTTGGCTACAGTGTTGTAGCTAACATCCCTACAGTTCACTTGATTCCATCCGGTAAAGCTTTAGCTACATTCCTTGGATGGCCGTGTATTCTCTCACTACGGCTCGCTGGGAAAAGTAAAATCTCCGATGTGGTTAGGCTTAAAATGATACACTTTTTTCACAAAGGTTCTGGGAAGTTCTCCGTAGTAATGAGGGAAAGCAGTCTCGCTTCTGGGCACACTTTCCCACTTTAGGACAGGATCAGCATGGGAAATTTCGACTTCCAGTAAGAGCAAATCCATTGCCCCTTTATAGTACACACGCGCCGTTTCAATCACCTGCTCCCTGGTCGAAAGATGAATAAAACCTTCCTTCTCCAACGATTCTGGCTTATAATAAGGTTTGTCTTCACCCGAAAGCCAATCTTGCTTCCTGACAATATGAAATAAAGTTGCAGAGGAAAATGTATCCATGGTGTATCTATAATAAAGATGCCAGACCTGATGTCTGTGCTGTTAGGAAAAAGTGGCGTATAAAAAAAGCATATTTCTACCTGAAAATATAGCAATATAGGTGAAAATAATCCTACTTGCGACCATAAACCTAACACCTAGTAACAAGTATTGGATTAGCCCTGCCTTGTTTTACTTACTTCATCCTCTTCTTATGAACTGTTGTAGATTCTTCTTTTTTGCGAGGCTTCGTCCTGCTCATTTCATCCTGTTATTTCTACTTCTATCTACTTACCATTCCTTTGGTCAGGTTGAAATTCAAGGAAAAATCGTTAACAAACAAGACAACCAACCGGTGGCGTATGTCAATATTGGCATTCCTATGACATCGGTGGGCACGATATCCAATGCCGATGGAAGTTTTTCCATTAAAGTGCCCGCCCAGTATCAAAAGAACGCCATACTTTTTTCGGCCTTGGGCTACAAAAGTAAGACGATTCCGGTAGAGTCCTTGCTGGGGCAGAGTAACATGATTTATTTGATCGAGGTTGCCATTTCCATTGACGAGGTAGTAGTAAAAGCAAAAGCCAGTAAAGTGATTACGGCCAAGCTAGGAAACCGCTTGCAGACCATTGGTACTTTGCACGGTGATTCTACCTCTGCCGGTGCCGCCATGGCCTTGTTGATCGATGCCAAAAGCCCGGGTTTTCCAGCAGGCTTGCTTCCACCAATCTTTCCAAAAGAAGCTTATTTACGGATTGCCATCAACTCGCTGGACAGCATTAAAGTACGGGTCAGGCTCTATGACATGGACTCTATAACCGGTAAGCCGGGCAAAGACCTATTGAACGAAAGCGTCCTGATTACCTCTAATAAACCCAATGGCTGGATCTCAGTAGACCTTTCGTCTTACAACATTCCGATTATGAAGATGCCCTTTTTCCTGGCCTTTGAGTGGCTCATGGATAAAGAGGCCCGTCAAAAATTATTAGGCAGGGTAAGCCAATTCCAAACCAAGAATAGCAGCATGACAAAGGTAGATAGTGCGGTAGTAGACGGGGTAAAAACCGCTTATACCACCCTGACTGGATTTGCCGAAGGCGTTTGGTTTGGAACGTCCATGGATGCTGCCTCGCTGGACAAATATGTCTGTTATGCCCGCAGCAATAGTCAAGGGGAATGGAAACGATCAGAAGCCATCCTGACAGCTCGGTTGTTTGTTTCTGATCGGATTAGCAAGAAAGGTCAGAAACGGAAGCAAATCCCGGAGATTGTCCGAGCCGAATCAACGCCTTGCTATACCCGTGAGGCTCCTTGCCTTGCGCGCCAGATGGCTACGACTTATATGAATGAAAAAGACATTGTGGGTATGCAGCTAGCGGTGGCGGTGAAGGGCAAAACGGTCATGTCGGAAGCCTATGGTTTTTCCGATTTGCGTGAGCAGCTATTGACAACAACTCAGTCCCGTTTTCGGCTTGGCAGTGTTTCTTCCGCGCTTACGTCGGCAGCACTGGCCAAATTAGTAAGCAAAGGCAAGCTCAACCTGGATGCGCCCATTCAACAGTATGCACCCGCCTTCCCAGTCAAACGGTATCCCCTCACTACCCGCCAGCTAGCGGGGAATTTGGCAGGCCTGCGTTCGCACGAAACTACCGATACGACCATCCTGGCCTCAACGCTAACCTTTCGAAATGCCACTGAGGCAATCAGTGTTTTCAGCCAGGATTCTCTCATGTATGAGCCGAACACGCACTACGCACACGCCTCGGCTGGCTGGGATCTGATCGGAGCCGTAATTGAAGGCGCTGCTGGGAAGAACTATCTTTCCTACATGAAGGAGGAGATATGGAAGCCCATGGGTATGGCCAATACCTATGGAGAGGTAGCCGATAGCCTCATTCCTAATCGCAGCCAATGCTATGTCGAAATAGGGGCAGAAGCTGCCAAACAAAATTTCAGCCATACATTTCCTTCTTCGGGACTTCTTTCTACAGCCGAAGATTTACTAAAATATGGCAATCAGTTACTTCAGGCACCTCGTAAGCACTTTAAAAAAGCCATTGTCAAACAACTCTTTACCAGTCAGACTACCAAAGACGGCAATCTAACGCAGTATGGCATGGGTTGGCATCTGTTGAAGGACAAGAAAGGTCGTTTGTTTTACTACCAAAGCAGTAACATGGCTTACGGAAGTGCGCATCTCATGCTGTATCCCAAGAGCCGGATCGTCGTGGCATTTCTGTCTAATACGAATGCAGAGCTCCTCTTTGACGTGCAGAAAGTAGGCGAGCTATTTCAGGAAGCAAGGAAAAATGACCATGAACGCACCAAATACATAGATGTGCATAGGCCTTAATATAAACACGTTGGAGCACGAAGTCACTAAATTTTTGGGATCAGCTTGAATAGGTTTCTTTGCTGAATTCCGATCTTGGCCAAAGCAGCAATGACGTTGGATGAATCCCGAAGGGATGCTGCTTGCTGGCATAGGGAGCAGAGCGTAGGCTAGGTCTTCCGTAAGGGTTTGCAAATGTCTTTCATTGGTTTCAACCTTTTGGCGGGCCCGCACCTGGTCAGTCACCTCATAAGCAAATAACATAATGCCATCTACATTCCCCTGCTCATTGCGCTTGGCCTGATAGATAAAAGTCCAGTAAATATCTTCTAGCGGCGCGAATGGAAAAGCCGATCAATTGGTTATCGCAGCGTAATTTACAAGGATATCTTTTTACACCAGAAAACCGCCTTGACGTACCAGTTATTTAGTCGTGCGAGGCGGATAAGACGCGAGGCATCGCGTCTGTACAATGATGAAATAGGGTACTCAAGGCATTGTTGCAATCAAGCCGTAACTTTTGCCTAACTTGTTCATGATATTATTAGCCTTGATCGTATGAGAGCAGCCTGTCTTTTTATATTGATTATACAATTGGGTGCCCATCTCATGAAAGCCCAGTCAGTCGACATCAAATTCAAACATATATCTATTGAACAGGGCCTTTCCCAGAGCTCGGTATTATGCATTTTCAAAGATCGCCAAGGCTATATGTGGTTTGGAACCAGAGATGGTTTAAATAAATATGATGGCTATACCATCACTGTGTACAAGCATAACCCCGAAAGAAAAGAAAGCCTGAACAGCAATGCGATCAATGTCATTTTTGAAGATAAACAGGGTCGCTTATGGATTGGTACGCACAATGGCTTGGAGCTATTTGACCGGGAAAATAATTCCTTTCTCCACCATAAGGTAACTTCTTCGCCCCTGCATGTAACAGACATTTTTCAGGACAAGCAAAGCAATATCTGGGTGGCTTCCTTTTCGGGGTTGTTCCTATTCAATCCGCTGACGCAGACCTGCTTGGCCACCTACCAGCACGACAGAAAGGCACCCAAAAGCCTGATTGGTAATAGTATACACAAAATAACGGAGGACCAACAAGGCCATCTTTGGCTGGCAACTACTAACGGACTAGACCTGTTCAATCTTCAAACCCGCACCTTTACCCATTTTCAATATCAGCCCAATAACCCCAACACCATCGGAAATAAAAATGTCCATAAAGTCTTTAAAGACAGCAAAGGCCGGATTTGGGTGGGCACTGAACCGGGCGGACTGGCTTTATACAATCCCGTTACTAAAACTTTTAGGCAATTCAAGCACGACCCATTCAATCCAAACAGCCTTTGCCACAATGAAATTTTATCGATCGCCGAAGACGCTGAGGGCAGGCTGTGGATAGGTACCCAAAATGGGGGCATTAGTGTATTTGACTACGAGAAAAACAGCTTCTTCACCATAAAACATGACCCCCGCGATTACTACGGCAGCTTGAGCAATAACTCCATTCATTCGCTTTACCGAGACAATGATGGCAGTATGTGGGTAGGCACCTGGGCTGGCGGGCTGCACTTCTTCTCTCGCTTTAGAAACAAGTTCAGCTGTTATCCCCATGTTTTTGGATTCAAAAATATAAAGGCCATGACTGGCGATACGGAAGGCAATATCTGGATGGGCGAAGAAGAAGTTGGCTTAGTATCATTTGACCCGAAAAGCCGAACCTTTCGCCGATATGAAAACAAAAACATCCTTCCCTTTCAAACGCCCATTATCAATTCAATTATCACGCTGAATAAAGATTCGTTAGCGATTGGTTACCACCGTGGTGGATTTGCTTTCTTCAACAAAAAAACGGAACAATTTACTCATTACCTTATTGATTTAAATAACCCTAACCCGAATACAGGGTGGACCAAGCCCGCGCTTTTGAAAGATAGCCAGGGCGATATCTGGATCGGTGATTATGGGTCAGGCTTGAGTGTATATGATAGAAAAAAGAAGGTCTTCAACCATTTTCACTATCCACCCAAAAGCCCTTACAGTCTGAATAGTGGCGTTGTATTTGCCTTTTGCGAAGATCAAGACCATAACGTTTGGATCGGAACGGAAGATGGGCTCGCCATGTTTGACCGCAAAACCAAGCAGTTTACCCACTATGTCCATGAGGAGACAAACAAGAAAAGCATCTGCGAAAACACCATTTACTCGCTTTTATTCGACCATGAGGGCATTTTATGGATAGGCACTATCGGAGGCCTGAATAAGTTTGATAAGAAAAGCAAAACTTTTGTGAGTTATACCGAAAAAGATGGCTTGCCAAATGATGTCATCAATAGTATGCAGGAAGACACCCACGGCAACCTCTGGCTTGGCACCAACAAAGGCATGAGCTTATTCAATCCAAAAACGCAGACCTTCCGCAACTTCGATCCTACCGAGGGCTTGCAAGGCAATGAGTTTAGCCGAAATGCTTGTTACCAGGATGCCCGTGGAACCATGTATTTTGGCGGTACTTGTGGGTTCAACATTTTCCACCCAGATAGCATTCGCGACAATCCAAGTATGCCGCCTGTGGTCATTACCAGTCTGGAGATTTTTAATAAACCGGCAGTGATTGGCGGGAAGAATTCACCTTTACAAAAAGACATTGGCCAAACCCAGCAACTCACCCTGTCTTACCAACAATCCGTTTTCTCCTTCGGCTATGCTGCTTTAAACTACATTGTGCCTGGCAAAAATAAGTATGCCTACAAACTGGAAGGGTTCGACAAAGAATGGATTCAGGCTGGCACCAGGCGCTTGGCTACCTATACCAACCTAAACCCAGGCGAATATACCTTTCGCCTCAAGGCATCTAACAATGATGGGGTTTGGAATGAAAAGGGGATTTCGCTTCAAGTAACTATTACGCCTCCCTATTGGCAAACCTGGTGGTTCAAATTACTGGAAATCATTGTCTTGATAGGCAGTATCATTGGTGTCTACCACATTCGTGTCAATGCCATCAATGCCCAGAAGAAAGAATTGGAAAAACAGGTGCAGGAAAGAACGGACGAAGTGGTGCAGCAAAAAAAGACGTTGAAAACACAAGCTGAAATTTTACAGGACATCAATGACAACCTGATCATTCAACAAGAAGAAGCCGAACAAGCCCGACACGAAGCCGAGGAAGCCAACCGCGCCAAAAGTACGTTCCTGGCCACGATGAGCCACGAAATACGTACACCCATGAACGGGGTAATTGGCATGGCCGCACTTTTGGCAGAAACCCCCTTGAATACCGAACAACGCGAGTATACCAGCATCATTCAAACCAGCGGAGGTAGCTTATTAGGCCTTATCAACGACATCCTGGACTTTTCTAAAATAGAGTCGGGAAAGATGGAACTGGAAGAGCAAAACGTAGACCTGCGCACCTGTATTGAAGAAGTGCTGGACTTGTTTTCCAGCAAAGTTGCGGAAGTGGGCCTGGACTTAATCTATCAGTTGGAAAGCAACGTGCCCGCCTACATCATTGGCGATAGCCTGCGCATTCGGCAGATATTAATTAACGTGATTGGCAACGCAGTAAAATTCACCGCCAAAGGCGACATCTTTCTACACGTACAGTCGCTAGCGACGGAAAACAAGGAAACGACGCTGGTCTTCAGCGTCCGTGATACGGGTATCGGCATCGCGCCCGATAAACTGTCCGGCTTGTTTAAGCCTTTTTCTCAACTAGATTCCTCTATGACCCGAAAATACGGCGGAACGGGCTTAGGACTAGTCATTTGCGAGCGATTGATTGCTTTGATGGGTGGACGCATCGAAGTCGTCACTGAGGTGGGCAAGGGCACGACTTTTTCTTTTACCATCCGAACCCACGCCAGCACAGATTTCCAGCAAAAGAATCCCTCCTTCGATATGACTGGTATAGAAGGCACGAGAATGCTAGTCGTCGACGACAACCCCACGCAGCTACAAGTACTCGACAGCCAGCTTCGGCAATGGGGTTTCCTACCAGTACTCGCCGCGACTGGCCAGGAAGCATTGGCTCTACTCACGCAATCGGTTCACTACGACTTGGTCATTACCGATGAGCAAATACTTGACTTGGATGGCTTTCAATTGACCCAGGCAATCAATGCCCAGCATGCCACCCTGCCGATTATTTTACTCAGTTCGATGGGCGATGAACGCAAAAAAGACTCTGCTGTCTTGTTTGCCTCGGTACTGACTAAGCCCGTGAAGTATGCGATGCTGGGTCAATTGATTCAGCAAGCCATGCAGCCACAGGAAAAAGCGATCCAACCAAAGCAAGAACCCTCGATGACTCTTTCCGAGACATTTGCTCAACAACACCCGCTACAGATTTTGGTTGCCGAAGATAATGTAGTGAATCAGAAGCTCATTACCCGCATATTAAACAAGTTGGGCTATCAACCCCAATTAGTACCTGATGGCGAAAAAGTGCTGCAGTTAGTGGCGCAACGTGCTTTCGATCTGATCTTTATGGATATACAAATGCCGGTGATGGATGGCCTGGAAACGACCCGACAACTCAAGAAGCAATACGGAAAAAGCTCACCGATCATTATTGCCATGACGGCCAATGCGATGCAGGGCGATAAAGAAGCCTGCCTGCAAGCCGGAATGGACGACTATATTTCCAAACCGCTGAATTTAGAAACCCTGATAGGTCTCCTGGAAAAGACTGCGATGAAACTAGCAAAGGTTTAGCGGGGTAATATAGAATTAGAGTTGGCTAGTATTGAAAATCAATGAGTTAATTCTTACCAGTGGCGGGGACTGCACCAGCCACGGGAGCTAATTAGGCCTCCCGGTTTTGTTAAGCGGTAGCCCGTTGAATGCCTCGAAGCGGTGAATGGCCTGGTCAAATGCTTTTTGCTGAACGCTGGTGAAGGGTTGGAATAGGTCAACTGCCATCTCGATTGCCTGTTTACCAAGGGTGCGTTTCCAGGTTCCCAGTATTTGTCCGTCCACCACAACCATACTGTTGTAGACGAAGGGTGGACTGGGCGTGAGGACGTTCTTGAGAGCCAGATACGCCGTCCGATCTTGGTAACCCATAATGTACTCGTCATAAATCGGAAGCAGGTAAACCTGTGGTTCGGGTGCTGGCTGACTGGCAGTGTCAGCAGGAAAATAATAGTCCTTGCCCTCAATCGGGCAGCGTTCCAGCCACGAGGCGGTAAGAACCACTCCCTTTTTGCAATGTGTCAATGATAACCCTGACCAGGTTGAAAAATCCTGCATGGTGGCTGGCCCCCGGCTGGCAAAATAGCGTTTGGTTAGTTCAGCCAAGGCCTCTTCTGGATCTAGGAACCGGGTTGGTGCCACTCTTTCCTCCAACAAAGCATAAGTAGATTGGCTGCCCCGCCTGATTCCGCTGCAAACCAGGCCGTCCAGTTCAGCGCGCATCATCAGGTAGCTCAAACGCAGTCCCTGCGCTTCTATCTTGTTTTTTTTGAATTCGGCATTGATTTCCTCTCGGGTAAGGTGGCGGTTTCCTTCCAGCAGTTGGCCGAGAATCGTGTTACACCGCTTGAAAAGAGGCGTATCCAGCTCCAGTCGAGCATACATGGAAGCGTTGGCCGCATTGACTCTTGGGCCGGTCAGTTGAAGTAGCCAACGAATGTCTTGAGAGGAAACCAAATGCCAGGTAGGCCTTAACAGATGCGTTCGAATGATTTTTCCATCCGTTAGCTCCTGTTCAATGGTTGAGTCATTGAGATGGGGCAATCGCAATCCCAATCCCCATTTGGTCTGCGCATATTCTTGTCCCTGCACTGCCCCAAGCCAGGCAACGGTTTGCTGGGCAGTCCGGAAGGTTGTCCCAGATAGCTGTTGGGCGTAAAGTCTACGTTTGGCAATGTCGGTGGATAGGTTGCTCATGGCAAGAGATGAAATGGCGGTGGAATTTTCCGGATAGGATACTGGTCTACTTTTGAGTAGCTCTTATAAAAGGCCAACCTACTTAAAAATGAATTCGGAAGATTGTCCCTTCCCCTACCCGGCTTTCTACTTCAATCCGTCCTCCGTTGTTTTCCAGCATCCGCTTAATCATGTACAAACCAATCCCGCTGCCTTCCACGTGTGGGTGAAAACGTTTGAACATCGTAAACAGGTTCTGCTGCTGGGAATGGGTTAGGCCCAGCCCATTGTCAGAGACCTCCAGCACCACATTCCCATTCAATACCTGGGTGAGGATAGTGATGTACGGCAAGCGGTCAGACGAGCGGTACTTCAGCGCATTGCTGACTAAATTATACAGGATACTGCGGGCCGTAGGACGGGCATAGTAGAGGCTTTCTGCAGCAAAGTCAGCTACGATATGAGCGTTAGCATCCAACATCATCGGTTGCAGATCGGCTTGGATGTCATGCCAAAGCTCAGCAAAAATAATCCTCTCTTTATCCTCATCGGTACTGCGCTGCACCTTGGCCACTTGTGTCAGGTCCCGAATGGTGCGTTGCAAGCGACTGGAAGAATCTTCGATCATTTTCAACAATTCCTGGCTTTTCTCGTCCAGTTGGCCTTCCAGACGCCGGTGCAAAACCCCCACTAGGGCAGATAGAGAGGTCACCGGCGACTTCAGATCGTGGGAAGCGGCGTATACGAAGTTGTCCAGGTCGTTATTGATCCGCAGTAACTCCTGGTTCTTCTTCATGAGTTCTTCGTTGCGGACGCGCGGGGTCAGGTCACGGGTAATTTTAGCAAAACCAAGGTGGCATCGCTGCTCATCATAGAGGGCGGTAATGACGACGTTGGCCCAAAACAGACTCCCGTCCTTACGTACCCGCCAGCCTTCGTCCTCGAACCTTCCCTCTAGTAACGCCTGCCGGAGCTCATACTGGGGAAAGCCATCCTGGACGGCTTGAGGCGGATAAAAAAGAGAGAAGTGCTGACCAATGATTTCCTGGGCAGTGTAGCCTTTGATGCGCTGAGCTCCAATGTTCCAGGTAGTGATCGTGCCGGTTGGGTCGAGCATCAGAATGGCATAGTCCAGCACGCCTTCGATCAGCAGCCGGGCGCGGGTCTGGCTCTGCTGCAGAAATTGGTTGGCCTGCCGGAGCTCTTCTTCCAAACGCCTGCGTTCGGTCAGGTCCCGGGTTACTTTAGAGAAGCCGATCAGGCTACCGGTTTCATCATAGGTAGCGGTAATGACGACATTGGCCCAAAACAGGCTCCCGTCCTTGCGTACTCGCCAGCCTTCGTCTTCAAAGCGGCCTACTTGGATAGCGACATTCAGCTCTAGCTGCGGAAATGCCTCCTGTTGAGCCTGCGGGGGATAAAATTGGGAGAAGTGCTGGCCAATAATTTCCTCGGCGGAGTATCCCTTAATTCGCTGGGCACCTTCATTCCAGGTAAGTACCTGGCCCACGGGATCCAGCATAAAAATAGCGTAGTCTTTGACGTTGTTGACTAACAGTTTGTACAACTGTTCATCGGCATTTTGTCTGTTGAGTTTCTGCATCTAAGTCTTGTAACGGTTGACCGGCTGATTTTGATTCACCGCCGGTTTACCACCGCTGACAAATTCATACTACGGGTGTAACTCTCTAGCCAGACAGGACATTATATTTTAATCCTGAAAATTCGTTCTGCATTACCGTATGCGATTTTTGCACGATCCGTTTCGGATATGGGGGCTGATTCAATGAAATTCGCTGCTGGTGTCGTGGGCTGAAAAGGGTAATCAATCGCCCACATGATGCGGTCAGCTCCGATTTTATCAATACAATACCTAAGTGCCAGAGGATCTTCAACCCCGCTGGTTGTAATGGTGATGTTACGTTGAAAATATTCGCTGGGCTTTAATTGGTTTTTGCGTCCGGCCCTCGCGCCTGGTGCGCCCATAAAGTCGAGCCTCCCCAACCAGAAAGGCAACGCTTCACCCATATGGCCAATGACCACCTGCAACTTGGGAAAACGGTCAAAGATACCGCCAAAGATCAATCGAAGAATGTGTGTACCCGCCTCAATACCATATCCCCAGACGGCTCCTTCAAGGCGGTAGTCACGAAAAGGACCAGCCATTCCATCAGACGGAGCCCGGGGATGAATGTACAAAGGCATGTCAAGCGCTTCCGCCGCTTCCAAAATGGGCGAGAACCTGGGATCATCTAGATACACGTTTGCCGTATGTGAATTGACAATGAATCCATTTAGTTTCAGTGCTTTGATAGACCGTTCCATTTCCTTGGCCGCGGCAGTCGGATCCTGGGGCGCAAAACTCGCCAAACCGGCAAACCGGCTGGGGTAGCGACGAACCACTTCACTTAACCGGTCGTTTGCCAGGCGTGCAAGTTCGATGGCCTGGGTCCGCTCGAACAGTTGAACACCTGGCATGACCAGCGATAACACATGCATATCAACCCCATTGGTGTCCATGTTTTCCAGTCGCACCTTATCCAGGTCCAGTAACCTGGGCAACATATCCTTGGCTGCACGGTCACGATTAGAAACTTGGTTGCTCTCCGATGGCGTCTGCGCTGGTATTGCGCTGGAAGGCTCATAGAGTTGTTTCAAAAGAAGGAGATCCAAATTCGGTCCACCTTGTCGGACTACAGTACGGATGGCTTCTGCTATTTCAGGAATGGTGAACGCTTCCTCGGTAGCAATTTTTCGCAAAGCTTGTCCGGACGGCTGGGCATTTGGTGCAGCCTCACTGGCCTTCAAAAAGGGCGGTAGTGTTGAAACGGCGGCAATAGAGGACAAATTTTTCAGGACGGATCTGCGGTTCATAACGTCTTTCTTACTGATTAAATATGATTGTAATTGGATCAGCGAAGGGCTCGTACTTTGTATCATCTTACCCGGATAGGTGGGGTAAATCTGGGTAAAGGTAGGTTTGTGAAAAAAGCCATGCAATAACCCTTTATACACAAAGTGCTGTCCGAATGTTAATTTAATGGCAATCAATAGCTTATTCAGGATCGATGTTTCATTGGTGGGCATAAGCGACGAGGTAAATATAAGAAAAATGAGTTCAGCTACTTTTCGCCAAACTCATTTTCCTTTTCTCTATAAAAAACTATCGCCTGTGCTTTTCCAACTTCCTTATGATAGGTGGGTGTTCCGTTGGAGGGATAAATTCTCTAATCAGGTATTGTTCTAGTTCTTCCGAAGTACACAAGGTAATAAAAAGGATTTCGCCTTTGCTGTACAATTGAAAATGCAGATAGGATACCGTTTCTATTTTTTGCAGAAAATCAGCCAATTTAATCATCATCGTTAGTGTTTTACAGTCCTACTCATACAGTTAAATGAGCCATTCTTTTCCCGAATCCATACCTGCAAGGCCAGGAGTCCCATCAACAGAAGTATAAAAACTAAAAAATCGCGATTGCTTTTTGACATTCCTTGTTGACATTCGTTTACGAAAAATCAAGTCTGCTTCGATAAGCTACAACTCACACAACTGCCCTCCTTTTATTCTCTTTATTCCCCAGAAAACCCCCATTGGGTAAGTTCATCCTCACTGCCTGCTGTACCCAGCAAGGTCTCTTGCACCGATTGAATATAGAAAAGAATGTTTTTAGGGGTAAATTCTGGCTGAGTAATCCCCATCAACTGGTCTCTTTCCTTGAAGAGTTCCTGAGCAAACTTCAAAAACCGCATTCCCTCGGCATGCTTGCTTTGAGCGGCAGAAGCCTTGGCATTGATTTCGGCCACGTGCTGAACCTTTAAAGGGCTACTGGCGCCATTCTCCACGTGCCGAGCAACAATATGATGTGCCAGTTGTAGAATTTCCTCTGCGTGTTGGGGTAGAATTTTGAAGGTAGTTTCCATAGCATTTGGATGATTAAGTTCAAATAAATTGGTTGTCTTATTTATTGTTATACGATTGAGCTGCTGACACTTCTACGGTTACTTGCGATGGCCTGGACAAGACATCCATTAAGCTCCGTTTATAGAGCAAAGACTGGCCAGGCAAAATCACTTCGTGTATCGTAAAATACTTTACTTTCTGTTTCCCTTGTTTGGTAAATACGGTATAACGCAACGTAATAGAGGCATAACCGGCCAGCGTAGCGTTGTTTTGTATCACTCCTTCCAGGATAGTCTGATTCAGCGCATTCTTGCGCCAGCTATTAGTCACCGCCAGGAAGCGGCTTGGTCTTTTTATTTCCTGCTGATACATTGGATTGTTTCGCTTGCGCCAAGTCAGTCGGGATTGGGCATCGCTCTGGGTTTTGCTAAGCTGACCCTGATTTTGCCGAAAAACCACTCCTTCGTTTGCATACAGAATAATATACTGATGAAGGGTATCATTGCCCTCATAAAAAGCTACTTTCCCCTTCATAACCGACACCTCAGTAGGTGTTCCAGTATAATCCTTCACATCAAAAGAAGTACCGAGCACGCGGACATTCGCACTGGCCATTTGTACGATGAAGGGATGAGTAGCATCGGGGCGAACCTCAAAAAAGGCTTCTCCTTGCAGGTTGACACGGCGTTCTGATTCGCCAAAGGCAGTAGCATAAGAAAGCTCGCTGTGCTGGTTGAGCCATACGCGGCTGCTATCGGGCAGATAGACCACTCGCACCGAGTCGGTAGTAGTAAAACGCGTGAGTTTGTTTGCCAAGGGAGGTAAAGTCTCTTCTTTCGGCCAGAAAGCAAAGCCAATCCCTAAAAAGATTAACAAGACTGCCGCCGCCGCCCAACCATAATATGCCATGGAATGCTTTGAGATGGTTATGGTCTGATGCAAGGGAGCTTCCTCAGCCGCTATTCTTTTTTGGAAGGTGTGCCATTCCGCCTCCGTATCTGGGCTGGGCATCGGTGGCATTTGGTCGGCTGCTTGCCACAACTGTTTGGCATGCGAAAAGGCAAGCTGATGTTCCGGGTGGGCATTTACCCATTCTAACAGGTGCTGTTCCTGTTGAGGGGATAACTCGCCCGAAAAGTAGCTGGCTAACATTTGCCAATCGGTTGTGTCCATAGGTTGTGACGATGAATCAATTTCCTATAAAGCAATTGCGAAAGGCTTTACCCCCAAAAGAAAGAGCAAAAAAAAATGAAATTATTTTTATTATGCTGATTATCAGCTAGTAAATTTTCTTTACCAAGCACCTAAGCCATGCGCAAGCAGCAAAATCAACAGCACCAGTTCGCGGGGCAGAAAGGGCTTTAAGTCTTCGCGCAGTTTTTCCAAGGCAATGCCCATCTGATTTTCTACTGTTTTGAGCGAAAGGTCTAACTGTTCGGCTATTTGCTTATAAGGAAGACCTTCTTGCCGACTCAGTAAAAAAATCACTTTGCATTTGGGAGGAAGCCGCTCAATAGCCTGCTGAATGTTGGTTTGCAGTTCTTGAAAGGCCAGGGTTTCGGTGCCACCAGTAGTTTCATGAGAAGATTGCCTCAGGATCTGTTGGTGCAGGAAGCGCTTTCTTTTATTGCTGTCCAGGTAATTGAGTGCCGCGTGGGTGGTGGCTTTGAACAAGTATCCCTGAATGGCAGGGCCGAAATCGATGGTCTCTCTATTCTTCCATAGTTGCAGGAAAACATTCTGTACCAAGTCTTTGGCTACATCTTCTTCATCAACCAGACGAAAAGCCCTCCGAAAAAGCATCGGTTGGTAACGCTTGAAGAGCTGTTCAACAGTAGGAATCTCGGACGGAAACTTAGCCTCTTGTTGCATGATCAGAATGGATATTGGACAGCAGAGCAAACAGAAGATAGCACAAGTTTTGAATTATAGTCGCTAGCGAAGATCGTTCTGAAAAACACTACAAGAGAGAATAGAGTAAATACTAGTCGTAAGAAAATGAGCAAAAATGCACAAAACTAGTTCAAAGAAACCCAAGAAGATCTACTCCCGTATAAACCAGGAGCCTGCACGGGAGTAGTGACTATCAATAACCACTGAGACTTCCCACTCATGACTATTTTTCCTGAAGCACGTTTTTTAGTTTTTACTTCCTAAACAAAACAGTTTATTCTATGGCTATCTAAAATCTTATTCAAGAAAGCCTATACCGCATTCATCACTCACCTAAACAGCGCATAAATATCAAACAAACAACTACTTACCACAAGAACAATATGCTCAAAAGGCCAAAATTTGTGAATCGCATCTTGACTGGAACGCAACAGCAGAATGGTGAATACAGCACCAGTCAGTTGCCAGGAAAAGCACAGGCCTTCGGTTACTAAAGACAAGTAAAGTCGATACATCGGTAACGGAGGAGAGAAGAACCATGATTATTTTCAATATTTTATGCCCTCCGTAATGAATATGAAAAATAAATTTAACTGGCTCAACATCCTCGCTTGTTCATTATTTCTACTCACGCAGGAACAGGCTCATGGCAAGACGTTTGATAACGACGAAGCTAAAAAACGAAAACAAAACAGTACACACACGCAGGACAACCCGCTGGACTCACTGCCGCCAACTGACCAAAGTACGTTGGCCACCAATCGAATAGAATACCGCATATTCGAGCAGGGTAAACATCTCAAAGGCATACCTCCCCACTACCAGAAAATAATTAGTGCTTATGTGAAGCATTTCACTGTCCGCGACCGCCGCCTGATTAGAGAAATGCTGCAACGCCAGCCAGAGTACTTTCCTATGTATGAGGCTTGTTTGAGAAAACACGAACTTCCTGACGAACTCAAATACCTCTCTATCCTGGAATCTAATCTGAATCCCCGCGCAGTATCTCAGTGCCGGGCCATGGGTTTGTGGCAGTTTACCTCCTCTACTGGCCGGTACTATGACCTGCATCAGGATGTCTTCCGCGACGAACGGATGGATCCAGACAAAGCGACTGAGGCTGCCTGTAAATACCTGAAAGATCTGCATGGCATGTTTGGCAACTGGCCGCTGGCCTTGGCTGCCTATAACTGTGGGCCAGGCATGGTTAGAAGAGCGATACGCCACAGCGGAAACAGAAAAAGTTACTGGCAAATTTGTGCACGTCTGCCTCAGGAAACCCGGAACTACGTGCCCAAATTCATCGCCCTATACCAAGTAATGACGGAGTTTCCCCGGTATAATTTCACTGTCGACTCATTGAATACGCCCCTTTCCCTGGATACGATCATAGTGCATCGGCACCTGGATATGCACTTACTGGCCAGCCAGTTGGATTTACCCAGACAAGCACTGCACCAATTGAATCCAAGCCTGAAAGGGAATACGATACCGGGAGATGCCAAAGGGTACAGCATACGAATACCCGCCGACCGGAAAGATTTCTTTGCCCTCAACCGGCAGGCGGTTTTAGACTCGTCCGCTATAGCTTTGAGAAAGGACTTCTACAGCAAGCAAACATTAGCCAGAACTCAGATGGAACGCCGGGTTAAACACCTGGTGAAGTCTGGAGAATCGCTGAGGCAACTAGCCAGCCGCTATAAAGTAACGGTAGTAGAGATCAGGAAATGGAATCATTTGAAGAGCCAAACCATTAAAAAAGGCCAGCGTTTGGTTATTTGGCAGAAGAATACTAAGGCACTAAAGTTTGCACTAGCCACCAAAGACATCTAACATTCAGTAGTTTACCTATCGAAGCGATCCAATTAGTTGAGTAAAAACAAAAGACGTTTTGAATTAGGCTAACCATTCTATTTCCTATTATATCCACCCTTGTGATGTAGGACATATCCGGGTCAGTACGCCGCCACGACGTAGTGACCCGGTCTTGATTCGCATTAGGATGTCAATGCTGTCCAGGTGCTCAAGCTAGCCTGGAATAAGCTAAGCCCGAAGGGCTGAAAGGATTATAGCCAAAAGTTCAATGCCTTTGTCGCAACCCTGAAAGGGTGACAGCTATTTCACCCCTCCAGGGTTCGGTAATCGATGGTTGCTTTTCTATAATATTGGCATCCCTTCGGG
The DNA here is from genome assembly GCA_040385915.1 of Bacteroidota bacterium. GTDB lineage: Bacteria > Bacteroidota > Bacteroidia > Cytophagales > ES-bin-26 > ES-bin-26. The sequence goes on from JAZKGK010000341.1 coordinate 18,237, forward strand.
ATTAATTCTCGTGAATTTATCAGCACTAGAGCATAAAAATCCGAAACTAACTACTTAAATAGCCATAAAAAACGAATATTTATTGATTCATTTCCCATGTCTGAAAATGTTTTCAGAAAGTTTTATGGAAAGAGAATAGGTGGTACATCCAATGAACAGGCCAACTAATTAGGTGGCCTGTTGCTTATCTACCAACCATTTAAACTTCTGATTCACATGGCAAACAACCTACATTTAGACGAAATCATTTTCGAAGAAAGAAACAAAAGCTATGGTGCGTATGAAATTCGAAAAACCTACGACCGAAACCTCATCACAGCCATCTCAACTGCGGTAACCCTGGTACTGGTATTCGTTGCAATACCAACCATTGCCAAGTACCTGCACGGGACAGAAACATTAGCTACCGCGATTCCGAAGCCAAAAGTAACAGTTTGCCCGGCTTTACCTCCACCCATTGACGTTACCCTCCCACCGCCTCCAAAAGTTTACGCTACCCCACCTACTGCCAAAATGGTTCCGTTTATGAAACCAGAAATAACCGAGGAAGAAGTATTGCCTGAGGAAGAAATGCCCACAGTGGCAGATGCCAAAGCCAATGTTACTGGTGTAGAAACCATAGATGGCTCTTCAGAAATTGCTAATTTCGACGGGCCAATTGACCAACCAGCAGTAATGGCAGAAGTAGAGAATGAAAAGCCCTATCTCGTGGTAGAACAAATGCCTACCTTTAAGGGAGGCGTCGAAGCACTGATGAATTTTTTGGGTAAACATATAAAATACCCACCTATGGCTGTAAGGATGGGAATAAAAGGCACCGTTTTCGTGGGCTTCGTTATCTCCAAAGAGGGCAGCATCGACGACGTAGTCATTGTGAAAGGCATTAGCAAGGAATGCGATGAAGAGGCCATACGCGTTGTCAAATCGATGCCCCATTGGAATGCAGGTAAGCAAAATGGAAAAACTGTAGCCGTGCGATTTGTACTTCCCATCAAGTTCGAATTGGCTGAATAATCCAGTGATTAATGCCCAAAGCGCCCGTAGGCCGGTTGCGGTTTCCCAAAGGGAAACTACAACCGGCCTACGGGCGCTTTGGGCATACATACGACCTTACTACCGCTCATCGAGCCCTTGGTACTGGAAATTCCGGAAGCTTACTTCACCAGTTCCGGTGCTATATATTCCGGGCCGCAAGTATCCCCAGCCTTCCAGGGCATTGCTCTGATAACCTGACAATTCGGACACAAAATCGATGCGCTCCCATTGCTTACCATCCCGGCTATAGTAGTAAAGCAAGTCGTGGTGATCGTTGACCAGCCGCAGCCATACCTTGTCGGCATTGATCTTCACGGATTCTCCCCGGCTGCCACCGCCCGACACGCGATAAACGGTCTGGTTGTCGAACTCCAGGCCGCCGTAGTGGCCGGTATTGTAATACACGAGCAACCCACCTTTCGCCCCAGCTTTGGCCGTTAGCTCCACCGTCAGTTCGTAGGAATTATTGGCTGGCATCAGCGTCAGCGGTTGGGTATCGGCTGGCGACTTGCCCAGCGCTTTCATGGTCAATTCTCCCTTGGCAACGACGAACCGCTCCTGGTTTTTTCCTTCTGGAATATTCCAGTGCTGGCTTAGTGTGTTACCCTGGAAGTCATCGGAAAGTTTCATGCCGTGGGCTAAGGCTGTTCCCTTCGGCTTTTGCATAGGCTTGGCCAGATCCGCCCCCTCAGGAACTTTGTACCAGCCGTCAGCCGTCCACGCGATGGGCAGTAATAATGTTTGGCGGCCAATGGTGCGGTTGGCACGCTCGAAGCCGTGAAAAACGATCCATCCTTTGCCATCTGGAGAATCGACTAGTGTACCGTGTCCGATGGATACCCATTTATTGGTTCGGTCAGTATTGCGCACCACGGGGTTATAGGGACTGTTTTCCCAGGGACCGGTGGGAGATTTTGAACGAGCAGAAACTACCATATGGCTAGTAGGAGGCCCAGCCGTACCCCCTTGGGCGACAGTAAGATAATAATAGCCGTTGCGGTAGGTAAGTTTGGGCGATTCCAGACAAAAGCATTCCACGATCCAGTCCTTAGGAAATTTCCATCCTTCGTAGACTTTCGTGAGTGGGCTGGTCACCTTCAGGCCATCTTCCGAGAGCGACACCACGTGTCCGCCTGACAGGTGCAGATAGCGTTTGCCATCGGGTGTGGCGATATGGCCGGGATCAATTTCACCTACGTGCAGATTGGTGGGCTTGCTCCAGGGGCCAGCCGGATTCTTGGCCGTTACCACCCAATTGGTGCCTTGGCTCGGGAAATAGATATAGTAAGTATCCTTGTATTTGACCAGATCAGGAGCCCAGACACTACCTACATGCTCGAAAAGGGCGTTGCCTATTGGTTGCCAGTTAACCAAATCCTTGGAATGCCAGACCAGCAAGCCAGGAATATTACTAAAGGAGGAATGGGTCATGTAGTAATCTTCCCCATCCCGCAGCACGGAAGGATCGGCGTAGTTGCCCCTCAGGATGGGATTGAGGAAGGTGCCGTTGCCTAAATCGGCGCAATACTGTTTTTCCATCGCCTTCACAGGCCGTTCAGATTGGGCGCTGAGGTCGGTTGCGGTAAAGACTAGAAAAAGGCAGGAGTAAAAAAAGGATTGAAGTCGGGTGCTTTTATGCATTATTTGATACATGAAAAAGATGGAAAGTGTTGTTTATTTATAACTGGTTGCCAGTACAAATAAAGTCGATATTGTCAACAAATCAACTGCCTGACCGACTACTGAATTTGCTTCAGCAGTCGGTCAGGCAGTCAATGGATTGACTCAGTTGCCGGGCAAAAGTAAGGTAGTCACTTTCACGAATGAATAAACGCCCTACTTATGCCTCGGTAATTACCAGATTACAAGCAGTTTTTTCGTGACCACCTGTTGGCTCGAACGGAGCGTGACCATATAAAGTCCGGGAGCAAATTTATGCGTTGTCAAGGAAAGGGAAGAATCGCCTTTCAATTCCTGCTGATGCACTTTTTGTCCTTGTGCATTTACCACAGTCAAGCTAAAAACGTCCTCGCTAAATCCGTCCCAAGCCAACTGCACCTGCTCACGTGCCGGGTTAGGAGATAGGGTCAGCGAAGGAGCAACGGATGCTTCGGCAATCTCTTCTGCGATAGCCAGGCGGGCTTGAGCTGCCGATACCGGCGTAAGCATCCAGTGCTGCGAATCAGTGGCTTGATCCGTCCACTGCCATACACGCGCACCATTCATCGTTGACGCACCTGCCACATCCAGGACTTTGCCACTGTGACGGGCTACGATCTTATAGTATCCATTGCCCACAGGTTCCAGCTTGAACTGCTGACTCTCAGCTCCTTGGTAGGGATATTGCACCGCAGCAGCACCATTTGACAGGCTTGAATAGCTAATGTCTAGCACTTTTTTGCTGTGCAAGGCGGTTAGGCGGTAATAGCCACTGTCGGTCGTTTCCAGTTGCCAGTGCTGACTAGCCGCACCACTATCGGTTCCTTGAATCACGGCTGTCCCGTTGGCCTTCAAATGGGATTTCACCCCAAGTACTTTGCCACTGTGCTTATTTCCTAATTGGTAGATACTGCCTGATTCGAGCGTTATTGCGCCGGGTAAGGTGGTATAGAGTTGCCCTTGTGGCACGGGTTCTCTGCCCTGGCTGGCACTTTGCCACTCAAACCTGATGTTGGCTCCACCAGACACTTCAAAATACTCGAGTTTAATATCGTAGCGCTTGCCGCCTTCCAAGGTGATTTTGCCACTGTAAGGAATATCCCAATCATTCAACCAAGAATCGATGACCAATTCATTGTTGATCCATAGTCTTCTGCCGTTGTCGGAAGTAATGATAAAGGTATATTCTTCGCTGTACTTCGGCAAAATCTGACCAGTCCAACGTACCGAGAAGCTATCCACGGGCAGGCTAGCATCGGGCGAACCACCGCCCCAGTTAAAGTTAGGGCTAGCATCTTTACGACTCAAGACCAGCGAATCGAGGCTCAGGTTCAGGCCCAGGAAATACTGGGCATTGATGCCATCGCCCAGGTTCTTGCCCGTAAACGTTAAGGTATGGAGGCTTACCTCGCCATTGTCAACGAAGTAGCGCAAGACATGTTGGCCTCCCGTCAGGTTGATGGTCTGGCTGAGGTCAATCCATTTCTGCCAACCACCGGTCTGGGGAACCGCCCATGCACCCGTAACGTTCGTGCCGTCAATTTCTACATGTATTTTCCCGCCAAGGGCAGAAGCAACCCGTGAATCGAGGCGATAAGCGCCTGAGGTAGACACCTGAATAGTGTACTCAACCCATTCGCCAGCAGCCTGTTGAATATCCAGTCCACCTTCGGCGCAAACTTCCAAATCTACGCCTTCGTTGGTACGATAGACACCACCGGCATTCGTAGTATCGGTGTCGTGGTACGCTACGCCTTCGCCCCCCAAATCATAATATTCTGCTTTGATTATGCCTGGAACTGCATGAGGATTTCCCACATAAGAAAGTTGATCCACATCCTGGCTGAGAGGCAGTAATTGAGTCGTTGGAACTACTTCTCTGACTTGGCTGGCACTTCTCCACTCCAAGCGACAGCTAGCATATCCTTTGGCTTCAAAATACTCTACCCGGATGTCATAATGCTTTCCGGCCAATAAGGTAATGTACCCTCTGTACGACTGGGTGTCATCTATCCATTTGTTTATCACAAGCTGTCCATTCACCCATAGGCGACGCCCGTTGTCAGACTGAAGGAAGAAAGTATACTCTTCGCTGTAGCGAGGAATGATCTTTCCGACCCAACGCACTGAAAAACTATCGGCATTCACGGCTAGATCTGGAGAACCTTGTTTCCAATTGAATTGAATGTGGGAATCGATCCGTTGCAAGGCCAGGCTGTCTAAATTAACGCCCTTGTAATAGTTACCAATCAGGCCATGGCCAGTGGAACCACCCGCAGGCGAGCGGAATAATGCAGCGGAAGGAATAACTACGCGGCTAAAGCCAGGACCTTCCCAACTCACGTTCATATATTTCCCTCCGTAGCCTTGTATGTACGCCACCCGAATGTGGTGCAAGCCCGCCGTTAAGGTAACCTTGCCTGATTGATCTTGCCCGAAAGGACCTACGCCAACCACTGGTAGACCATCAAGATACAACCGGCAGAAATCGTCGCTGTTGGTATAAAAGGTGTAACTGCCCGCAGTCGGAACCAAAATATCGCCCCAATAAACAATCCCAAAGTACTCGGGAATCTGGATCATTGACAGGTTGAAGTTAGCCGTGTAGCCCGTCGATACGGGGGTCATTGCCTCGAAAACAGGTAAATCCGTTATGCCTTGGGCAATTCCCTCGTAGTAATTGAAATCCACGCCATGGCCATCCGCTAACGGAAGCCGAGCCGACGCCTCATTCGAGAAGGTCGACAAGCTATTTCCCTGGAACGAACGAATGCGGTAAAAGTAATAGTCCTCGGCTGTGTGGGTAGCCGTATCCTGGTAAGTAGTCACGTTGGCCAGCAAGGTATCCAGTGGCACGTATGCACCTCCGGCATTGACCTTACGTTCGAGAATAAAGCCATCCTCATTCGGCGCACTGTCTTGCCAGGTGAGGGAAAATACATTAGCTGATACTGCCTGAACAGCCAGCGTCGCCGGCTGAATCGGCGGCACGTCGGTTCCGGCAAAGTGAGTATAGTCCATGTACGGCCCTACCTGTACCAAGGCCTGCGTTGCACCCGTTGCCGAAACGAGGTGGTTGCGCGAAATGGTCACGTTGCTATCGGCGGCCACAAAGATAGCCGCGTGCACCTCCTGCCCATAGGAAGAATAATGCGCATTGTCGGGTTCGGGAGTAATGAAGGTATTGTCGATAATGACAACATTGTTGCAGTTTTTGACTAGCAAGGGACTCACCGTTTGGCCACGGAATGTATTGCCGATAATGGTGACGTTGTTCATTACTTTAGACGCGTAATCTCCATCCAGGCCTATATATAACGAGGCAACTTTGCCCGTGTTGGCAATGGTCTTGCCGTATTTATTGCCCGTGTAGTTGAGTTGGTTATTGCGAATAGTGATGTTATGGGGCAAAGGGCCTTCCCACCAGTAGCGAGAGGGCGTAAGGGCAATACATTCCCAACGGCCACGTTCCAACACATTGTTTTCAATCGTCACCTCATCCACGCCACGGAATACAAACGCGGGCACGTTCATGTCGGCCAGGTAGCAGTTACGTGCCGTGATCTTCTTCATCCGATTGCCAGAGCGGTCTACAATCGAGTTTTTCTCGATGCTCAAATCATGGTCCATCGTCACAGCCCATAGCTTTTGATTGGGGTCTAGTCTCCATTTCCATCCATGGGCATTTTGCCAGTTATTCATCTGGGTAATTAGGCGAATCCGTTGGGCTTCATCGGTGACTACTACCGGCTCAGTGGCTACCAGAGCCGTGCCTTCGGGAGCCCAGTCTTCGCTTTTGTAGAAAGAGATCCGCTCACCGATGATGGGCTGTACGTGCATAATAACCACCCGCTTACTCACCTGTTCGCCTACCCAGGCTATACCGCGCAGGGCATTGACACCATCATCCTGACCCGGACCGGAGTTACAGCCGTCGTAAATCAGTTCGTCCACATAGTCCATGTTGCCGGGCTCCTCGCTACCACCCAGGCGGTTGCTGCCGGGGCGACGGTAGTTAGAACAGTTGATGTTGGCAAATCGTCCGAGGCTCCAGCCCCAAGCCCACATCGGGCCGTAATAGCATTGAATGCCATTTACCTCAACATCGGTGTTGTCGGTGTTAACGAAAATAGGATTGCGGCTACCAGGAATGTTGTTACGGATCTGGATCACGTGCCCCACTTGCAAAAGATTGCCTTCACTAGTGAAGTAATCCCTTCCCACATTGAGTCGCTTCTTAGCAGGATCGGCTGCATCGTAGTTACTAAACGACTCTAAAAAAGGCCGCGTTAGATTGACACCCTGCTGATCGTAGTGAAAAATGTTGTTGTTAAATTGAAGTCTGTGCTGATCGGACACGTAGGTAAAATTCACGTCGTAGCCGGGTATTACAGTTACATCGATGGTGCCATCGGCGGCATTCCAGCCTTGCACCGCACACTGAATGAACTGCAAATTTTCCGAATCAAAAGTCATCGGGCCGCTGATTTTGATATTGGTGCATTTGTTCAGACGAAGCCATTGCAAGCTTTTCTTGGTGGCATCTTCCTCCATCCAAATCTCTACACCGGCTGCGTTGATGGTAAAGTTGGAGACATTGACAAGGCTGTAATAGCCACCCGCTAGGCGGTAAACACCCGGTGCTATTGTGTAGCTGCCTCCGGGCGCTACTGCTCCCATGAGCGCAGTCATCATAGCCAACCCATCGGCGCGCTGCTGGGTTTTCTGTACTTCAGAATAGGTAACCGGAAAGGTCGGATCGGTGGCGTTGTAACTAGCGGGGTCGTACTGGGCAAAGGCATGGCTGGCGCTTAATACGAGCATACCTAACCACGCGAGCATTACTCGGAAATGGAAAGTTGGGATCATACGGGGTTTTAGTTTGGTGTAACAAGGATAAATTCCAGCTTATCTGGAACTGGCAAAACCCGTTGATTTAGCTTGAAGAGGAAGGAGGTGGCATACCGGTCTTGCTTTCCTATCATCCGCTTGCTTGGGCAATTGCAGGAACAATGTTAGGGAACTGAAGAATACGAACAGAACCAGGGTGTAACAGAAAAATGCCCATTCGTAACATACAGGCAAATTATAAATAAAATACTGGTATACAGATAGTTAAAAAACAACACTCATTCAACAAACTGATTACTGGACATTTCGTTTTTTAACTTGCTAAACATCCCCCTACCCCCCTTCAAAGGGGGAATCTGGACGCTCGAATTCCCCCTTTGAAGGGCTACCGTTTATACACATGTCTGTCAGCGTTGATTATTAGTGAGTTACAAA
>JAZKGK010000342.1:0-5682 GCA_040385915.1 Bacteroidota bacterium
CATCTAAAGGCAGGCTTCGCTTTGAGCGAAGCCTGCCTTCCGTGTTCCGAAACTGGTAGCGACAAAACGAAAAACCCGGCAGGTTTCGAAACCTACGGTCCGCCGTTGCGGCCGGGTTTGGGCATCGGGTTGTAAGCTGTATATTAAGCGGGTTGCTGAACGGCTTTGAGTAACTGCTCGAAAAATATCCGTCCGTCGGTATTGCCCAAAGATTCGTCGGCGGCACGTTCGGGGTGAGGCATGAGGCCAAATACGTTTTTGGTCGCATTGCATACACCAGCGATATTTTCCAGGCTGCCGTTGGCATTATGAACTTCGTCGATCTCGGCGTTCTCGTTGCAGTAACGGAAAAGCACTTGACCGTTGTCGTTGAGTTGCTTTAAGGTGGCAGTATCTGCGTAATAGCGTCCTTCGGCGTGCGCTACTGGAATTTTATACGCTTTTCGCGTGTCTAGGCCGCTAGTAAACAGGGTAGTATTGTTTTTGGGTCGGATATATACGTTTTTGCAAATAAACTTTTGCTCAATATTTCGTAGCAGTGCGCCTGGCAACAAGCCTGCTTCGGTCAGGATCTGAAAACCGTTGCAGATACCCAAGACGTAACCACCTTCGTGGGCAAAAGCAATGACCTTTTCCATGATGGGAGAAAAGCGGGCAATGGCTCCTGAACGAAGGTAATCGCCGTAAGAGAATCCGCCGGGCAGCACGATAAATTCACAGCCTTGCAAGTCAGTATCCTTGTGCCAAAGTCGCACTACATCCTGCTTCAACAGGGTTTGCAATACATAAATTACATCTTCGTCGCAATTGGAACCAGGGAAGATTACTACGCCAAATTTCATAGGGGTGGAAGGAATTATTTGCTTGCAAAAGTAAGGTAAAATTCCGATGTTCAAACCAATTATGTAACCCGAAAAAAGCCCTCACTAACTTTACTTACATTTCAACGTACATACAACGAGAACTATCAACAAAACTCTACCGTCATGGATAATCCAACACCCAAAGGAAATTTGAAAGATTTACTTGAAAAAATTTCAAACATTCGCATAGCCATCCTCACCACTGTCGACGAAAACGGAGTCTTACGCAGTCGCCCAATGGCAAGCATCGACATTGATGCCGATAATAACATTTGGTTCTTTACAAAAGAAGATTCGGAGAAAATAGAGGAAGTAAACCATTATGCCCAGGTAAGCCTAGCCTACGCCGACATCGATAACCAGACCTACGTTTCTATTTCCGGCACTGGTTCTATCTCCCGTGATAAGGAAAAAATGCAGGAATTATGGAATCCAATGGTGAAAGCTTGGTTTCCGAAAGGACTAGAAGAACCAAACATTGCACTGTTGCAAGTAAAAATACACGAAGCCGAGTACTGGGATGCCAACGCCAGCCGAATGGTCAGGCTATACCACTTGGCCAAAGCCCTCCTCACCGGTGAGCGCTACGACGGCGGCGAGCACAAACAAGTAAGCGGCTTGTAGATTGATTTATCACATCCATCCCGTCATTGCTTCGTACCACGCAATGCCGGGATGTGTATTTATTCCTACCTTTGGGCGCTATTCACAATTCATCAGCCCTTTATCTAGAAATTTTTTTATGATTAAATCAATGACCGGCTTTGGCACCTCCACTGTCGAAGTAGCAGGTTTCAGCGTAACTGTCGATGTAAAATCCCTCAATTCCAAGTTCCTTGATGTGAGTTTCCGCTTACCCAAAAACTTATCCGACAAGGAAATTGAACTACGAAATATGCTCACGCAATCGTTGGAGCGCGGCAAGGTGAACCTTAGCATCGATGTACAACGGAGCGGTGAAGTAAAGCCCAAGGTTTTTGTCAACCGACCCTTGGTAGAAGCGTATTACCGTGATTTGCAGGAAACTGCATATAACTTAGGCATAGGCTTAACGGAGGATTTGTTTAAGCAAGCATTACTAATGCCCGATGCTTACATTTCTGAGTCTACCTCGGAAGAGGCGCGTCAGGAAGCGAGCCAGGAATGGGAATACACCAAAAATGCGATAGAAAAAGCCCTCAAAGCTTGTAATCAGTTTCGCGAACAGGAAGGCAAAACGCTGGAAGTGAAATTTCGGGAATATATTGAATACATACGCACCATGTTGCACCAGGTGGAGCTAAAAGACCCTCAACGCATCCTAACTGTGCGCGACCGCTTAAAGAAAAGCATCAATGATCTCCTTTTAGATGAGGGTTTCGACCGCAACCGTTTCGAACAGGAACTGATCTACTATATCGAGAAATTTGAAATTAGCGAAGAAAAAGTCCGCCTGCAAACCCACCTGGATTTTTTTCTGGAAGTGATTGATACCCCCGAAGGCAATGGCAAGAAGCTCAATTTTATTGCCCAAGAAATTGGCCGGGAAATCAACACGATCGGTTCCAAAGCCAACGACTCGGACATTCAACGCTATGTGATAGAAATGAAGGAGGAACTGGAAAAGATCAAAGAACAATCGCTCAACATTTTGTAGATAGTTAGTGGTTAGCTTTTAGTTGTTAGGTTTAAGTGCTGAATCAGCGTCAGTTATTCTGTAATAGACCAACAAAAAGCCTAATTCCAGGCGTCGCTACCGCTAACAGCTCTTTCACTAACAGCTAATTACTAAGAGCTAAAACCTAACGGCTAATCTAAAATCTTCATTTTCCTACTTAGATAGGGTTGCCACTTTTCGTCGACGGGGCCAGAGAAATCGCGGAGGAACATGACGAATGAGGGCTTGAAAGGCTTGCTTGTTAAATGCATGCGGGCTTCTTCGGGGGTGTAATCGCCTTTCCTTGAGTTGCAACGCTTGCAGGCGGTGGTGAGGTTATCCCATTTGGATTGTCCGCCACGCGATCGAGGCACCACGTGATCGAGCGTCAACTCTTCGCCCATGCCACAATACTGGCATCGGTGACCATCGCGTTTAAAAACATTCTGACGGGTTAGCATAACACCTTTATAAGGCAAATGCACGTAATTGAAAAGGCGAATAACGGAGGGCATCGGGAAGGTATGCGAAACGCTACGCAATTGCAAATCGCTTGCTTCCGATACCAATTCTGCTTTTTTGAGGTAAACGAGAATGAAAGCCTTGGGAACCGTACAAACCGTAAGAGCACTGTAGTCCTGGTTGAGAATTAACACTTTTCTACCCATACATGGAGCGGTGATTCGAGTGTTGACAGATGTTTAGTTTTACAATATCAGTATTTTTCAAAGCAGAAGGCCATATTTCACTGACAATGTTCTTAGCGTCAGCTTATACACACCTCATCGAAGTTACTCATTATTTACTAATTACAAGGTAGAATTTCTGACAAAAAAAGAGCCAGGTTCCCAAACCCGGCTCTATCTTCAATCGTTAGTCTCTTTCTCTGTCCATTTCGCGTTTAACGTCGCGCTCTTTAATGCTATCGCGCTTATCGAAAAGCTTTTTACCTTTGGCGAGAGCTATTTCTATTTTGGCAAAACCCCGTTCGTTGGTAAACATCCTGACCGGAATAATGGTCAGGCCTTTGTCCTGCAATTTGATCACCAGCTTTTTCAATTCCCGCTTCTGCAACAACAGCTTGCGGTCGCGCAAAGGATCGTGATTATAGTAGGTACCTTCGTTGTACTTCGAGATGTGCATTTGCTTCAAGAACAGTTCATCTCCCTGAAATATAGCATAAGCATCCTGCATATTGACTTGGCTCTGCCGAATCGATTTGATTTCGGTGCCCGTGAGCATAATACCCGCTATATAAGTATCTATAAACTGATACTCGAACGATGCTCGTTTATTTTTGATGTGGACTTGTTTTACTATTGCTGATTTTTCGGCCATGGATCTTGTTTTCGGCTATTCATGCAAGATAAGCAAAAATAGGGCTTTTAAAAATTGCCTATGAGTAGGATGTCTTTCATAAGGTCAGCAACGCCTCTATTATCTCAGGCTTTTCGCCCCAGTATAAGTGCAAATAACTGGCTATCAATTGCTTGGTTTGAAAGAGCGGAGAGTCAGTGGTTTCTCCCCGCGCATTGAGTACGGTGACAGCTTTCATCAATGATGCACTTTCCCAGGTACATCATTCCTCCGCACTCAACCAGTATCCTTCCCTCCTGCTCATAATAGGCGCGCAATTGCTGCTACATAGAAATATTGGCCGATTTCTTCACAGGCCTCCTTCAAAATCCGGTAATGAGAGGCATAGCTGCAATCAGAAACTGTGACTTTATACAGGTATCAGGAAGTCAATACTGCAAAAGAAGATAGAGATATATCCAACACCTGTTTGACTTTATCCACTTCGGCATGTATATGATGGTCTACTGACTTCTCGGGTTGATTGCTATCCACATAGTCAAAAACAAGATAGTGATAATCCATCCCTACTTTGAGAGCCATTTCACTGTAGCAGGCACACACATAGGTTTCTGTGAATAATTCGATTAGGGTAGCTCCAGGGGTACAGAAGGTTAAATTTGCCAAGCCTGCACCGTGGGGAGCAATAATAATTTTAGCGGAGGCAAAAACACTCATCTTTTCAACGAAGCTTAAAGGGGTAAGTGTAAGCATTTTGAATCCATAGGTACTCAACATGCCCATTAGTTCTGCCTCATTGGCAACGTTGCGCCGGTGGCTATCGCTGCGGCTGATATAAATAAAATCATCTCCCGTGCCACGTACAATATCTGGGCGAAGAAAACTTTTCCGCAAAAATGAAAACATCCAGGGTGCAGTATGATTGTAATGCCGTTCGGTGACGGTAGCAATAATTTTATCCGCCTGAATATGGACACATTCATGTTCAAAAATGATTTTTTCTGGTGGAATACCCAATAAGTCAAGCATAGACCGGTGGTATTCCTCCTTAGGCTCCGGCATCAAAAACCAATCTACCGTTGAATACAGGCCACTAGCTTGCAACAAATGCAACTTAGTCAGGCAATCAAACATCCAATGGTAATAATTATCGCTACCATTGAAGCCAATAACACAACTAAATACGACACCAGGGAAGTACTTAGGCTTTTGGAAAAACTTTTGCTTAAAAAGGTTGTTTTTTTCTACTGGCTCTCTTCGCTGATTATCAGGATTGGGCTGGTAGTATGAAATGTCTCCTATAATTTTGTTGGTTTGGCTAATAATCGTACCACCAAATAACACATCCTGATATTCACGACCGTGAAGCACTTCAGCCACAATAGTGGCCGGAATAAGAGATTCTTCTTCTGACTTGTAATAAGACAGGCAGGATTCGTTGAGTTCTCTAGGAACGACTTGTTTTGAAACGTAGGAAGGATAGATCTCCATCCATCGAGCGCCCATTCCCTCAGCAGACTGGCTATACTCTTGCGCCGTACGATAAAAACCAATGGGCTTATAGTGTTTATTATATACCACTACTCTGACCAATAATTGAGTGAGCTTTCGTTTGATTTTTTTGTAAATTGGTTTCATATATGTATTTACAGAAAAAGGGTTGTCTAGTTGGTTATGTATCATTTATAGGCATTGCTCATTCCTATACGCACGCCAATGCATTGATTTGCAAGAATGAAAGCATGGATACATCGCCAGGATGAGTCTAAATGTAAATGACAAAACTGCTGTTAAGATCAAATGGGCAGAAGATGATCGAACTTCTGACTGGCTTGAAGTGTGCGGAAAACAGGCATTATCGACGCT
>JAZKGK010000342.1:5782-7832 GCA_040385915.1 Bacteroidota bacterium
ATCCAATACTAGGTAATAAATGCAGCAATTTTCTACCCGGCATCTTGTCATACTTTAATAACTGGTCAATAAAAGCTACCGTACCCAAACAAGGTTTCCATTGGCTAAATACCGAAGTTCGCCCACACCGACCATTGCCTGCACTGTCTGAAGCAGCTTTTTCTCATTTTCGTTTTTCAATTGCTTTACCAGATTTTGTAAACTCAACTCGCCAGGCTGAAGCGAATACAATATCCTTTCGCGAAGCTCAGCGGCACCTTCCCGCAAGTCTGGTTCAAGCTTTTTCCGCTGAAGGCAGATATCGCATACGCCACAGGTCTGATCGGTTATTTCTCCGAAGTATTCTAACAGCAATTGTGTACGGCACCGGACAGTATGTTGCACGTAATGCTTTACCGACCGCGCCTTCTCCAGATCGCGCTGTTTACGGTTTTCCAGCAAGCGAACCTCCAGTGGCAAATCGGCGGCGTCGTACCGTGGAGTCAGGAAGGTAAGTTGGGGTTTGTCTTTTTGTTGGTCGTATACCAGCAGTTGCTGTTGGTGAAGTCGGGTTAGGTATGCTATCACATCCTTCACCGAGGCGTGCAATTGTTTGGCAATCGCATTTTCCGAGATAGTCATAAAGTTAGTAAATACCTCTCCTCCGTACATTCGCAGCACCAGCTTAATCAGTGGATCGTAAGCCGCATTGGCTACCTGAAATTCGTACAACTGGCGGTTATCTACCGTAAAATATAGCTTTGATGGATTATAATAGCTCTCGTTGAGTTGAATAAAGCCTGCTTCTTCTAGCCGTTTCAGCGCTTGGTAAGTTTCGGCAACATTCAATTGGAACACATCCTTAAAATCTTCGAGGTCGAAATCGTAACTGGCAAACTGACTGCTGCCCACGGCCAGCTTATAATAATTGGCCAGCGCCTGATACACATGCCGTATGACCGTAATAGCAGGATAACTTTGCAGCACCCGCCTTTCCAGGTCTTGCACATCACCAGGATTGTACAATACCACTGCATATGCCTTGCGTTCATCCCTCCCAGCCCGACCCGCTTCCTGATAATAAGCCTCCAAAGTGTCGGGCAAGTCGAGGTGAACGACTATTCGAACATCCGGCTTATCAATTCCCATGCCAAAAGCATTGGTTGCCACAATAACGCGGGTACGGTTCTGAATCCAGGCATCCTGCCTGGCCGACCGTTGGGTATTGTCTAGGCCGGCGTGGTAATAATCGGCCCGAATGCCGCAGCGTTGTAGCCATTCGGCAATAGCTTTGGTTCGTTTGCGGCTGCGGACGTACACAATGGCCGTGCCAGACACTTTTTGCAAAATAGTGAGTAAGCGCCGCTCTTTGTCTTCTTCCAGGTAAGTAGAATACGAAAGGTTGGAGCGAGCAAAACTTTGTTGGAAAACATTGGGGCGAACGAAGGAAAGTTTCTCCTGAATATCAATCTTCACTTTCTCCGTAGCCGTGGCAGTCAGGGCAATGACGGGAACCTGGGGCAAGAGCAAGCGGAAATCAGCAATCTGGGCATAGGGTGGGCGAAAACTTTCGCCCCAGGCCGAGATACAGTGCGCCTCGTCTACGGCTAGCAAACATACGTTCATACGCTTCACCCGTTCCAGAAATATCTCAGTTTGTAAACGTTCGGGCGACAGATAAAGGAATTTAATTTTACCGAACACACAATTATCCAGCGCCACATCAATTTCGCGTCGGCTCATGCCTGAGTAAATGGCAATCGCCTGAATATTGCGCTTTTTGAGCTGTTCCACCTGGTCTTTCATCAGCGCGATGAGCGGAGAAATGACGAGACAAATGCCTTCCATAGCCAAGGCTGGCACCTGGAAACAAATGGATTTGCCGCCACCCGTGGGCAATAAGGCCAGCGTATCGTTCCCCGCCAGCACCGATTGAATAATCTCCTCCTGCAAAGGGCGAAATTTCTTATAACCCCAGTTTTGTTCTAATAACTGATGAATGTCCACGGCAGCCAGACTAAAATTGGCTTGCAAAATAAGAAACTATTTGGGAAGCTGATGAGTAGGAATC
>JAZKGK010000343.1:0-5886 GCA_040385915.1 Bacteroidota bacterium
GGCAAAAGTCTATTAAGCTGGTAAAGAAAGCCTATAAAGGTAATCGTATTATTGGGGTTATTGCGCAGGCCAACCAATCGAAAGAAGAGGCAGGCTCGGAAGACTTGTACAAGGTAGGTACAGTAGCGTATATCTTAAAGATGCTCGTGCTACCCGACGGTAATACCACGATTATTATTCAAGGCAAGCGCCGGTTTGAAGTAGTGGAATTCTTACAAGAGAATCCCTACATCACCGCCAAGGTGAATCCTATTAGCGAGACTTTCCCGGATGTTAAAAAGCGGGAGACGAAGGCATTGGTTAACTCTTTGAAAGATGCCGCTTCTAAAATATTAAGTCTCAACCCCGAAATTCCGCAGGAAGCCCAGATTGCGCTCGATAATATCGAAAGCCCAAGCTTCCTGACGCACTTTCTTTCATCTAATATCAACTCTGATGTGAGCGATAAGCAGAAACTGCTTGAAACCAATGACGGTATTCAGCGGGCTACTTCGCTCTTGCAGTTTATGCTTAAGGATATTCAACTGCTGGAATTGAAGCACGAAATCCAGAACAAAGTGCATTCGGATATTGACCAGCAACAGCGCGACTATTATTTGCGCCAGCAAATTAAAGTATTGCAAGATGAACTGGGCTATGATGGACCCGATCAGGAAGTGGAAAATCTCCGCGCCAAGGGTGCCGCTAAGAAATGGCCGGAAAGCGTTGCCAAGCACTTTAACAAAGAGCTGGATAAGATTCTGCGTATGAATCCGATGGCGGCGGAATATCCCATCACCATCAATTATGCAGAATTGCTGCTCGATTTGCCCTGGAATGAATTTACCAAAGATAGCTTTGACCTGGCAAAAGCGCAGAAGGTATTGGATGCCGATCACTATGGATTGGAGAAGGTAAAAGAACGGATTATTGAATACCTGGCCGTATTGAAGCTGAAAAATAACCTGAAAGGTCCCATTCTTTGTTTGTATGGCCCTCCTGGCGTAGGTAAAACCTCGTTGGGCAGATCCATTGCGAAAGCTTTGGGACGAAAGTATGTCAGAATGTCACTCGGTGGCGTACACGATGAGGCTGAAATTCGCGGGCACCGAAAAACTTATGTAGGCGCCATGCCAGGAAAGATTATCCAGAACCTAAAAAAGGTTCAGTCGGCCAATCCGGTCTTTATTTTGGATGAAATCGATAAGCTGGCTTCTGATTTCCGGGGCGATCCTTCTTCTGCTTTGCTGGAAGTATTAGATCCCGAACAGAATAACTCGTTTATGGATAATTACCTGGAAGTAGAGTTTGATCTATCCAAAGTATTATTCATTGCCACGGCCAACTCCCTGGAAACGATCCACCCAGCCCTGCGCGACCGGATGGAGATTATCGAACTCAGCGGTTATACGCTGGAAGAAAAATCGCAGATTGCCAAGAAACACCTCATTCCTAAACAAAAGGAAGAGCACGGCCTGAAACCAAAGGATGTGAATCTGGACCCGAGAGCGGTGGTGAAGATTATTGAGGAATATACAGGTGAATCGGGCGTGCGAAACCTGGAACGCAAAATTGGCTCTGTGATCCGGAAGGTGACCAAGGCCATTGCGATGAACGAACCATATCCAAAAACCATTCAGCCCGCCGATATTCCTAAGATGCTCGGTGGTGAAATATACGACCGTGAGTTGTATCAGAACAACGACATACCTGGCGTAGTACCAGGCCTGGCCTGGACTTCTGTCGGTGGAGAGATTCTGTTTATCGAAGCGAGCTTAAGTCGCGGGCGTGGTAAGCTTACGCTGTCTGGGCAATTAGGCGAGGTAATGAAAGAGTCGGCCATAACGGCGCTTTCGTATTTGCGGGCCAACTCTGACACGTTGAATATTAATTATAAGATATTTGATCAATACGATTTGCACGTACACGTACCCGCTGGAGGTGTTCCTAAAGATGGCCCGTCCGCTGGTATCACGATGCTGACGGCGCTGGCTTCCGTTTTCACTCAACGGAAAGTGAAAGACTTCCTGGCTATGACTGGCGAAATTACCTTGCGGGGCAAAGTTTTGCCGGTAGGTGGTATCAAAGAGAAGATTCTGGCCGCTATCCGGGCCGGTATCAAAGATGTGGTTCTTTGTGTCAAGAATAAGAAAGACATTGATGATATTAAAAAGGAATACCTGAAAGATTTGCAGGTTCACTATGTGGAATATGTGCATCAAGTGCTGGAAATAGCCTTGCTAAACGAGAAGGTAAAGCACCCAATTGACTTTACAGTAATTGAGAACCTGAAAGAGTCGGATAAAGTGGAGATATAATTTCTTTGAAAATCTAACAAAACAAGCCGGAAGCCATTCAGGCTTTTTTTGTTGGGCGTAAAGCATCGTTTTTTTAATTTTATTATGTGTTACTTAAGCAGTCAGTTATAAATAAAGATCAATTTAGTGAATAATAAATTATTGATTTTTAGTTAGATACGTAATTATTCATTGCGTTCCACGCTGGACTCATTATTCACTACTCATGGCTTACTTTGTTCCAATCTAGAAGCCATATTGCTAACTGGCTTGCGTTGCACAACTTTATAGAAAAACTAAACCTAAATACAATGACAACAGAACAAAACAACTTTTCAAAGGGAAGAAAAATCGCTGGCTGGGTACTGGTCGGGCTTTTAGGAGCATTATTCATTTTTAGTGCTTTTATGAAACTTAAAGGCGGTGAAGAAATTGCTGCCAATTTTGCCAAATTAGGTTTAACAGGCAAAGAGCTACTCATTGGTATAGGAGAGCTTCTTACGATCATTTTATTCATTATTCCCAGAACATCCTCCCTTGGGGTTTTGTTGCTAAGTGCTTACGTAGGTGGTGCCATAGTAACCCATATGGCGCAAGGCGAATCATATTTGTTCCCATCCATCCTATTAGTGGTTGTCTGGATTGCTAATTGGCTTCGTAACCCCGAAATGCTTGCTTCCTTCACCAAGCGGTAGAGACCACACCAATTAATCGGCGATGCCTTGCGTCTTATGCGTAACGGAAACGTAAGGTATTTAGGCGTGACGAAAATACGCTTCTCCGTGTCTACGTTACGTAGGCATGGAGAAGGAAGCTGCCCATATCGATTGTTATTAAGGTAGTTTTTATGTTCCAACTTTTGATTCGCATCACGAATTATATCCTAAACAATCCAGACAACTGGAGCAAGGACACGTTTTATCAAAGCAAACCATAGATGGATAAAAGAGTGAAAGTTGAAAAGGATATTTTAATCGATTTGAGCCATACGATTGAGAATGGCCTCATTACCTACAAAGGACTTCCTGCCCCCATCATTTGCGACTATTTGAGTAGAGAAACTTCCAAACAGTTTTATGAGGAGGGAACGGAATTTCAGATTGGCAAAATCGAAATGGTGACCAACACCGGAACATATATCGATTGTCCATTTCACCGGTTTGAACATGGCAAAGACCTATCAGAAATAGGGTTGGAGTGCTTTACTGACCTTGACGGTATTGTGATTCGTGTGCCATTTACCGAAACCTTAGAAATAACGGAAGCGCATTTGAAGAGCTATGAAATCAGAAACCGGGCAGTGCTTATTCATACTGGTTGGGATCAACATTGGAACACGGAGAAATATTATCACAACCACCCGTATTTAACCCAAGGTGCAGCGGAATATTTAAGAGATTGTCAGGTAAAGTTAGTAGGTATCGACTCTCATAATATTGATAATACAACGGGCAAAAGCAGGCCTGTTCATACAACGCTGTTAGGGGCTGAAATCTTGATCGTTGAACACCTTTGTCAATTGCATTTATTACCACAAGAGGATTTTACCTTTAGTGCCATTCCGCCGAAATTTAAAGGAGTTGGAACATTCCCGGTGAGAGCGATGGCTAAAATAAAAAGAGCAACTAGCTAAATGAAAACCGCTTCAGATGTTTACCGATGCCATTGTAACCCTCAAATCTTATATCAATAAAGTAGCGCTGGAAAACATTTCCCATAAAATTGATAAGGAAAAATTAGCGCTCGGTGTTTTGGCCGTATTGAGAAGGTAAAAGGTTGGTTGAAGGACGTTTAGTTGAGCAATTGTATTTATACTTGTTCCTTATGAGAAATATACTCCTTACTTTAATAATTTGGGCGCTTGTTCAAAAAATATCCTTTGGACAAGACTCCACGAGAACAAAATACCGAATCACCGTCACGCCTACACAATTTGTATTGTTAGATTTTCCATTATCAATAGAAAGAGTGTTTAAACGTCACACCCTTGGACTAACCATAGCTTACCGGCCAAGTACAAAAAATAGTGGTGAAGTCCACGGAGGAGCTGGGCTGGCAGGAGGATATAAAGATCAAAATTTCAGGAACCCTATGTATGATGCTACCACAGTTGGCTTAAACTCAAAATATTATTTCAACAAAAAGAAACATCTGTTTTTGGATGCAACTGTCTTTTATCGGTATTGGTGGTTTGACAAGAAAGATTGCGAGTATAAAAATATAGAAGGATATAGATTTAAAGGCACGAGAACAGAAAGGCAGCAGGTAGTTGGTTTCAAGCTTCTTTTCGGTAGATCTTTCCAACCAAAAACAAAATCCAAAATAAAACCCATAATTGATTTGTATTGTGGGATGGGAATGAGATACAAAACCTATGTGTTTGAAACATTTGATGGGACTGTTAGCGATGCTTATTATACCTATTATAAAGAAACCGGGGGTGGTTGGTTGCCTTCCATACAAGCAGGCGTAAAGTTAGGTATTGGGATTCCCTAGAAAGGATTCCCAATCATCAAGCCACCAATTGCTTATTGTATTTATTCCGGTATTCCACCGGAGACAAGCCCGTAACCTTTTTAAATACTGACCTAAAAGCTTTGGTGTCAGAGTAACCCACATCAAACATAAGTTCATTCACGCTTTTTCTGCTCGACTCAAGGGCTTTTTTTGTCGCTTCCATTTTTACCCGTTGAATATACTCTACCACGGTATTCGAGGTGGCTTTTTTAAACCGGCGTTCAAAGTTTCGTCGACTCAAGGCTAAAATGGACGACAATTGATCAACCGTTATTTTATCCTGGTAGTTTTTTTCGATAAACTCTTGGGCCTTTTTTATCGGCTCATCCTCGTGTTCTTTTTGACCCTGAAAAATAGTAAACGACAACTGGCTATCCCGGTCTATCTCTATCGCAAATACTTTGGCCGAAAGCACGGCTATGTCTCGGCCTGCATATTTTTCAATAAGGTATAAGATAAGGTTCAGGTAAGAGAATGCTCCACCACTCGAATAAATGCCTTGTTCATCTGTGGTGATTTTCTCAGTTACCAGGGTCACCTCCGGAAACAGTTGCCTGAAGTCATTGGCTGCCATCCAATGAGTAGCACACTTCTTTCCGGTTAATAAGCCGGTGGAGGCCAGCAAAAAAGCACCTAAGCAAAGACTGGCAACCTCGGCTCCATGGTTATATTGATCGATAATCCAAGGAATAAAAGCACGATTCTGCTCCAAAGCCTGCGGCATTTGCCCATCAATGGCCGGTATAATAATGAGGTCTGTCTTTGTAACCTCCTCTAATAAGAGAGCAGAATTGACGGTAAATAAGCCGCCACTGACTGGGGTTTCTCTCGAAAGCGCTACTAATTGCACTTCAAACAAGGCAGGCTCTCCTTTCGCTTTAAAAAAATCATTCACTTGCGTAAACAGTTGTCGAGAGCCTTCAAGGCTGCCTAAAATAGCTCCTTTAGGAACCAGGATTGATATGTGTTTCATACAGAATGACTAGGCTAATGCAGGATTTACCAAGAAAAGCCGGGGAAAATAAAATAGAAAATACTCCACCAGCCATCTTCATTGGATAGATAAAATTTGAAAGGGCCTTCAATCGCTAAG
>JAZKGK010000344.1:0-20354 GCA_040385915.1 Bacteroidota bacterium
CGAAATGTAAATGGTGTGGGTAAGATCGTACCCACCGGTGGTTGCATTGGCGACGACTGCCGCTATTTCATTGTCTAATGAATCAGCGATAATCATGTCATTGGTGTTCTTGGTGGAGTTTTGGCCGTGGACTGAGTATAGGCTGGTATTGTACACGGCTGTATTGATGTCTTCGGGGAAGGCAATCTGGGTGGTAAGCTTGAGCGAACTATCTACGTACACCTGCACGTGAATATGCGTAACCCGTCCCGGATACCAACCAGGATAAATGGTAGTGAACTTGGCAATGCCATCGGTATCAGTGTATTGGATTCCTCGACAAAAAACCTTGGATGAATTATTCTGCGTTCCTAAATAGCCAGCATTACTATAGCCGGAGTAGTAGCCATCTTTGTCGCAATGCCAAATATCTACCCGGGCATTAGCCACGATATTGCAGTTATTATTCACATCTTTGATGGTGATATTTAAACTCAGTGGTAGGCCGGTTTTTCCATCCGTAATATCCACCCGTTGTACGGAAGAGCCACGACTGTTATAGAGTGGATAAGGACCGTCGGTCTCTGAATCGGTGACGGTACAATTGCCGCTGGTTTTGGGAGGTGTGTCGTTCTCTGTCTCGCAGCTTGCTCCTAACATGATAAAGGTGGAGCCAAGCAGCGCTCTACGGATAAATTGTTGGCGGGAAACGATGTCTTTTTCCATAGGTATAGTTATTTGTACTGCGATTGATCTACCTACTAAACGATGAATGATACCAATTTACTATACTATCCGCTGTTTTGAGAAATGAGTAAGCAGATGTGCTAATTTGCAGATATGCAGATGTGCGGATTACTTTTTATAAGTCAGGCAATTATAGCGATTCATTGTGTCGTTTATTTATATCGTAGTGCTTATAGATAAATAGGCCACATATATAGACAAACGTTCAGTTAAGGTGAACGCGCCCTATTTACTCCCAAGAAAATATAAAATGAGTTATTCTTACCTGGTAAGAACCAGTACGCCTTTTTCAGTTAATTTACCATTTCTGGCTATACATTGCCCCTCGATCAAATAAACTTAATCAAGAACCACATGACCGCTTTTGTTTGGAAAAAAAGAGCCCATCTCACGGCATTTCTATTGCTTGCCAGCCTAACCACCTCATTGGCTCAACAGAAAACTGAGATCCAGGTATTAAGTGCCACCATCAAAGACAAAGTAATTCCGCAAGCCCAAGTAATATTCCAAAAGAATGGAGAAACTTCCGTCACGGCCACCACGGATAGCCAGGGAAAAATCAGCATTCCCTCTCCATTTGGCGGGGTCGACGATAATAACGTAACACTAATCATTAAAAAGGAAGGGTATTCTTCTCTCGTAACCAAAGGCCCCTGCAATGGACTTACCTATGCCTTGAGCCCTACGATGAAAACCCTCGATGGCCTGCGCATCGTCTTGAACTGGAGTCACGATCCGCAAGATGTCGATTCACATTTGTCGTATCCGGGAAACCACATTTGCTATTATCATAAAACTGGTTCCATGGCCAATCTGGATGTGGACGACACGAATGGATATGGGCCAGAGACGGTAACTATTGAAAAGAAAGCCCAAGGTCAGAAGTACATCTATGCCGTACACGACTATACGGATAAAGATCAGGCCAATACCACGAACCTATCTCGGATGAGTGGAGCTAAAGTATTTGTGTACGTGGGCAATACCCTCATCAAGACCTATTTGGTACCGAAGGCTAACCAGCCGGGCAATATCTGGGTGGTATTTATGATTGATGAAAACGGCTCCTTTGTCGATATTAACCAATTCAGCAGTGCCAATACCTGGGAAGGTGTGAGAACCAAACTAGAGGCAATGCGGGGACAGAACAATGCGTCGGGCGAGCCGGTCATTTCTCAGGAAGGAATTGCCAAATCCGCCCAATTGAACAGAAAAGGAGAAGAAACGTATCGGGCAGGTAACCTGGAGTCTTCTGTCGAATATTACCAACAGGCCATTGAACTCGATCCCAACAATGGGCAAGCGTACAGCAACCTGGGGCTTTCGTTCCAGAAGCTCAATCGGGTAGCGGAGTCCATTTGGGCCAATCGAAAAGCCATTGCCTTGGCACACGGTCCGCAGGTTAACACCATTCAGGCCAGTTCGTATTTCAACATTGCGAAAATCTACGAGAATCAGAGCCAATGGGCAGACGCCTTACAAAACTTTAATTGGGCTAAGGAGCACAAAGAACACAGTGCCTATGACAATGGTATTAAAAGGATGAAAGAGAAACTAGGCCAGTAGGCAGTGAGTTTCATAAGTTGAGGAGTTGATAAGTTTAAGCGTAGATCTTTGGTATTTATCTTCAATGGGTCATGTGTGTACGTGACCCATTGTTATTTCAAAACCCTATTTCACTAATGAAAAATCGCCTGTTTTTATTCCTTACTGGTTGTTTACTGAGCGCTTTCAGCACTTTTGCCCAGGGGCCTAAGCAAATTGCCAAGATCAGTCGAAGTGTGTGGCCTTATGAAATTAACTCGGTCACCGAATTTGATTTTGCCTCGAAAATGGAAATGCTGGTCTTTATTGAAGTTTTACAAGGGCAAGACAAACAAGCCAATGAAGATAGCCTTGCCCACTACTTGGGTTTGGAAAAAGTAGCCATCCCCTCCATTGAGTTATGGAAAGGTAAGGTGAAAAGTACTTTGCTTACTAATTTCAATGCCTTATCCAAGCCCTCTAGCCACGACTTCATACCTCTGTCCCAGCCCATTAGTTGGATAAGCCTGGTACAAGGGGCAAAGAGCTTGGAAGGAAAGATGCCTGATGCTTTAAAGGTATGGTACGGGGCAACCAAAGCTTTTTATTTGCGCTATATCTACGAACAAATGCGCTTGGCCGCCCTGTTCCCGCGGGTTACCAGCGAAATTCTGCCCCTCGATAACTCCGAATTGACTGGATTTGAATTAAAAGACAAACAATTTTTACTCACTTTTGATGATGGCCCTACGGCTCCCCATGGGCATACCGACCGACTCCTTACTACCCTCCAACAGCAAAACCAACCGGCGATCTTCTTTATCTTGGGCGATATGTTTAATGCCCGCTTGAAGGCAACTTCCCTCAAACAGCTACACGATTTATACGGTGCTAATGTGGTAGGTTCGCATGGAAAGGTCCACAAACCGCACCAGAAATATGCAGATTGGCCGCATTCTCTGGCTTCTTCCTTGCAAGTAATTGACTCTGTTATTCCCGAGAATCAACAGCGACGGTTTTTTCGACCGCCTTATGGACAAAGGAATAGTCAGATGGTTTCTTATCTAAATGCCCACCACGCCCAGGTTATGCTCTGGAATATTGACTCCCAGGATTGGAATGCTAAAATAGCTTCCCGTGAGGTGGCTGATCGGGTCATTACGTTGATGTTGCTGTGGCGTAAGGGCATTATCTTATTTCACGACATCCACCCCAAAGCCAATGAGGCCTTGCCCATTATTTGGAAGCAGTTTAATGCCACTGGAATAAGCTGGGTTGATCCTGTAAAACTTTGACAATCGGCTTGGTTATTTTCTTCACCTCTTAAAACGAAAGGTCGGAAGCGTTTCAAACGCTTCCGACCTTCAACAAACATCTGTACAGCCGCCACGCCCGCGTTATTTCACTTGGTAAGCCATTACATTGTTGTGGAAGAATGTCGGAACCAGTAGCAGTTTTTTAGCAGGTATGTACTCAATATCAGCTGTGTTGATTTTGGCCTCTACCGAATTGATTAACTCGGTTTTGGTGCCATCCGCTTTTACGTGAAAAACTTGTCCAGACCAGCTTGAGATGAAATAGCTGCCTTGGCCGTCAGAAACAATGCCATCTGTAGCCCCAAGGCCATCCGCTATTTGTTTCAAATTCTTAGTCTTCAAATTCAATAGTAGAAGGGTGCCATTTCTATTGTTTCCAATCCACAATTGATCTCCCTCAGCCAACAAGCCATTGGGGCCAGCTAGGTGGCTATCATCTGACAATAGAGTAACCTTATCCTTTTGTAGGGAATACACTTTGTTATCTCCACTATCTGAGAAATAAACAACACCTTTTTTGTCAACTGTAATGTCATTCAGGAACTTAGACCCAGGAACCTCAATTCTTTTCTCCACTTTCCCGGTGGCCAAATTAATAATCGCAATGCGGTGCAATTCGGTTACGTACAGCTTTTTACCAAAAATGCCCATCCCTTTGGTAACGTTTAAGCCAGTAGCCCATTGTGCTTGGAGAACTTTGCCGTCGACTGAAAGTTTGGCGATAAAGCTAGTATTATTTGTAGAATCCAACTTGCGGTTGATACACGTTACATACAGCGCCTGGCTGCTTGGATCATACAAAACCGATTCGGGTGTAGTCAGAGTAGTATCCGTTTCCCATAGTTTTTCGAGGCTAACGGCTGGGGTAGCCATTGGATTGCTGGGCGTACGATAAAGCCAGCCGGAAAATAGAACCAAGGCAGTGATGAATAATTTACTCATGGAGTATAATAGGTTTGGTTAAAATAGGAACGAAAGATAAGTAACATTTCTACCGAAGACAAGCAAACAATATTGCTTGGAAACGGCAAGTTTTATTCCTCATGCAAAGGCGAATTTATTCACCTGTCATATGGGCCTTCGATAGGCACCATTAGAGGTGGCTCTGGTTGTTAAACATCCTATTTGTTGAAATGAATATTAAGCAAAGGGATTGAATCTCCTGAAGCCTGAATCATTTTTCCTTATTGTAGCCTCTGTCATTTCCTCCATTGAAACGGCGTTTTTTGCTCTTCTCTTTTTTTGGTTCAGACTTATTTACCACGATTTTACGCCCGTCAATTTCAGTACCGTCCAATTCATTTATGGCTTTGTAAGCCTGTGCATCTACTGCCATTTCTACAAATCCGAAGCCTTTGTTTTGGCGGGTAATTTTGTCGATAACGATTGTGGCTGAAACAACCTCGCCATATTTTTCAAAAATCTCTCTCAATTCAGTTTCCTTCAATTTAAAAGGAAGACTTCCCACAAAAATATCCATAACTAAGTCTTTGGTTTATATCGTAAATGTATCTGTTGCTTTAATTACGCTTGCATCAAGGCAAAGGTTAAAATTTAGGTTGCAAATTACTCAGAAGTAAATTAGTATCGTATCGGCAAACGTATCAATTTAGGTTGAAACGTCCCTTTTAGGCTGGTACTCGACAGCGGGCCGCTATTGAATTGGGCAATCCATGATTTCTACAGAATGCTATCTTTCTTTCGTAGGGTCAATCAAAAAACAGGATGAAAATACTCATTGTCGAGGACGAAGCAGAAATGCTCAATAGCATTACGGCGTACCTTGCTAAAGCTGGCTATGCCTGCGAAATTGCGGCTAGCTATGCGGAGGCGGAAGAAAAATTAGCCCTTTACCAGTATGATTGCATATTGCTGGATATTACCCTTCCCGATGGCAATGGCTTAGATTTACTAACTATCCTTCGCCAACACAAGTCTAGTACCGGCGTAATTATATTATCGGCCAAAAATGCGCTGGATGACCGGATTAAGGGATTAGCCTTGGGTGCCGACGACTATCTTCTCAAGCCTTTCCATCTGTCTGAACTCAATGCACGAGTACAGGCTTTGCTGCGTAGGCTACAGTTTGAAGGCAGTAATCAGATAGGCTTGGGCAATCTTCAGGTGGATATCCTAACCCGACAAGTGTCGGTCAACGAGAAGATGCTTGTGTTGACAAAGAAAGAATATGAACTACTGCTATTTTTTGTTTCCAACCAAACCAGGGTGATTAGCAAAATATCGCTGGCCGAACATATTTGGGGCGACAACAGCGACCAGAACGACTCTTACGACTTTCTGTATTCCCAAATTAAAAACCTGCGGAAAAAACTAGCCGAAGCGGGTGCGGAACATACCATCCAGGCAGTATACGGTTTTGGCTACAAACTGGTGAAGGAATGAAACTACTCAACATCACTACCCGCTACTTTCTGCTACTGCTGCTGGGGCTGTTAATACCGTGGACTGCCATATTTTATTTTTCAGTCAGGCATTCCATTTACCACCATGTAGATGAGTTTCTAGCCAACCGCAAGTTCGAAATAATGCAGGAAACCAACCAGAATCCAGCATTATTGCACGATTCTAGCCGACGAAAAACGGATTTCATCCTTCAGCCAATCAGGGCAGACCAGTTTAAAACGTTGAATGAAACCTATAAGGACACCCAGGTTTTTGAACCTTTAGAAAAGGAAATGGAACCGTACCGCCAACTGGAAACTGCTTTCCAATGCCACCAGGGCTATTATAAACTCACCATTCTTGCCTCACTAACCGACAACCGGGTGCTGCTTTCTAAGATATTATTCAATGTGGTGCTGCTTTTTATAGCGTTAATCATATTGATGGTTGTGCTGAACTGGCTGCTATTGGGGCGGCTGTGGCAACCTTTCCGCGCGAGTCTCCAGCAAATCAGGCAATACCGGCTAGACCACGATGCCCCTATTCAATTTGAAGCCACTTCCATTAGCGAATTTACGGAGTTGAACAAGGCTCTGATGGCTTTGATTGACAATCATCGGCAAGTATATCAGCATCAGAAACAGTTTACCGAAAATGCGTCGCACGAAATTCAAACCCCTTTGGCCATTGCCCGAAACAAAGTGGAATTGCTCATGCAAGACGCTTCGCTGTTAGTAGAACAAGCCGAATTAGTTGGGGCGGTCAACGATCATTTGAGTCGCCTGGCTCGCTTGAATAAAAGTCTGTTGTTGCTGGCTAAAATTGAAAACCACCAATTTCCTGAAGTGCAGGAAGTAGAAGTGGTTCAACTGGTTCGGCGCATCAGCGATGACCTGGGTGAAATGATCAATTTTAAGGGCTTGAATCTTACCATAGAAGCTATCGAGTCGGTTTGGTTACGAATGAATCCCGATCTGGCCGACATTTTTTTTGGCAACCTGATTCGAAATGCGATTTTTCACAATGTTCCCGGCGGCTATATTCGCATTTGTATTGGTAAGGGGCGCCTACTTTTTGAGAACAGTGGCACCGAATTACAGGAAGATCCGGCTCGCTTCTTCGAGCGATTTGCCAAAAACTCAGCCGCTTCTCCTACGCAGGGATTGGGGCTGTCGCTGGTTCAATCTATCGGAAATCTGTATCAGTTAAAGGTAAAGTATACTGCCTCTCAAGCTATCCACCAACTTACGGTCACTTGCTGATTATAATTCGGAAAATATTTTCAATTCCTCTCTCTTTCCCAATTGTCTACAGATTTGACTGGTAGGTTGGGCTCGTACTATTTTGAAACCTAACCTTGAATTATGATGCGCAGAAAGTTAGTATTGATTGCTCTCTTACTTTTTACCATAGCCGGATATAGCTTCGGTCAAAATCGGCTTCAGGTAGCCGTAAAAGACAGTATTACCAAAGAAGCCCTTATTGGTGCAGTAGTACAGGTGAATGCTCAACCCATGCTGGCCGCCGCCGTTGCAGCCAGTGGCATCGCTGAAATAACCTCCTTGCCTGACGGTAGTCAAACGCTGGCAGTGAGCTTGGTTGGCTATCAAACGAAAGTTGTATCGGTAAGCCTTCCGTTCAGTAATCCTGCCCAGATAGTCACCGTTTATTTATCTACCGACACGCAATCGCTTGACGAAGTAACGGTGACTTCGACGCGCACCAACTCTCGGCTGGAAGATTTGCCGGTGAAAGTAGAGGTGCTGGGATTGGAAGAAATGAACGAAGAAGCCAGTATTGTGCCGGGCAATGTAGCCTCTATCCTGGGCGATATATCCGTCATTCACATTCAGAAAACTTCGCCGGTGAATGGCAATCAAGGCATTCGGATGCAGGGACTTGACCCCAAATACACCCAGATTTTACGCGATGGCTTGCCTTTGTACGAAGGTTTTTCGGGCAACCTGGGCGTGTTACAAATTCCTCCATTGGACCTAAAGCAAGTGGAGATTTTCAAAGGCTCAGTTTCTACCCTGTATGGTGGCGGCGCTATTGGAGGAATGATTAATCTGATTTCTAAAGCACCCACGAGTGAACCGGAGCTGACTGTCATTCTGAATCGGTCTTCGCTCAAGGAAACTAACCTGAATGCTTATTACGCGCAGAAATTTGGCCAGGCTGGCCTAACCCTTTTTGCCGGAGCTACCGACCAACAGGCCGTGGATGTCAATGGAGACGATTTTTCAGACAGCCCACTCATTCGCCAGCTTACTGTGCATCCCCGATTTTTCTATACATTCAACGAAACAAGCAAAGGCAACCTTGGGTACTCTTTTGTTTCCGAACGCCGGGAAGGGGGTGATGTACACGCGATCAAGGAACCAACAGCCCTGCATAGCTATTTCAGCCGAAATGATTATACCCGTCACTCGCTGGATTATACTTTGCAGCATGCCTTTCAAGCCAATCACCAACTGACTTTCAAAGGAACTGGCAGCTTTTTCGACCGCACTGCTAATGATACGAATTACGTATTCCGGGGCAAACAAATGTCTCTTTACTCCGAACTTTCTGATGTGCTGACCTTGGGTAAACACACAATGGTTTTTGGTGGAAACATAACCCTGGAGCAATTCCGCAAAGGCATCAGCGATATTAATCAACTGGTAGACTTTACCTACCGTACCATAGGGCTTTTTGTGCAGGACGATTGGGTGCTTAGTAAAAAAGTGACGGCTCAGGCAGGCTTGCGATACGACGCTCATAACCAGTTCGGTGATTTCCTCTTGCCTCGCTTATCGTTGCTTTTCAAGCCAACTGCTGCATTGACGGTGCGCACCAGCGTGGGAACAGGTTATAAGACGCCTAACGTATTCAGTCTGATAACCCCAGCCACTATTCAAACGAAGACGGCCTTTCGCTACCTGCTACCAGTAGATGCCAACACCCAGGCAGAACGCTCGTTAGGCACGAATATGGACATTGCCTATCAAACCACCATTGGCGAGAACCTCATGGTGCAGCTTGACCAGGCTTTTTATTATACTCACATCCGGCAGCCTATTGTAGCACAGGCTACTCCGGCAGGGTTTACGCAGCTATTCAATGCTGGTTTCGGTGTAAATAGCCTAGGTACGGATACTTACCTGCGTTTTACCTACAAAGAAATAGAGGCCTACTTCGGCTATAACCACACCATTTCCCGCCGCGAAGGATCAGGAGAAAAAACGTATCTACCCTTTGCTCCCCAAGATAAATTCTCTACTACGCTGGCTTATAGCATTCCCGAAAAATGGCGGATGGGTATTGAGGCAAGTTGGGTCGGCAACCAATACCTCTATGATAATACCCTGGTGAATAACTATTGGTTTTTTGCGGCTATGGTTAGCCGGCAATTCAAGCACATGAGTATCATTCTCAACTGCGAAAATCTGTTCGATATCAAACAGTCAAGCTACGAGCAGGTCGTGACTGGAACTTTACAAAGACCAAGTTTTCGGCCAATATGGGCACCGCAGGAAGGACGCATCGTCAACCTGGCGTTAAAATATAATCTGTAAGTACAACTTGTTATTTCACCGCTTTTTTCAACAAAGCAATTTGCCCCAAATGGTAAAAGTCATGTTGAATGATGCCGTGGAGCAGATAATAAAACGAATAGGTTCTTCCAGGAACAATTTCGGTCAGCTGGCTATCTTTATAAGAAGCCAGCAATCCCGTTAGTTTATGCTGGCTACTATCTAGTCCTGAAAGTGTCTCTAGCCAAGCGATTTCAGAAGTAATGCTGGGCAACGGCCAGTCTTCCTGGGTCGTCATTATATCGAATAGGGCGTTTCCTTGCAGTTTTTCTGCGGCGAAATTTCTCCATACGGTCATGTGGCTGACCAGTTCCCAAATGGAGTGTCCGGCTGGAATGGGGTGTCGGATGGCCTCAGTGGCCGATATTCCCAATAGAATTGTTTTGATCGGAAGGCCAGGCCAGGGATCTCCGTTAAAGGTTTCCTGCAAAAGGGAAACAATTCGTTTGGTTTCAGTATTCATAGTTCCGTGTCTGAAGGTTGGTCACGGAAAGATCATAAAAAAATCTCTGAAAAACACCTCCTACTTATGATGGAAAGGCGATTTTTAGAGATTAGTTTTTGGAAGGTCTTCTTTCAGTCAGTAAAGTTTAAAATTCAACTTCAGGTATTTTACTTTATTGTTGCTTCCAGGAACAGCGACTGTCTTTCCATTAATTTTCGCCAACACATAATCCCGCAGTTCTAGGTTAGCACCTTGAATATCCAGCACTTCTAATTGATTTTTTTCATTGATTACATAACTCAACCGAACAATCCCCTCCACATTATTCTTTGTTGCAAACTCCGAGTATTGCACATAGCTAGTTATCTGTTCGGCCAAAGTAAGCAACCGTGCTTCTTTTTTTGCTTTTTTAAATAATTTATCCTTGCCCGCAAAGCTGTCGGTGAAGGAGAGGGCAATAACCATTGCCACGAATACTAAGATGGATGTGCGTTTCATAGCGTTTTTTTAGAGAGTGATTTAATTTAACACTAAATTAACATTAAGATCATATAAAGCAAATTTTAGTTAACAATTTGTTAACATTGAAAATAGTTATTTTGCATTTTGCTTATAGTGAGTATCTTACGCAAAACAAATTGCTGGCTTTTTTTAGTGTAAATAGTGGTAGGGTAGAAGTCAGGTACGTAAGTTGATCACCGTAGACTTAGGGAGGATTATTTCTTGGGGTAAGTTTTTACCTATACATGGGGTAAAACAAAAGAGGTTGATAACCAAGTTACCAACCTCTTTTAAAAAAAGATGAGTTTAAAGTTTAGGAGGTCTCACAAACTTTAAACTCATCTACTCATAAACGCAAATTAAGCTGTTGCAGGCATTTTGTCTAGCACTTCCATTACTTCCTTCACTTTCTGACGAGATACTTCCAATAAGGCTTTTTCGTCGGCAGTAAGCTGAAGTTCCAATACTTTTTCAATGCCATTTTTACCCAAAATTACCGGAACGCCCAGGTAGCAATCATCAATGCCATATTCGCCTTCCAACTTGATACACACTGGGAAGATGCGGCGTTGGTCTTTCACAATGGCTTCTACCATCTGAGCAGCAGCCGAGCCTGGCGCATACCAAGCGGAAGTACCCATTAGTTTCACCAGTTCACCACCACCATTAATCGTGCGGTTCACAATGGCATCCAGCTTATCTTTCGATACCAGTTCGGTTACCGGAATACCACCAACAGTAGTGTAGCGAGGCAGAGGCACCATGGTATCTCCGTGTCCGCCCATCAGCACTGCTTGAATGTCCTTGGGTGAGCAATTAATTTCTTCGGCCAAGAAGGCACGATAACGAGCCGTATCCAGGATTCCAGCCATCCCAATTACTCTGTTACGGGGAAATTTGGAAGTGATGTGAGCGCAGTAAGTCATTACGTCCAGCGGGTTGGACACGACAATGATAATGGTATTAGGCGAATGCTTAACCACGTTTTCGGTGACCGTTTTTACGATTCCGGCGTTGGTTGAAATCAAATCGTCGCGGCTCATGCCGGGTTTGCGAGGCAAGCCGGAAGTAATCACCACTACGTCAGAATTTGCAGTACGGGCATAATCGTTTGTCACGCCGATGGTGCGGGTGTCATACAAATCGATGGGGGCTTTCTGCCAGATATCCAAGGCCTTACCTTCCGCAAACCCTTCGCGGATATCTAACAAAACTACTTCATTAGCGATTTCTTTGTAAGCGAGCACGTCAGCACAAGTGGCCCCCACGTTGCCAGCTCCTATTACGGTTATCTTCATAAGATATTAAATGTTATTAATGGATTGAAATGGCGGTAAATTTATCAGGTAAAGATGGGATATGCTAATAATGCGTAGCCATTCATCCGAACCGCCATAAAATAAATATAGGACAGACTCACTGAGTCTGCCCTATGATTGAATGGTTCCCATGACCCGTGAAGTTATGATAACATATACTCCCCCTAAATCCTACCATTCAATATTTTTAAGTTCTTTATCAACCGTATTTGTAAGACTTGAGCTTATCGAGTACTGTCTCCCACATTACTTCGTAGGGAAGCACTTCCAGGGCACGGTTTCCTCCGTGGTATTCCATGGTGACCGACACCATTTCATCATACGCCTTCTCCGAAGATTTGCGGGTATGATAAAAACGGAATTCTTCTTCTGCCATATTGGAAAGCAGGCTTATGAAGCACTCACTCCGGAAATTGATATCTTTTTTGGGATACCGACGGCAGTATTTTTTTATCGCTTTTACCCGTTGGTTTACTGGCTCTACTTCCAATTTTTCTAAATGAAACAAAATTTGGATAGTCAGAATAGCAATGTTCAAGCCTCTTCTGTGCTTATCAAACGCTGGAATTTCCTGGAGATAATCATTCAGTTTAAAGCCTGTTTTAGCATTCTGAATAATTCCTCGGATATCTCGGATTTTCTTGGTCTTATAAATATAATGCAGATAGGCTTGGAATGTTTTCCAGCGCTCTTTTTTCGCTTCTGACAACGAACGGAAAGTAGACTGCTCGATTACACGCTGGAAAATTTCAGAGGCTACCAAATATTCTCCCGTATGCATAGCCAACAGCAAGTGGTATTCCTGAAAAGTGAACCAATTGGATGTGCCTGTTTTGATGAAAGCCAAACTTTTTTGCGCCTGTAACGAGCCGAGAGTGAAATCCTTCAAATGAACGTAAAAATTCATTTTCTGAATGGAAAGCTCTTCTGGCCTGCTTTTCGGATGAAACTGTGGCGCTTTGGCTACATACTCTTCCATTTCTTCGGTTACGCCAATAGCAGCATAATAATCATCAGAAAACTGATGGAAAAGTGTTTTTATACGGAAGTTGTTCATAATGAGCTTAGTGCTCTCATGCTTGCCTACTTCTTCTGCCAACAATTTAAGGTAGCTACTCGCCAGCTTCTTTACTTTCGACTTGTTTGCTTTGGATTTGGCATAGGTAGCCACAATCTCCTGGTAGTATTTTTCAGAGAGATTTTCAGCTTCTAACCGGTGCTCGATCTTTTCAGCCAAATCACGGTACTGGGTAAATTCTTTGTATTGATTGCTGGAACTGTAATAAGCGCGTAAAATGCGGGCGCATTCCAATTCAATATCAGTCAAGTGGAATTCTTCGGCCTTACGCAACGTTTTTTCTACCGACGGAATGGCAATCCTTTTGGAGCCGTTCATCAACAGAACCTTGGCGCAGTATAAAGTTTTATTGCACTCGTAAAGCGCATTTTTATAGGCGGGCACATTCTCATCGTCCTCAAAATCAAGGAAGAAAAGGGTATTGAGTAATTTTTGCTTGAGGCGTGTTTTGAGAATCAGATATTTTTTTTCTGAGGCATCGCACTGGTATATATCGCTGGCGGCATCCGTATCGGATTGGTATTTTCGGGTATGAATGCCATCGAATAATTTGAAATAATTACTCGACTTATTGCGGCTGTTTTCGTCGAAAAGTTCAACTTTTTTAACCCGCTTCTTTGTAACCAATCGAATTAATTCATTTAGCGCATCCATATTCTCGTGTTAACTAGTGAAGAGGTGCTCTGAATGATAATGAAGAGGTTTTTTACAAAAAAACGCACTAAAGCATTTCATTAAGAGCGAATATTTTTACATAAAAAATTAATCTTTTCCCTACTAGTGATAAGTAGGAGTTGATATTTAGATTTACGTAAAACTAACGCTAAAATTAAGGCCTGAAAATCTGTAGAAGTTTTATTCTACTACCCTGTGTTTTTTGTCGTTGAATGCTACTATTTCTTAGATGAATTTTTTCTTACTTGTGCTCACTTTATCCTAAAATAGCTCCTTATTCGATTCTTTTAAGAAATTTTTGCCCTATAAAAACTAAAACAAAAAGGATTTTTCTGCTGTATGGAGTCAATAAAATCCTATGATACTGTTCAATCTTTGACAGGAATCAGGTAAAAATCAGAGGCGGTTTTGGTTGACATCAAAGCCCTACTTATGCCTTTTTTTACGTCTTAGAAGTACCGAACTGCAAGCAATGATGGGGATACTTCTAACACGCTCCCTAGCTCTCTAAGCTGAGTAAAATATTGCTCTAGTGCTCTGTCACCTTAATTGTTACAGTGGTGACACGACTATAACCGTCCTCGCTAGAGTCCTCACTAGAGTCCTCACTAGAGTCGTGGCACCACTAGTCTCTGCAAGGATTAAGGTGACAGACCACTAGGCTTTCAATTCCCTGTTTTGGAAGCCTTTCCTAGCCTTTTTTCTGAAATGTTTTCTATAACTTGCCCACCAGAACTATCCTTACACTGTCCGTTCCATACAGATTGGGATTGACTTTTTATACTTTTAACACCTTTTCCTCCTCAAATTTTTTGCTTTAATACGAATGAATTTAAAAGGATTATACGATCAGCACGATAAACATATAGTAGCCTTAGATTGTATCATCTTTGGATTTGATCAAAAAGAACTAAAGTTGCTGCTCGTGAAGCGGGACATGGAACCTCAGAAGGGCAGTTGGTCATTGATGGGAGGTTTTTTGAAATCGAACGAGACCATTGATGAGGGAGCCAAGCGTATTCTACATAACCTGACTGGTTTGAGTGGGCTATATATGGAGCAACTGTACGCTTACGGGAATTTAGACCGCGATCCAGTTGCGCGAACCATTTCCATCGCCTTTTATGCCCTCATCAAAACCGATAATTATAACACTGAACTGGCGGATTCTCACAATGCCCAGTGGTTTTCGATGGCCGATATTCCACCGCTTATTTTTGACCACGATCAAATGGTGAAAAAAGCACTGGGCAGGCTTCGGCGCAGAGCGCGTATTCAACCCATTGGTTTTGAGTTGCTTCCGGAAAAATTTACAATCCCGCAATTAAGAAGCCTGTACGAAGCCATTAATGCCCGCGTATACGATCCACGGAACTTTAGCAAAAAAATAAGTACTATGGAATGGTTAGTAAAGCTGAATGAGAAAAATAAAACGTCGTCTCGCAAAGGGGCTTTTTATTACCGTTTTGACAAAGACCGCTATCAGCAACTATTGTCCGAAGGATTTAATTTTGAATTGTAAGCCAGTAAGTAGATTGGCACCGATTAAATGGTCAAGTTCAGGAACTAACTTTCTGGATTTGACCATTTTTTTGTCCTACAACATATAAAGCGCCCAATTGTCGGCAGCCTGACACTGCATGCCGCAGGATTGTTTCTCCTTTGTTCTCAAGTTTTATGTGGATGCATTCATTGAAATAACCTATCAAATGAACGCATCAACTTATTGACTTATCAACTATAAAGTAGGCTCTTTTCCAATCACTCTTATGAAACAAGTACTGGCTATTGAAGACGATGCAACGATTGTGGATTTGTTAGAAATTCATTTGAAAGACTTGAGCTGTTCCCTAACGAAAACCTACAACGGCACCGATGGCCTTTCAAAAGTGGGTAAGCAGGCGTTCGATCTAATTGTGCTCGATTTGATGCTGCCAGGCATGCATGGCCTGGACGTTTGCCGGAAAATCAGAGCAGAGCAGATATTTACGCCCATTCTCATCTTAACGGCAAAGTCGGAAGAAAAAGATATTGTCAATGGTTTAGAGGCAGGGGCTGACGATTACCTGATTAAACCATTTGGTGTGCGGGAGTTTATTGCCAGGGTTAAAGCCATTTTGCGGCGGGGCGACATTGGGATAGGAAAAGCGCCAGTATTTGATAAAAAATTTGTGTTTAATGCGCTAGAGATCGATGAGGAGAAACGAAAGGTGTCCTTGGGCAAGCAGCGGGTAGACTTAACGCGGAAAGAGTTTGATTTGCTGCTGTTGTTGGCTTCTCACCCTGGCAGGAGCTATTCGCGTGAACAAATATTGAATCTGATTTGGGGCTATGAGTTTGCTGGTTTTGAACATACCGTAAATTCTCATATTAATCGGCTGCGCGCTAAAATTGAGCCCGATATCAATCAGCCGAAATACATTCTAACTACTTGGGGAGTGGGCTACCGGTTTTCAGAAGAAGTGGTTCGTTAATCGATTCGTAATCATTCAGCCTTAGTTGAAGGAGTTTTATCCCGCTTGACTTGATAAGCCTAATCCATAACAGCCTAATTACTCATGCCTAATACTATGCAAAGAATGGTGAACAGTTTGTATTGGCGCATATCAGCAGTTTTATTGTTGCTGCTCATGGTCATTGGGTTGGTATATATTTATATTACTACCTACTCAGCCAAGATGTATTTTCAGGAAGCTAGCCAACGCCTCAATGCAGGTATTGCCGAACACATTGTGCAAGAAGTGCCCACGTTTACGGAAACCGGAGCGGTTAATAATAAGGCGCTGGAAGAAATGTTTCATCACGTGATGACTTTGCACCCGGCCATTGAAATTTATTTGCTCAATCCGCAGGGCAAGATACTTTCCTACTTTGCTCCCCATAAAAAAATTAAACTCCGCTATGTTTCTCTGAAGCCCATTCAGCACTTTATTCAATCTAAAGGCATCGGTTATGTGGTGGGCGATGATCCTCGCCATCCACCTATACAAAAGGTGTTTTCTGCGGCGATGATTAGAAAAGACAAAACTTTGCAAGGCTATATGTATGTGGTGCTCGCCAGCGAAGAATTGGATTCCGTTTCGGACGTACTGATGGGTACCTACCTGATGCGCGTGGGTACGTATGCGATGGGTGTAACCCTCACGGCTGCTTTTCTGATTGGCTTACTTTCTATTTGGGTATTGACCAAAAACCTGCGTAAAATAACGGAAGCTGTGAGGCGCTTCAAAGAAGGCGACCGCCAGAGTCGTATTGAAGGCAGCATGAATGGTGAATTTGCCTTATTGAGCCATACTTTCAATACCATGGCCGATACTCTGGTCAGGAATATGGATGAGTTGCAATCCTTAGAGCGGCTACGTAGTGAGCTGGTAGCCAATATCTCACACGATTTGCGGACGCCCATTGCCATTGTACACGGGTATATTGAAACGCTGATTATTAAAGCGGATACCCTAAGTCCCTCCGAAAGAGAGAAATACCTGGAAACCGTCTTGAAAAGCACCGAAAAGCTGAAACAGTTAGTCCAGGATTTATTCGAGTTTTCCAAATTTGAAGCCATGCAAGTCGTCCCCCAGGTGGAGGCATTCTCTCTTACGGAATTAGTGAATGATACTGTGCTGAAATACCAGCTCCTGGCTCAAACCAAAAAAATATCTATCCATCCGGCATTTGCCAAAAATCTGCCAATGGTGTTTGCTGACATTGCCATGATTGACCGGGTGCTGCAAAATCTGATCGACAATGCCATCAAATTTACTCCCGAAGGCGGAAGCATTACGGTAGAATTGATTCGAAAAACAGAGGGTGTAGAAGTGAAAGTGTCTGATACAGGCATGGGCATCTCTGATCAGGAATTACCCTTTATATTCGATCGGTATTATACCACCAATTTGAGTGCTACTTCTGAAAGTACAGGCCTAGGCCTGGCCATTGTGAAAAAGATTTTAGACCTCAATAAGATTACGATTGATGTAAAAAGCCAGCTCAACTGGGGCACTTCCTTTGTTTTTCAGCTTCCTGTTTACGTCAGTCCAGCTTTAGTCTGAAAGTGTTTCTTTTGTGATAATTCTGTGATAATTAAATAGTTGCTTTGCCATCAGGTTGTTCAACTAAATCTTATTAATCAGAACGTATGAAAAATTTACTGATAGGTGCTTTTTTACTTTTTTCTTCGTTGGGTTATGCCCAAACGATAGTGAAAATCAGTGGTGGTGTGGGTAATCGATGGGACGAAAAACTCAATTCCCAAACTATTGGCAAGGGTGGGCGGCTGGGAATAGAGCATTTTTTAGTACCGAAATTTAGCTTGGGGCTGGGTGGTTCAACCTTTTCTTTTCATCCCAATCCGTCGGTTCAAGTTCGGTTTACCAGCATTTCGCTTCAAGGGACTTATTATTTTTCCCGAGCCAAATGGCAGCCTTTTATCGGTATTGAAACCGGTTTCTGCCAGTACTCCGACCAGACCACCATCGACTTAGGCGGAGGAATAACCAACAAGCAGAAGCGGAGTAAGCAGTACGGGAGTATTTCGCCCAAATTGGGTCTGTTGTACCTGGTTACCAATAAGGTAGGGCTACAACTACAAATCAATACTGACTTTGTTCCCGTGGCCAACATCAGTCCCATCGGGTTTGCTTCCCTACAGGCGGGTGTTAGTTATCAGATTAGCCAGTAGGGGCACGGCTTGCCCTTGCCCTACGGATAACACCATTGTTACAAGACAACCGCATCGTTATTGGGCAACCGCAAGGGTTGCCCCTACGAAATTTGTGAATTATATCGCTTGTGATACTTCTGTGATAGTTCAAGACTTCTTTTGTACCGTTCTATTAATCATCTCTAATCATTTAATCTACAATTAACGCGTATGAAAACCTTAAAAAATCTTTCCTTAGTGTGGTTCGCTTCTCTGTTTTTATTCACAACCGGCTGTAAAAAAGAGACCGTTACTGACTACACCGATGGCCCGATAGGAATGAGTACTACCCTCAAAACTGGCAGCCTTGCCCGGCAAAATTCACCTGGTACACCTGATACCAAAGGGTCGCTCGTTGTTGTGAAAGATGCAAAGAATGCCGAATTTCTGAAGTTGAATGCTGATTTTCAGTCAGGTTTTGCTACTGGCACGGTTGCGGTGTATTTGGCAAAGTCAGACGGGGAGATCAAAGCCCAACGAACGGCTGCGGCTTCTAATATTCAAGCCATTGGTTTTGTCAATAAAAATGGCGAACAGTATTTGAAAGTCAACGGGAGCAGTGCTGGTTTTACGCATATCGTGCTGTATTGCGAAACGGCTGAAGTCAATTTTGCCGCTGCCCCATTGAAGTAAATCAAGTAAATTTTTGTAAATAAGGGAGTTGGCTAGTATAGTCAATTCCCTACTTACAAAAGAATACATTTGCCGAAAAGCCTTTCTAATTCTCTGTTATATAGAGCAAGTAAAAAATTTGCAGCCATGAAAAAGTTAGTATTCCTCCTCTGTCTGGCATTGACCAGCAGTTTTACGACCTTCGCCCAAAGTTATAAAGAAGGGAATTTGTTTGGTTTTACTGTCAATGCAGGCAGTGGGCAATTTGCCAATGCCTTGTCATGGTCGCATTATCATGGTATTGGGAAGAGTAAGCGAATTAAAGTTGGCTATGGAATCCGGTTAACCAATCACTTCGGTTCAGACCTGGATTATGTAACGGCGCCGGCAAAATATACCAGTGGCCATGAGAGTATTGTCGCTTTGTTCAGTGACGACATCATTAAAAATTTCGATACTGTTCGTTTTTCTTCCCCTCAATTCAACTTCCTTAACCTGGGGATTTATCTGGCGTATACGCCGCCAATTTTGAAAAACAAATTAGATTTGGGTGTAAATATTGATGCCGTCGGTTTTAGCTTCGGTGCTAGCCAAGTAGGGAAATATAATAACAGCCAGTCAGTTACGGCCAGACCCACTACCTTGAATGCGCTTCTTGTTAGCGATAGCGATTATGGATCGCTCAACTCCGAATGGTATGTGCGGTACTGGCTTAACAACCGATGGGCGATCAAAGGAGGGTATGAGTTCTTATTCACCGAATATACCACCGATAGTAAGGTGCAAGCCATTCCTGGGTCTAGCGACAGAAATGATCGTTTCCGTAACAAGGCTCGCATGGTGATGTTTGGAATTGAGTTCGCTCCTTTTAGAAAATAAGACGTAGAAAATAAAACCTATCTATATGAGTTTTGCACTGAAAATGAGAAGCATTCTATTGTTCACGATCGCCAGTATTAGCTGGTTAAATCTGTCGGCTCAAAGCTGGGACGTATCATCGGCTACGGTTGGTTTCAAAATCAAAAATGCGGGCTTGCCAGTCAACGGCACTGTCGGAGGATTGGTGGCCAATATTGACTTTGATCCCAAAAACCCATCAGCCGCTAGGATTGAGGCTTCCGTTAATGCCAAATCTATCGATACGGGCATTGGATTACGCAATAGGCATTTACAGAAAGAAGATTATTTTTGGGGAGAAAAATATCCGAAGATCACCTTAAAGTCAACCAAGGTAGTGAGCAATGGGGCAAACAACTTCATTGGCACCTTTGCCCTGACGATTAAGGCAGTAACCCGAAATGTAGAAATCCCTTTTACTTTCTCCGAGACCAATGGTAATGGACAATTGCAAGGTAGTTTTGAAATCAATCGCAAGGACTACACCGTAGGCGGTAATAGCTGGACAATGGGTGATAACGTAACAATAAATCTGGCCGTAAGCTTGGCAAAAGCAGTGGCTAAATAAAGCAGCACCAAAA
>JAZKGK010000345.1:0-11028 GCA_040385915.1 Bacteroidota bacterium
ACAGGCTAAAAAGGAAGTGCAACGGCTAAAGTCTACCCAGCGGGTATTGAATCGGGCTTCGGAAGGACTAGAGGGGGAAGTGAAAAGCAATTCTCCCGCCATGCAAGCCGTGAGGAAGGTAGTAGAAAAAGTAGCCGCTACCGATGCCAACGTACTCATTCTGGGTGAAAATGGTACGGGAAAAGACTTGCTCGCGCGTTCGCTGCACAAACAATCGGCTCGGACGGCGGAGGCTTTCATTAAGGTAGATTTGGGAGCGGTGGCACCTACTTTGTTCGAAGCCGAACTGTTTGGCTACAACAAGGGCGCTTTTACGGATGCCCGCGAAGATCGGCCTGGCCGGTTTGAAATTGCTTCCGGTGGCACCTTGTTTCTGGATGAGATTGGCAATTTGCCGCTTTCTTTGCAAGCCAAACTACTTACTGTGCTGCAAAACCGACAGGTAACGCGGGTGGGGAGCCACCAACCGCTGCCCATCGATATCCGGCTGGTGAGTGCTACCAACCAACCGCTGCCCGCCATGGTGGCGGATGGTTCGTTCCGCCAGGATTTGCTTTATCGGCTGAATACCGTAGAAATCACCTTGCCACCGCTGCGCGAAAGAACCGAAGATATTCCCGTCTTGCTCGAACACTTTCTCCAGCTCTATTGTCGTAAATACCAGAAAAGTGGCCTGTCCTTGGCTAAATCGGCCATGCGCGATTTGGTGCAGTATACTTGGCCAGGCAATATCCGGGAGTTGCAGCACGCGGTAGAGCGAGCAGTTATTCTGGGAGAGCATCAGCAGTTGGTGACTACCGACTTCCTGGTTGCTAAGAATAACACTACTAATCTGTCGCAATCGTTCCGGGTAGAAGAAGTGGAGAAACACCTCATTAGCGAAGCCATTCGCAAATACCAGGGAAACCTGACTAAAGCCGCGCTGGAACTGGGTTTCGGACGGAGTACCTTGTACCGGAAAATGGAAAAATATGGCCTTTCGTAACTTTCGCTTTTACGTCACTTGTCGGATTCTTCTGCTGCTGGCGCTGGGTTATGGGGCTATGTATGTGGCTACGCAAACCTATTTCTGGCTGGTGTCCTTCTGGCTGGCTTTGTTGGTTATCCTGCTTACGGTTGAGCTTATTCGGTATGTAGAACGGAATGAGCGATCGCTTGCCCAGTTTCTGTTGTCCATTAGGCAGAACGATTTTACCCACTCATTTGCCTCTTTGTCTGCTAAGTCAGCAGCCGTAACAGGAAGGCCAGCTTCTCAGGCAGATCACCTACAGGAAGCCTACCAGCAGATTATGCTGGTATTCCGGAAACTCCGCGATGAGAAGGAAACACAATACCAGTACTTGCAAACGGTCGTTGAACACGTGAATGTAGCCCTGCTCTGCTTCGACGATAAGGGAGAAATCAAACTGATGAATGCTGCTGCAAAACTGCTTTTGCGTCGTCCTACCTTAAAAAATCTTCATTCCCTCGATAAGATTGATCCGCAACTCCGTGAAGCCTTTGGGCACATGCAAGCCGGAAAACCGGCGCTGGTCAAGCTGGAAATTGAACATCGTTTGGTGAACTTATCCATGCAGGCATCGGAATTCAAGCTGCTCGGCGAGAAATATACGCTGCTGTCTTTGCAGGATATACGCTACGAGTTGGAAGCGCAGGAGGTAGAAGCCTGGCAAAAGCTGATTCGGGTATTAACCCACGAAATCATGAATTCGGTCATTCCCATTTCTACCCTTACCTCGGTCGTCTGCGAAATGCTGGTGAATGAACAAGGGCAACTGCTGGACTTATCGGCCTTAGATTCGGAAGAAGCCTCGGATTTGCAGGGCAGCCTCCGCACCATCGAGAGCCGGAGCAAGGGTTTGGTGAGTTTTGTAAAAGCCTACAAAAGCATAACCCAACTGCCCGAACCTCGCCTGACTACGGTATCCTTGCAGGAGCTTTTTCAACGAGTGCATACGCTGCTGAAATCAGCTACTTCCAGACAAGGAATTACCTTCGAATGCATTGCCCCGCCGCCTGATTTG
Source organism: Bacteroidota bacterium (assembly GCA_040385915.1). Taxonomy (GTDB): domain Bacteria; phylum Bacteroidota; class Bacteroidia; order Cytophagales; family ES-bin-26; genus ES-bin-26. The sequence continues at coordinate 2,025 of JAZKGK010000345.1, forward strand.
CACCTGAAAGCCGACTTAGAATTGGTAGAGCAGGTCTTGATTAACCTGGTGCGCAATGCGATGGATGCGCTGGCCAATCAACCCAGCCCGCAGATTACGCTCCATGCGGGCAGGAATGCCCATCGGCAGATCTATATTCAGGTCAGGGATAATGGCCTCGGCATTGACGCAGAGGTGCTTCCGCAAATATTTATTCCTTTCTTTACCACCAAACCCGAAGGCACTGGCGTAGGATTGAGCCTTTCGCGGCAAATTATGCTGCTGCACAGGGGCAATATTACGGTTCATTCCAAAGCAGGAGAGGGCAGCACGTTTACCTTGGTTTTTTGAGGAGAGATATTAATGTTACAGTATGAATCAAATCAGGTTTGAATTTCAGACCTGATTTCCAAAAGGACTGAACCATTTGCCGGTGATTAAGTTGAAGTACAGACATAGATGTCTTTCTAAGCTGAGTAATCATAATTGGTATACTTTTGCCCTTCATCTAAAGCGCGTGAGGCTACGTCAGAACATTCCAGAAAGAACCGAAACATATCATAATGATCATTTCTAAAGAGTTAGTTAAAATCTTTTTTTTGTTGGGAATCCTGTGTGTGCTGGTGTCAGAAACGGCTTGGGCGCAACAGTCAAAAGTCAGGCAGTGGGTAGATCGGACGACGCGCCGCTTTGTAAACGATTCCCTGCCTCCGGACAAACCCCGTTTCCTGCTGTATCCAACTATGGTGTATTCCCCGGAAACGAGTCTGGAAATTGGCTTTTCTTCCTTGTTGCTCTATCATGCCAAGAATAACTATCAGGAAAACCGGCTGAGCGAAATTCAGGCTTTTACCTTTTTTACCCTCAAAAGCCAGTACGGCATCTGGCTCGAACACGCCATTTACGGGGATCAGGACAAGTGGTTTTTTCTGGGTAAAACCCGTTTCCAGCGTTTTCCACTACTTTATTATGGAATTGGCCCCGAAACTCCTGGTAATCATCCAATAGAGGTAGATGCGTTGAACGTCCAATTGAGGGAAAGGGTATTGCGAAAAGTGGTGAAAAACGTTTTTGTAGGGGCGGAAATGGATTACCAGCGACTGTACCGGACTAGATTTGAGGAACCAGCAGAGGGTTATCCACTGGGGGCGGGAGGGTCTTCTAATCTGGGGCTGGGTGCTGGAATTGTGTATGACAACCGGCACAATGTGCTCAATGTCCGGAAAGGGTTCTTTGGCGAAGTGGCTTTTCTGAATTACCGAAAGCACTGGGCCAGCGATTTTGATTTTTATAGCATTAATATAGATACGCGATACTACCGTACCATTCGGGAGAAACAGGTAATCGCCTTGCAACTGAACGGAAATTTTCTGTCGGGAGAAATCCCTTTCAACCAACTGGCTTTGTTGGGCAGCGAGACCATTATGCGCGGGTATTATGCAGGCCGTTACCGTGACAAGGCTTTTATGGCTGCCCAAGTAGAGTACCGCTGGCTGCCATTTCCCTTCAGTAAACGCGTGGGTGGAGCCGCATTTCTGGCAGTGGGGTCGGTCGCTCCCCGGTTGGGCGAATTTCAGGCCAGGAACATTTTGCCTTCAGGCGGAGTGGGGCTGCGGTATTTGCTGTTTCCCAAAAAAGACATTTTTCTCCGCTTCGACGTTGGCTTCACCCGAGAAGGAGTCAATTTTTATATCTTCACCGGCGAAGCCTTTTAGCAAGAGCTTTTCCAACAAATTTTTATAACTTATGAGTGACGCTTGCCGCTCGGAATTGGGTAATGGTTAGAGGCCGGTTTTTCCTTTGGTATCATTCAAAACCACCTCCAAGCGGCTTCTTGGTTTTCAATCCTAAACCCTATTTCGTTATGGAAGCACCCCTTTCCTCGCCTAGCGTTTACAAACCCAAAAGTGCCCTCAAAACAATTATTGGAGCCGGTTTACTGGCGGGTATTTTAGACATAATTGTCCCAATGGTTATGTACGCTACCTCTACCGGGAAAAGCCCGCTCAATGTGTTACGCTTCATCGCCAGTGGCGTGTTTGGTTCACAAGCCTTTGGTGGGGGAGTACCAATGGCCATATGGGGCTTGATTTTTCACTTCTTTATTGCTTATGCTTTCACAGTAGTTTTCTTCTTTGCTTATCCCAAAATAAGATCCATCTCTTCAGGCAAGGTTCTGACGGGTGTAGGCTATGGTGTTTTTGTCTGGTTAGTCATGAATTTAATTGTCTTGCCTTTGGCTAATACACCTCAAGCCACTTTTAATCTTTGGCAAGCCATCAAAGGCATACTTATTCTTATGATGGCCTTTGGTTTACCCCTTTCGCTGATTGTTCATAAATACTATGAGCAAAAACAATAGAACGCTGGGATGAATCACTTGAGCGTGTTAAATAAGTATTTTGCACAAAATCAGTAAGTTGTTAGACAATGGTAGAAGGTATAAATTCCAATCCACAAGAAATAAAGATGAAAAAGCCTGGCCTCTTATCCGGTGGTGGAGAAATGGGTGAGCGCCTGCGTACATTCGACTGGTCTAAAACCAGCGTCGGACCGATCGATACTTGGCCGCAGAGCTTGCGCACAACGCTAAGCATTATTCTCAATTCTAAGTTTCCTATGTTTCTTTTTTGGGGCTCGGAGCACATTTGTTTCTACAACGATGCTTATCGACCAAGCCTGGGCAATGAGGGTAAACATCCCAACGCTTTAGGGCAAAGAGGCGAAGATTGCTGGCCTGAAATATGGCTATTCATCAAGCCGCTCATCGATCAGGTACTCGCAGGTGGCGAAGCTTCCTGGAGCGAAGATCAACTCCTGCCTATCTACCGCAATGGCAAGCTAGAAGATGTGTATTGGACCTTTAGCTATAGTCCGGTGAGTGACGAAACAGGCCTGCCTGCCGGTGTGTTTGTTACCTGCGTCGAAACCACCAAAACAGTAGAAACCTTGCAGAGACTGAACCTATCCGAGCAACGTTTTCAAAACCTGGTGCGCGAAGCCACCGTTGGGGTCATTGTTTTGAGCGGTCAAGAGATGAAAGTGGAAGTAGTGAATGACATGTACGGAAGATTGATTGATCGTACGCCAGAAGAATTACTGAATAAACCTTTGTTCAACATTATACCAGAAGCCGAACATCCCTTCCGCTCGATGCTGGATAACGTGCGACTAACCGGAGAATCACTGTACCTCTACGAGCAACCTTATTTTGTTTATGTGAATGGAGAAAAAAAGGAAGGAATATTGAATCTCGTTTATCAGCCATATAAAGAGACAGATGGAACTATTACCGGCGTGATAGCGATTTGCCAAGATGTAACCGAACAAGTAGTTAGCCGCAAAAAAGCCGAAGCCAGTGCCCATCAATTACGCTCCTTAATTGAAAGTGCCCCTTTCCCCATTGGGGTTTACGTAGGCAAAGAAATGCGCATCCAATTTGCTAACCAGGCTATTTTACAGGTATGGGCAAAAGGTGATGATGTCATTGATCGGTTATATGCAGACATATTGCCAGAGCTGCACAACCAGGAAATATTTACCCAACTGGATGATGTTTTCACGACCGGCATACCTTTCCATGCCAAAAATCAGCGGATAGATCTAGTGGTGCATGGAAAGCTACAGTCCCACTATTTCAATTATAGCTTTACGCCGCTACACGATGCACAAGGCCAGGTATATGGAATAATGAATACGGCCGCGGAAGTAACGGATCTTGCGCTTGCCAAGAAAAAAGTGGAAGAAGAAAAAGAAAGAACCAGTGTAGCGATTGCAGTAGGCGAATTAGGGGTGTTTGAAGTGGACTTAACAACCGATGAAATAATAGCCGATATGCGATTCCATGAGATATGGGAATTGGACGGCTCCATCAGCAGAGGCCAATATGCCTTGCGGCTTCATCCCGATGATGTGTCTGTCAGAGGCAGCGCCCTACAAAAAAGCTTAAAAACCGGCGTGTTTGATTATGAGGCCAGGCTTATGCGTAAAGATGGGATGGTACGATGGGTGAGAAGCAAGGGCTCCGTTTATTATAATGACCAAGGGCAACCCTCAAGAACGTTTGGCATCGTACAGGATATAACCGAACAAAAAAACTTTGCCGAAACATTGAAGGAAAGTGCTCGTCGTTTTCAATTGCTATCGGAGTCTATTCCTCAAATTGTTTGGACTGCCTTACCAGATGGAAATCTGGACTATTTTAGCCAGCAATGGTGGGATTATTCCGGTATGACCTTAGAGCAGTCGCTGGGGCAAGGTTGGGCGACAGCCATTCATTCCGATGATTTACCCCTGTTGTCGGCCACTTGGTCGAATTCGCTGGTTACCGGCAAGCCCTACCAGGTGGAAGCCCGGATCAGGCGTGCCGATGGCGCTTACCGTTGGATGTTGATTCGGTCGGTTGCGCTTTGGACTGAGCAAGGGGGCATAACCCAATGGATGGGTACCTGTACTGATCTGCATGAGCAAAAGGAGTCGGAAGAAAACCTTCAGTCGATGGCCGAAGAACTCACGGCAATCAATGAGGAAATTCAGACCCGAAATCAGGAATTGGCCCTTACCAACCAACAGCTTATTCGCATCAATGTAGATTTGGACAACTTCATTTATACCGCCTCTCACGACCTGAAAGCGCCCATTTCTAATATTGAGGCGCTGCTGCAAGCCTTGTTGCGTACGCTTTCGCCCGAGAGCCTGGCCTCTGAGCGGGCACAGCGCATTACGGGTATGATGCAGGAATCAATTGAACGCTTCAAAAAAACCATTGCCAGCCTTACGGAAGTGGTCAAGCTTCAGAAAGAAAACAACGCGGAAGCTGTCTTGTTAGACTTAGCGCAGGTGATTCAGGAAGTGAGTTTGGACCTGGAATCCATGATTGCGGCTTCTGGTGCCCAATTGGAGATAGACCTGGTAGGCGATATAGCCATCCGTTTCTCAGAAAAAAACCTGCGATCGGTTGTATACAACTTGCTTTCGAATGCCCTAAAGTACCGCTCGCCAGAGCGCGTGCCGCAGGTGTACATCCGTGGTGAAACTACGTCCGAGTACCACATACTGACTGTCAGTGATAATGGCCTGGGGCTGGAAGCCGGACGTCTGGGGCAACTCTTTACCATGTTCAAACGCTTCCATAACCACGTAGAAGGCTCAGGCATTGGGCTTTATATGGTGAAGAAAATGATAGAGAATGCTGGTGGACATATCGAAGTGGAAAGTCAGGTGGGAGTCGGGACTACTTTCCGGGTCTATTTCATTCACTAATTTATTTACTAAAGCTGCCAATGGAATTGTGGTTTTCTGCCTTCGGGCTTGGCTGGTAGTTCGACATTGCAAGCCATTCTTTCCAGGCTTTTTCGGTGGGCATTAAGCAAATTTTCCTTCTGGAAACCATTGGTTAAGGCAAATTTTTTACGAATGAATTATTAAGTTAATACATTTGAAAAAAATACCCTTGTTTACTAAAGCTTAATTTATTTTCATCCATTTCCTTATGAATAAAAATAGCCTTTCCGCTTATTTATTACCCTTTCTGTTTTGCCTTACCGTTGGTTGCCGGACAAAAACCAACGATACCCCAGTACAAGTCCAGGTAGCTGACTCCATTCCCTTGCCCGAACATCCCCGGCCCGATTGGCAGCGCAAAGATTGGACTAACCTAAACGGAACCTGGGCCTTTGAGTTTGATTCGACCAACCAGGGAGAAGCGAAGGGCTGGCCGGAAATGAAACAAGCCTTTTCTCAAAAAATTCTTGTTCCCTTTCCTTGGGGCTCTAAACTATCCGGTGTGAAAAGCAAGGCCGATATTGCCTGGTATCAACGGAGCGTTACCGTGCCCGAAAGTTGGAAAGGCAAGCGGATTTACTTAGTGATTGGCGCCAGCGATTGGGTTACTACTGGCTGGATCGATGGCAAGAAAGTGGGCAGCTATCAAGGTGGATACACGCCGTTTGAGTTCGACCTGACCGATCACGTCAAGTTTGGACAAGCACAAAACCTGGTGGTGAAGGCCGACGATTCTCCACACGATTTCAAACTGTTTGGTAAACAGGGCTATGGCGATGCGAAAGGGATTTGGCAAACCGTATACCTGGAAGCCAGAGCACCAATTTCGCTCAACTACATCCATTTTTCTCCCGATATCGATCAGCAGTTGGTGAAAGTAGAAGCAGAACTAAGCCAGGCTCCTGCCGCAGACATGACCTTAGCTTTGGCTATCCAATCGGGCGGACAACCCATTGAAACAAAGCAAACGGTTGCCAAAGGACAGAAAACTATCCGCTTCTCAGTAAATATTCCCCAGGCGCATCTCTGGTCGATGGAAGATCCCTTCCTATACGAAACCACCGCTACGCTTACCGATACCGAAGGCAATCAGGATGAAGTGGCTACTTATTTTGGCATGCGGAAAATTAGTGTGATGAACTTGCCAGGAACTGATATTCCGTACATTGCCCTGAACAACAAGCCCGTATATCTGCAACTCACGCTAGACCAGTCTTACCATCCCGAAGGCTTTTATACTTTCCCCAGCGATCAGTTTATGAAAAATGAGATTTTGCTTACCAAACAGCTTGGCTTGAATGGGCAGCGGATTCACATCAAAGTAGAACATCCGAGGAAGTTGTACTGGGCCGATAAGTTGGGCGTGTTAATTATGGCCGACGTACCCAACAGTTGGGGCGAACCAGATTCTTTGATGCGCAAAGAGTGGGAGGTGGCTATGCGCGGCATGGTGAAGCGCGACTATAACCACCCCGCTATTTTCTCCTGGATCAACTTCAACGAAACCTGGGGGCTGTTTACCAAAGGAAAAGATGGCAAAAAGGTGTAGATAGAGGACACGCAGAAGTGGGTGTTGAGTAGCTACCACCTCACCAAATCGCTGGACAGTACTCGGTTGGTAGAAGATAATTCGACCTGTAATTTCGACCATACAGATACTGATATCAATAGCTGGCATGTCTATTTGCCTGGCCACGAATGGAAAAAAACCTTGGATGGATTTAGTCAAAAAACGTTTCCTGGTTCGGCCTGGAGCTTTGCGAAAGGATACAAACAGAAAAACCAGCCGATGATAAACAGTGAGTGTGGCAATGTGTGGGGCTACGACAATAGCACCGGCGATGTGGATTGGAGCTGGGATTACCACATTATGATGAACGAATTCCGGGCACACCCCAAAATGGCGGGCTGGCTGTATACCGAACACCACGACGTAATCAACGAATGGAATGGCTACTACCGATACGACCGCTCGCTGAAATTCACGGGTATTGATTCGATTGTGCCCGGAATGAAATTGAATGACTTGCATAGCCCGGTGTATCTGGCCACTCTACTTCCTCTTAGTGAGGCTGTAAGTCTTGGGGCAGAAGTGAAAGTACCGCTGTGGTTATCGGTAATGACGGATAAGTATGCCAACACCCGGGCTAGTATCGAGACTGAGTTGGTGTTGTTTGATCAATTAGGGAAGCAAAAAACCGTATCCAAGGCGAGTGTCAAAGATATTATCATTCAGCCGTGGGCATCGAAAAGCATCGCACCTATTGTGGTAAAAATGCCTCAGGAGCCAGGTTTGGCTATTTTGAGAATGAAGCTGCAAGACGAGAAAGGAAATGTGTTGCAACATAACTTTACTACGTTTGTGGTTGGCAAGGGTGCCTCTCCCCGCGATGAGAAGATTACTAAGGAGGGCGAATCCTTGCGCATACTCCGGTTTGCGCCCAAAAGCTTTACCAAGGCCGAATGGAGCCAGAAACAGTGGAATATCATGGATGGTTTGAAGGTGAATGGCGCAGGAGCAGGCTATTTTGAGTATACTGTTTCCGTACCCAAAGACCTGAATCTAGCTAACGTAAAACAGGCGACCATTCAATTAGAAGCTTCTGCCAAAGAACTGTTGGTGAAAGACAAGAAAACAATAAAAGATCTGAATGGCGATTATATGCTTGGCGCAGGTGCAGATCCGAGCATGAGCCCCAACGCCTACCCAATGACGGACGAAAAGCGTTTTCCTACTAAAGTGCATATTCTGGTGAATGGAAAAGAAGTCGCCGTTCAGGAGTTAAAAGACGATCCGGCTGACCACCAGGGCATTTTGTCGTGGAGCGCACAACCGCACAACCACACTTTGCACGAAGCTGGCTCGTATGGCTACCTGATTTCCGCCAAAATCCCATTGGAAGTATTGGCAAACGCCAGCAAGGATGGCAAGCTTATCATCCAGTTCCGGGTAGATAAAGCGTTGCCTGGCGGTTTGGCCATCTACGGCGAGCGTTTTGGCCGCTACCCCATCGACCCAATGATTGTAATGAAGTTTTAAGGAAAAATATCCACCTTCGTTTGTTATTCTGAAAGCGTCTTGCCAAGGATAGTCCAGCTTTTGTGGCAATGGTCGGCTAGATTCTTTCAGAATGACAAATGACATAAGTGCCCATACCCCAGGAAACAACCCCACGCAGCCTATACGATCACTTTCACCAGTGACTTGTCATAATGTTTCAGCCAATCGCGCCGCAAAATGGCATAGAGGTACTCATTTTCAAATTCACCCTGTTCGTTAAGACCCGACTCGCGCATGACCCCCTCAAACTGAAAGCCAGCGGTTTTCTCGATGGATCGCTTAGAAGCTATGTTGGAGACTAAGCAGCCCGTTTCGACTCGGTTCAGTCCCAATATTTCAAAGGCGAGATAAAACAAATGCGGCTTGCTGCGAGGCGCAACGCCTTTGCCGCGCATGTGTAAAAGTGTATCCGCTCCGGTATACCCTTTGCGCTCTTTAAAACTGTCTACACCCAGCAGACTCAAACCCGCCAACTGATTATCTAGCTTGGCGTAGAAGCCATATTTCATCCTTTCTCCTTGCTCATATTCAGGGCGGTAGTGGTCCGCTATCTCTTGAATCAACTCTTCGGAATCAGGAAACCCTTGAAACATGGCATACACTTCGGCCAGGTTGTCTTCGTTGATGAGGTACAGCGTAATAGAATCGGAGTACAAGGCTGTGAACATGGCTTTTTAGCTG
>JAZKGK010000346.1:0-4661 GCA_040385915.1 Bacteroidota bacterium
TATAATTAAGTACTTGAGATGGGGGGGCGCCCTCAAAAGTTTCCGGTTTTGCTAATTATCGTCGTTATATCTGTGTGGTACACTAATGATCTCTACCGCGATACTTTTGCTCAAGTACTTAAAAATAAGGTTGGAAAATAGCTGCTTATTAGGAGATTGCCTTATGCTTTTTTAGCTGGCTTCAGGGTTTGTTTGCCCCTTACTACTCCGTGCCTTTCTTCATTCTCATCGGGAAGTATTGTAAAAACTGTCTTTTATACCCCGACCTTTAAAAGGTAAACACCTCACTAAAAAAAATCTGATATTTCTTTTTAATGACTAATCTGATAGAATTATTTGTAAAATATCTAGGCATTAAATAGTTGATTATCAGTCGCCCATCTGTTCATCTGCCTGAAACTGCATCGGCTAACCGATCAGCTCATCTACTTTATCGTCCTCCATACTAAGTGGGTACTACTACCTTGTGCCGGTTTTCCTTTATTTTTGCCAAGGAAGCGTATTTGTATTTTTTATTCGAATCCGGTTCTGCTTTTTTGAGGTAATTGAAAACTCAAAAACGCATCTACTTACTCAGAAGTACCCCCACAATCTGATGAACGAAAAACTGCCTGCGCTGGCCGCGCAACTTCAGGGAGAATTGCACTATGATCGTACTATGCGCATTCTCTACGCTACCGATGCTTCTGCCTATCAGGAAATGCCTTTGGCGGTAGCCATTCCCCACACCACCGACGATATTAAAAAGCTGATCGCTTTTGCCCATCAACACAAAACTTCGCTTATCCCACGTACCGCTGGCACTTCGTTGGCCGGCCAAGTGGTAGGCGACGGAATTGTGGTAGATGTATCCAGAAACTTCACTAAGATACTGGAAATCAATACCATCGAGAAGTGGGTTCGGGTGCAGCCTGGCGTAGTTCGCGACGAGTTGAATATAGCCCTGAAAGAACACGGCCTGTTTTTCGGTCCCGAAACCTCTACCGCTAACCGAGCGATGATTGGTGGCATGGTTGGCAATAATTCTTGCGGTTCCAACTCGGTGGTGTACGGTAGCACCCGCGACCATTTGATTTCCGTGAAAGCGATTCTGAGCGATGGTACTGAAACGGAATTCACTTCGCTGACCCAAGCGCAGTTTGAGTCCAAGTGCGCAGGCATTCCCGTTCAAACGGCTATTCCCCGGGGCTACCAGGCACCTGATACGTTGGAGCGACGGTTGTATCAATCCATTCGGCAGATGCTGGCCGATACGGGAAACCAGACAGAAATCCGCCAGCAATTTCCGAAGAAAAGCATCCGGCGGCGCAATACGGGCTATGCCATCGACGAATTGCTCGAAACCGCTCCGTTCACAAAATCGGATACAAACGAGTCCACTGTCGAAGACTTTAATTTTTGCAAACTGATTGCGGGCTCAGAAGGCACGTTGGCTTTTCTTACCGAAATAAAACTGAATGTAGTGCCTTTGCCACCCAGAGAAGTGGGGCTGGTATGTGTGCATTTCAACTCTATTGACGAATCGTTGCGGGCTAACCTGATTGCCCTGAAATATAACCCAAGCGCCAGCGAACTGATTGACCATTATATCCTGGAATGCACCAAGGAAAATATTGAGCAAAGCAAAAACCGCTTTTTTGTGCAGGGCGATCCTGGCGCTATTCTGGTCGTGGAGTTTGCGCGCGAGACACGGGCGGAAGTAGAAGCCTTGGCATCAGCCATGCAAGCAGACATGGAAGCAGCCGGACTCGGTTACTATTTTCCGCTTTTGTTTGGCGAAGACACCAAGAAAATATGGACGTTGCGGAAGGCGGGTCTAGGCTTGCTTACCAATATGCCCGGCGATGCCAAACCCGTGGCCGTTATCGAAGATACGGCGGTAGATGTACAAGACCTGCCTGCCTACATTCGCGATTTTAACGACATCCTGAAAAAGCACGGCCTATATTCAGTGCATTATGCGCACGCTGGGTCGGGCGAGCTGCACTTGCGGCCCATTATTAACCTAAAAACCGAGGAAGGAAACCGCCTTTTCCGCACCATTGCCGAAGAAATTGCCACCTTGGTAAAGAAATACGATGGCTCCCTGAGCGGCGAACACGGCGATGGAAGGCTGCGCGGCGAGTTTATCCGGCAGATGGTGGGAGAGAAAAACTACCATTTATTCGAAGAATTGAAACGCACCTGGGATCCGGATAATATCCTGAATCCCGGAAAAATAGTGAATACGCCGCCCATGCACACGTCGCTGCGCTATACGCCAGGGCAGCAAACTCCAGCTTTTAAGACGGTATTTAATTTCGGCAAAATGGACGTGCTTCAACATGCCGAACAGTGCAATGGCTCAGGCGATTGCCGCAAAACCGAATTGTCGGGCGGAACGATGTGCCCCAGCTATATGGCCACGCGCAACGAAAAGGATACCACGCGTGCCCGCGCCAACATCCTGCGCGAGTTTCTGACGAATTCCGACAAAGCCAACCGTTTCGACCACGAGGAAATCAAGGAGGTGATGGATTTGTGCCTGTCGTGCAAGGGCTGCAAGGGCGAATGTCCTTCTAACGTGGATGTGGCTAAGCTAAAGGCAGAATTCCTGCAACATTACTACGATGCTAACGGCATTCCGCTCCGTACCTGGTTGATTGGCAACTTTACTAAGTTAACGTCGCTGGCGGCGCTGGTTCCCTGGGCTTATAATTTTATTTTTACTACCCAGGTTACGGCTAATCTTGGAAAAAAAATGATGGGCTTTGCCGCCGATCGCTCTGTTCCATTATTGCATGCTACCACCCTGCGGAAATGGTTTCGTGGCAGAAAGAACCAGTCGGCCAAGGTTACTTCCAAAGGCAAAGTTTATTTATTCTGCGACGAATTCACCAACTACAATGATACGGAGATTGGTATCAAGGCGGTGCAGTTGCTAGAAAAACTTGGTTACGAAGTAGCTATTCCCGAACACCTGGAAAGTGGCCGTACGTACCTGTCCAAAGGCTTATTGCGCGATGCCCAAAAGATAGTGAAGCGTAATGTGGCGTTGCTCAAAGATCTCATTTCCGACAAAACCCCCTTAGTGGGCGTCGAACCTTCCGCTATCCTCACCTTCCGCGACGAATACCTGGATCTGGCTGGTGCCGACCAGTTGGCCGATGCGCAAAAGATTGCCGACAATACCTTGTTGTTCGACGAATTTATTGCCCGTGAAATAGACCGGGGAAACATTAAGAAAGAAGCGTTTACCCAAGAAAAGAAGTTGATCAAATTGCACGGCCATTGTCAGCAAAAAGCGCTATCGTCGCTTACATATTCCAAGAAAATGCTTTCCTTGCCAGAGAATTATACGGTACACATGATTCCTTCGGGTTGCTGCGGTATGGCTGGCTCTTTTGGCTATGAAAAAGAACATTACGACCTTTCGATGAAAGTAGGAGAGTTGGTCTTATTTCCAACTATTCGCCAGCAACCAGCCGAAGTAATTATTGCTGCACCTGGCACGAGTTGCCGCCACCAGATCAAAGATGGCACAGGCCGAAAAGCCCTTCACACCATTGAAATACTGTGGGAAGCCCTGATAGATGAGTAGATTACTGAATCAGTAGATGGCACCTCTACTAATCCACCTATGAAAATGACAACGAATGGAAGCTCCAGATCTAAAAAACAACTGGGTTAGCTTGGCGCAGAAATATTCTGACGATATCCGGTTGATTAAGAACCTGATCTATGGTATGGAAAAGCAGTATACCTATGCTAATCGCCATTACCATAACCTGGAACACATTCAAGCGATGTTGAACAATGTGGAAGCCTACCAACTGGAATTGGAAGATGCTGATGCTGTTCGTTTTGCGGTCTGGTTTCACGATGTGATTTACCAGCCTATTCGTACGGATAATGAGGAAAAAAGTGCCGATTTTGCTGTTGCCGCCCTTCAGCAATTAGATCTCCCTTTAGCCAAAATAACTCAGGTAAAAGCCCTCATTCTGAGAACAAAGAATCATTCTGAACACCTGGCTAACGAAAGCAGCGATGTGCAGTTTTTTCTTGATTTCGACCTGACTATTCTGGGTGCCAACTGGGACAAATACCAGGAATACACCGAGCAAATCAGGCTAGAGTACCATATGTTTCCTGATTTTATGTATAAAGCTGGCCGGGCAAAAATGCTGCGGAAATTCCTGGAGCTGCCTTTTATTTACCGTACTTCCCATTTCCGATCTTCTCTGGAGAAACAGGCCAAAGAAAATATTCAAAAAGAGTTAATCTTGCTCAGCTGAAGCCCGCTAAGTAGATAAGTAGATTTGTGCCTCGCTATGGTGCACCGTTCAACTAATCAGCTCATCCATTATGTGGTACATTTACGCCCTACTTTCGGCCTTGTTCGCCGCCCTCACAGCGGTGCTGGCCAAAGTGGGTATCAAGGGTGTAAATACCGATCTGGCTACGGCTATCCGCACTGTAGTGATTTTGTTGGTAGCTTGGGGAATCGTATTCGTCCGGGGTGGGACGGAGCACTTGGCCACGTTGACTCGTAGCCATTGGTTATTTATCTGTCTATCGGGCGTGGCAACAGGACTTTCCTGGATATTTTATTTTAAGGCCTTGCAACTGGGAAAGGTGTCGCAGGTGGCACCCGTAGATAAATTAAGTGTCGCCATTGCCAT
>JAZKGK010000347.1:0-6881 GCA_040385915.1 Bacteroidota bacterium
CTGAACTCGCAACTAGGGCAGTTTTTACATTCCAACCGCTCCGGCGGCCCGGTCGTGATTCGCATTCTATACTCCTCCCTGCTTTACTAGCTACGAAATACTCGCCAAGACATTCCTTTATTTCACTATTAAAAATAAAAGTATGGACTATATAAGTTAAGATTAATTTTTATATAAACATTATTTGGGCTTTTCTGTAATTATTAGCGATATTATTCATCATTTCTTTTCGCTAATTCCACAACCAAATTTAAGCCAAAAACCTATATGAAACAGATCCTACCTTATTTGAAATGGCTATTGCTGCTACTGCTTTGTCCGGCAGTAGCTATGGCGCAATTTACTGTTACCGGAAAAGTAACGGACAAACGCTACAACGATCCAATTGTGGGAGCCGCCGTGCTGGTAAAATCTACCACTACTGGCATCAATACCGATGTGAATGGAGACTTCAGGCTCGAAGTGCCCGGACAATCAGCCACATTAATCATCAGCTTCATTGGTTATCTGTCTCAAGAAGTGCCCGTGACCGCCAATTCGGGGCCGCTAGCGCTTGTAATGACCGAGGATGTGACCAAACTGGAAGAAGTGGTGGTCACGGGTTTGGCTTCTTCGGTCAAAAGATCGAATTCAGCCAATGCGGTAGGCACAGTTTCGGCCAAGGAACTGACCGGAACAACCAACCCCCAAACGCTGGATGGCGCCCTGTATGGCAAGCTAACCGGCGCCAACATTGTGGCCAATTCGGGTGCGCCAGGCGGCGGAATTTCGATGAAGCTACGGGGGATATCGACCATTACCGGATCTTCGGAGCCGCTGTATATTGTGGATGGTGTTTATATGGATAACGCGGCGGTTTCTTCCGGTATCAACTCGGTTACTGCGGCTTCACGGGCAGCCGGGGCTACTTCTACGCAGGACAATCCCTCGAACCGGATTGCGGACCTGAACCCTGCCGACATTGAAAATATCGAAGTGCTGAAAGGCCCATCAGCAGCGGCTATTTATGGAGCCAGAGCCAATGCGGGCGTGGTACTCATTACAACGAAACGCGGCAAAGGCGGCAAAACCAGTATTTCGTTCAACCAGGACATTGGTGTCGCTTCGGCCCTGCACCTGCTCGGCATGCGGGAATATACCGATGCCCGCGTGCTGGCCTCTTTCAATGCCGCCGAAGTGACCAAGTATCAGGCAGCAAAATCGGCCGGGAAGCTGGTAGACTACGAAAAAGAGCTTTACGGTAATAAAGGCTCGCTCGTGAATAGCCGCATCAGTTTGTCGGGCGGTACTGAAAAAACCAGGTTCTTCATTTCAGGGGCTTTGCAGGATGAGAAAGGGATTATCAAGAATACAGGATTCCAGCGGAAATCGATACGCATCAACGTAGACCACAAGATTTCCAAGATCTTCGATTTTGCTGTCAATGCCAACTTCATCAACTCTTCGACCGACCGCGGGCTAACGAATAACGACAATGCAGGTATTTCTTATGGTGTAGCACTCAGTTCCACCGTTCCGTGGGCCAACCTATTTGCCGATGCCAACGGAATCTATCCCAATAACCCGTATGCCTCCTCCAACTTTTTGCAAACGCGCGACTTGTCTACGATCAATGAAGAGAACAACCGGTTTCTGGGTGGAGGTAGTCTGAATGTCAATATTTTGCAGAAAAACAGTTCACTGTTGCGCTTGCAACTCCGCGGTGGCTTCGACTACTACAACCTCGGATCGACTTTGTATTTTCCGGAAAGCCTGCAATGGCAGCAGTCGGGCCTGACCGCCACCAATGGCTTTTACTCGCGCGGCAGTGGTTTGTCGTTCAATACCAACGCTTCCGCTTTCCTGATTTATACTACAGATCTGTCTAAAGTGGCTCTCACTTCCCAATTGGGTATGACTCGCTTAACTTTCCGCAACGACCGGGTTAATTCTTTTGCTACGCAACTCACGCCAGGCCAGGCCAATGTAGAACAAGCAGTGGCCACCAAAGTCTTTAACCGGACGCTGGAAAGCAAGGACATCGGGTATTTGTTTCAACAGGAAGCCAATTTTGAAGACAAAATTATTGCTACTGCTGGTATACGCCTCGACCAGTCCAATATGAATGGCGATCCCAACCGGATTTATGCCTTTCCGAAGGTGTCCCTGGCTGCCAACTTGACTAAATTCGACTTCTGGCAATGGGAAAAAGTCAATCAAGTGAAACTGCGGATTGCCTATGGCGAAGCAGGTGGTATCCCTAGTGCCAACCCCACTACACTACAAGCACCTAAATTTAGTGTCATGCTGCCTTCCAACATTGCGGGGCAAATCGGTGTGGTCATTGGACCTTATCAAGGAGAACCGAATATTCAACCTGAAAGATCAAAGGAGCTGGAAACAGGGATTGACATCGGCCTATGGGAAAACAGGGTTTCGCTGGAGGCTTCGTACTACATCAAAACGGTGGATAATTTGATCTTAACGGCCAATGTGCCCCTTTCTTCAGGCTTTACCTACAAATACGTGAATGCCGGTAGCTTGCAGAACAAAGGAGTAGAGCTGGGATTAGGCCTCGTTCCAGTGAATACGCCAGCGCTCAGGTGGAGTGCTAAAGTGAATTTCTGGCTGAACCGAGCCAAAATGACCAGATTAGACATTGATCCGTTCAACACCGGCGGTTTTTCGAATGCCTTGGGCTCGTTCCGAATTGAAGAAGGGAAATCGCCTACGCAAATTGTTGGCGTTATTCCTGAACAAGCTGGCGTTGTACAGGTGGGCGATGGTATGCCTAAGTTCCAGCTATCATTTTACAATGACCTTACTTTCCTGAAAAATTTCCAGTTTTCCATGCTGTGGCATTGGAAAGAAGGGGGCGAAAACATCAACCTCACGCAATTGCTGACCGACTTAGGCCAAACCAGCTACGACTTCGACCAGGATGACAATAGCAATGGCGTGGTAAACAGCATAGAAAGAACCAATTCCTTGGGGTCTGATACGCGGGTATGGGTACAGGATGCCAGCTTTGTGAAACTGAGGGAAGTAGCGCTGTATTATAATATTCCGGCGGTCTTGATCAAAGTCTTTGGCAGGGGTTCTCTTGAAGGAATTCGCCTGGGTGTGTCGGGTAATAATCTACTGCTGTTTTCCAAATACAAAAGCTACGATCCGGAAGTGTCCAACTTTGGTAACAACGGCGTATCTACTGGCGTAGATGTAACACCTTATCCATCCTCGCGCCGGGTCTTCTTCCACTTGGCTGTCACTTTTTAATCCGACTTTAAATTACCAACGATATGAAAAAGATTTGTTTTATGCTTGGGCTGCTTTGGCTGAGTGCCTGCAAAATAGACGATTTAGAGAACAAGAATCAACCCACACCTGACCAGTTTAGTCAGAATGCCAATATCCAGGAATTGAACGCGCTACTGGTTGGCTCTATAGGACAGATGCGCGAAAATTACGACCTGTACGTGGATGTGTTGGGAACCATCGGGCGGGAAGCGTACCGGTTTTCTGGCTCCGACCCCCGTTATGTGTCTGATTTGCCGGGAGCCAATGGGGCACCACTGGACAATAATGCCTTTTACATCACCAACACGTATGCATCACGGTACGCCGGCATCAAAACACTGAACATCCTGCTTAATAACGCGATACCAAATACTGCCATTCCTACTGAGATGGAAAAACAAGGCTATTTAGGTGTAGGTAAAACGATAAAAGCGCATGAACTGCTAATGGTGTTGAATATGGAGTACCAAAATGGAATTAGGGTAGAGGTAAATGATCCGCAAAAGCTCGGGTCATTCCTAAGCTATGAAGAATCGCTGGCTACCATTGCCACCCTACTGAGCGAAGGTGCTACACACTTGACCAATGCCGGCACCACCTTTCCTTTCCGATTGCCAGATGGATTTTTCGGATCCCCCACTAGCTTTCGGCAGTTCAACCGCGCGTTGGCCGCCAGGGTAGCCATTTATCAAGGAAAATATGCGGAAGCCTTGCCTATGCTCACAGAATCGTTCCTGGATCTGGCTGGCAACTATACCCAAGGGGTGTATTTGACTTATTCTCCTAATGCGGGAGATCGCCAGAATACACTCTTTCTCCCACCTAATGCAACCGGCGATATACGCTTGGTGCATCCTTCCTGGTTGGCTCAGGCAGAACCTGGCGATGCAAGACTGAATAAGGCGTTGAAAAGAAATGAACCAGCTACTTCCAGCGGACTTACCAGCACGCACGACATTTATATTTATAAAAATAATGTAGAGAAAACGCCTGTCATCACCAACGAAGAACTCGTGCTGATGTATGCGGAAGCACAAATTCAGACCAATAACCTGGTGGAAGGCCTGGCAGCATTGAATAAAATCCGTAAAAATGCCGGGCTTTCCGATTACGCAGGTGTGGTAGACAAACCTTCACTGATCAATGAAATGCTGAAGCAAAGAAGGTATTCGCTCTTCTTCCAGGGCCACCGCTGGATCGATATGCGCCGATACAACCGACTGAGCGAACTGCCTATCGACCGCCCTGGCGACATCGTACATACCCAATTTCCCCGGCCTTTTGTGGAAATAGGCGTGCAAGGCGGATAGATATTATGGAAAGCTACTTGACTAACCAACCCCCAGCCATCTATACTGTACATATCGATATAAATGGCTGGGGGTTGATTAAAGAGCGAATAACCTATTGGTTTCATGTCAAGCTACATAGCTTACACCAGTCGACTCCATCATTCCCGTTTTTATTTTCCCAGCCAGGCAACCTTCGTCAGCCAGGATTCATTATGATGATACACCTACCGGCGATGACCGATTTGTTATGCACCAATTACCAATACTACCTGCCCTTCATTCACTTGCTAGCGTAGGACGGTTTCTCCTCCAGAAAGTAGAAAGATCCGCAATCATAAAGCTTATTTTCCTTTGGATATACGACCTCTCCTCTTGCATTAGACCCGTTGCGTAAAAGTGAGGGCAGGAGTTGAAAATTCTCTTAAATACCTCCGGCGATAGAAGGCGGGTTGGAAAATGGATTGAAATGGACATTAAATGGGTGACCAATACAATACAGATGTTTACCAGTGATTTTCTCCCTACATTAGCCACTTAACCCTGTTTATGAACCGCTACCTGATGACACTTTTGGTTATGTGGCTCCTGGCAAGCCCCTCCTACTGCCAGCAGGTTTTGCAGGGTCAGGTGTGGCTGCGCGGAAAGGTACTGGATAAGGCTACCCGGAAACCGCTTCCCTTTGCCAGTATTGCCAGGGATGAACGTTACCGGATCGCTTCCGGGGAAGATGGTGCTTTTGCCTTGCCAATGGCTCCTTCTTCCATCCTGACGGTGACATTCGTGGGTTACCGATCGGCGAAGATCAGCCTGCCGAACGGTTTTGCCGGAACCGAATATACCACCGAAGTGCTGTTGGAGCAGGATGTTATCCTGCTGCCGGGCGTAAGGGTGGGAAACCTACCGGAGGAACAAT
Source organism: Bacteroidota bacterium (assembly GCA_040385915.1). Classification (GTDB taxonomy): domain Bacteria; phylum Bacteroidota; class Bacteroidia; order Cytophagales; family ES-bin-26; genus ES-bin-26. The sequence goes on from JAZKGK010000347.1 coordinate 5,482, forward strand.
TTAAGGATCAGTTCATGGGGTTGAAGGTGGAGACGGAGGACGAAAAAAATGCCCGCAGCAACTTGGCTCGGGTTTGGGCGCAAGCCAATCTTGGCGTGACTGCCCCAATGGACAACTTTGCTAATTACCGCTATTGGGTAAACGGTCCCCAAGGGGTTTCCATCATCACCCTGGGAGGGGGTCAGGGGAAGGGGCTGATTCCCGCACTGAAGAGAGCTACCCAGAATCCCAGTCGGTTTTCGGGTCCCCAACGGGGAGCCATGCCTGGAGCCAGCCCTATCAGCTACCAATACCATTTCGCCAAACCTGTTCTGCCCACTTGGACTTACCGACCCATACGCCCGGACACCACTCCGCCAGCCGGAGCCTCCTGCTTGGATTCCCTGCAATTGAAATAAAGAAGTTAGTTAACCAGGACTTAACCTTATCCCGTTGCCTAAGATTGAATGAAGAAACTATCAATGCATTGCGTCACAAAGCGCCGTTTCGGGAGATACAGAAAGTATCAAAAAAAGGTAAGACACACCAAATCCAAGCAGTAGAGTCAATTAGTAATATGGGGTAAAACAAGAAGGATTGCTTTGAGATTTATCGGATAAATAAAGAAACTGGATGCTAAGGCCAGTCAGAGAATCCCGACTGGTCTTCATTCTTTCAACTAAATACCCTAGTTTTGAGTAAATAGCTCTATGAAAAACACCATTAATAAATGTATGTATATAAGTATATATTTGTGTAGTATATATTTATTGATTGCCTGTAAAAATGACAATGGAGATCACCAACCTACTCAGTTAGATACTTGTAAATTAATTTCATCAGGTGATAGTGCCGCTGGAGAGAAATTCTATCGCTTTTACGAATATGATTCTCTTGATCGGTTAAAAAGATTTCGCGAGTCTGAGGGTCTGTATGTAAAGATTGCATATAACTCAAATAATCAAGTCATCAAATCAATACGTAATATGTATACAGGCACTGATGAAGTAAAAAACTATGAATATGATGCACAAGGTAGATGGATCAAAGTCATTATACTACAAAACTCTTTAATACGTACTGTAGCTTTGATCGTAGCACCAATATCAATACTGGTACAATACTATATAAATATCAATGCAAGTAACTAAAAGATAACAGTATTGAGTGAATACCTTGTGGTCTTAACTTTATTTCCAATTAGTAATGCGAATCTATACCGGGCCGCCGGTGCGGTTGAACTATCAAATCTGCCTTAACAGTGAATATGGGTAACTGCCGCTCCGTAGCGTAGGGGCGGTTCGCCGCTGCGATTAAACCCTACCGATTACCCACAAGTATAATAATATTCCGCATCGCTTTCCTCTCCTGTTTTTAGGCTGCGATTAGGACTGCTTAGGCAAGCTTGCTGCTCCAGGGGA
>JAZKGK010000348.1:0-2812 GCA_040385915.1 Bacteroidota bacterium
GGTAGCATTTTTCTGAAAAAAGGCTGATTCTTGCGCTGCGTTTTCCCGCCTGAACTGAGGTGCAGCCAAAATTAACGTTTGCGTCATATTCATTCCCAGATCTTTGCTGCGCATGTAGCTGACCTGAAGGTAAACGGTAAAAGTGCCAATCATCAGGGCAACGGAAGCGGCAAACTGAAATAACACCAGTGCCTTTCTTAGGGTTATTCCTTGGGTAGAGGCTCGGAGGTTGCCCTTTAACACCTGGACTGGTTGGTATGCTGAAAGTATCATGGCCGGATAAAGGCCTGACAACAATGTGCCTAGCCCTAACAACGATACACAAGCCAACCAAAACCAGAGACTTTTCCAAAGGGTAAATGAAATGGCTATTCCACTCAATTGACTAAACCAAGGCATAGAAAATTGCACGAAGGTCAGCGCCAGTACTATCCCAATCAGATTGAGTGCAAGTGCTTCTAAGAAAAACTGACTGATCAGGTGGAAGCGCTGTGAACCTAACACTTTTCGGATACCTACCTCTTTTGCCCTTTCCATCGCTTTCACTGTAGAAAGGTTGATGTAGTTGATATAGGCAATCAGCAGAATGAGCAGCGCAATCAGGGCCAGGAACCAGACAGTTTTACCATGACCACCTTCACTGATTTCATCATCCAAGTTTGAATACAGGTGAATATCAGTTAAATGCTGCAAAGAAAGTAACAGGCGAGTACCGGATTCCTTCCATTCTTTTCCCCTCGATTTCTCAAAAAAGTCAGCTATTTTCTTGTCCAGCACCTTTGCCTCAGCTTTTGGCGATAATAAAATATAGGTATAGGCAGACCAACTGGCTGGTCCGCCCGATTCTCCCGGCGTATGGCGCGAAACCAGGAAGTCAAATAGCAAATGAGCGTTGTTCGGCACATCCTGGCACACGCCCCTGACCGTAGCCACATAGTGATGTCCCTGATTATGGTTCTCCAGCGTCAGGGTTTTACCCATCGGGTCCTGATTGCCGAAGTACTTTCTGGCCATTCGCTCTGTCAGGATAACAGCATTGGGCTCGTCCAGTGCAGCAGCTGATCCTCGCAACAGCGGAAATGAAAACACGCGCAGAAATGCCGCATCCACAAAGAAAACCTTGGGTTCGTTAAATGCAACGGGTTGGCCAATAGAGTCAGTAGTGGAAACAACCCCACCCCACCAGTTGGCCGCTGGAGCTACTTCCTGTATTTCCGGAATTGACGCTTTCAGTGCAAATCCAATCTCTGGATCACTCTTGGCATTTTGACTGATTAACTTAGCCCCTTGAAAAGTCGCTAGGTTTAACCGGTAAATCTGGTTGGCGTTCTCATGAAACCTGTCGTAACTCAGTTCAAAGCTGACATACTGCAAAATGAGCAAACAAGCCGTCATGCCAATGGCCAGCCCCAGAATATTGATGAGGGAGAAAACCTTGTGCCGACGTAGATTCCTCCAAGCGATGGTGAGATAGTTGCGAAGCATTGGTTTTTAGCTTTGAGCTGTCAGGATTTTTAGAGATAGATAGAAATAGGTTTGATTAAAAAGCTGATGGCTGACAGCTTCAAGTTAACATCTACTCATACCGCAGCGCTTTCACCGGATTCTGCCTGGCAGCTCTCCAGGTTTGAAAGCTTACGGTTAACAGCGCAATTATCAGAACCAGCAAAGTAGGCAGAACAAACATCCAGGGACTGATATCCATGCGGAAGGCATAATTTTCCAGCCATTGATGAGTGCCCCAATAGGCCAGCGGCCAGGACAGCAAATTGGCTATTAGCACTAGTTGTATGAAGTCTTTGGAGAGTAGGAGCACAATACTGGAAATATTTGCTCCTAATACTTTTCGGACACCGATTTCCTTGGTACGTTGGATGGTAGCGAAAGAAGCCAGGCCAAACAAGCCCAGACAGGCAATCAATAGGGTGAGCGCGGAGAACCAGGTAAAAAGCGTCATCATTTTTTCTTCCTGCCGGTACTGTGCCTCAAACTCAGTATCCAGAAACGAATACTCGAATGGGCGGTTGGGTATCAGTGCTTCCCAGGCCGAACGAACCACGTCCAGATCGGTAGGACGAATGTTTACCAGCAGATTTATTGGGTTATCAGTATTGTAAAAAAGCAGCATGGGCTCGATCTGATTATGCAGGGAGGTGTAGTGAAAATCCCTGACTACGCCGATTACTGTTTGAGTAACCTTGGGGTCGTTCGAGAATTTTTGTCCCACCGCTTCTTTCCAACCCATCCATTTAACGAAGGCCTCATTGACAATGACCGCATTTGTCCGATCCGAAGGCATGTCCTTAGAAAAATTCCTGCCCGCCACCAGGTTGATTTTCAGCAGGGCTAAGTAATCTTCATCAATGGTGTTGAAATTGACAAACTGATCGGCCTTCTGGCCATTAACCTCTTTGATAAAACTGGTTTTTCCGTAAAATCCGGCGGGTTTAGGGCCAATGGAAACGTGGTGCACCCGACTATTCTGTAATAACTTATTTTTAAGAATAGGTATTTTTTGCCCGATTGAGTCGCTCCTCGGAATGGCTACTACCACTATCTGCTCTTTGGAAAAACCTAAATCCTTCGTCCGGAGATAATTCATTTGCCCATACACAACCAAGGTGCCCATAATCAAGATCGCTGAAATGGCAAATTGCACCACCACCAACAATGCTCTTAACCACTGCTTACCAGAGTAGATCCATTTACCTTTTAGCACACTAACCGATGAGAGTGATGACAAGTACCAAGCTGGATAGCTTCCAGTTACTAAAACCAGGCAGAATACAATACCGACTCCAGCCATGATATT
>JAZKGK010000349.1:0-3903 GCA_040385915.1 Bacteroidota bacterium
GAAGGCTTTTTTCTTGCTGTGCGTAAATATTTTATCCCAGATAAGGCTTTAAAGCTTTGCTTCGGGAAGTATGTCGTAAACGACGGATGGCTTTCTCTTTGATTTGTCGTACCCGTTCGCGGGTCAGGTTAAACTTCTCGCCTATTTCTTCCAGCGTCATTGCATGCTCACCGTTGAGGCCAAAGTATAGCGTAATTACGTCAGCTTCTCTGGGCGTCAGCGTAGATAAAGCTCTTTGTACTTCGCGACGAAGCGAGTCGTTCATCAGACCGGAATCTGGTGTGTCTTCGCTATCATTTTCCAGCACATCTAGTAAGCTATTCTCTTCTCCCTGCACAAAAGGTGCATCCATGGAAACGTGGCGGCCAGAAATTTTAAGGGTGTCAACAATTTCAGAGGTAGATACTTCCAATACTTCAGCCAGTTCATCCGGTGAAGGCTCGCGTTCGAACTTTTGTTCCAGTTCTGAAAAAGTTTTCGAGATTTTGTTTAGAGAGCCCACCCTATTGAGTGGTAACCTTACAATGCGTGATTGCTCAGCCAAGGCTTGTAAGATGGACTGACGAATCCACCAAACGGCATAAGAGATGAACTTAAAACCTCTAGTTTCATCAAACCGTTGCGCAGCCTTAATCAATCCCAAGTTTCCTTCATTGATCAAGTCACCAAGCGATAAGCCTTGATTTTGATACTGTTTGGCTACTGAAACAACAAATCGGAGGTTAGCTTTGGTCAGCTTTTCCAATGCCAGCTGATCACCTTCCCGAATCCTTTTCGCTAATTCAACTTCTTCATCGGGTGTAAGCAAATCCACTTTACCAATTTCCTGCAAATACTTATCAAGAGATTGGCTCTCACGATTGGTAATTTGTTTGCTGATTTTGAGCTGCCTCATTCACTTAGGTAATTATAGGGTAACAATGTTGTTCACTATTATTTACAACGCAATAGAAAAGCACAAAGTTTCTCAAATGCCAACTAACGATAATGCAATTTTATGTTTTAATTTTTATAAGACAATCGCTTTCTAGGAGATTTATTACGGATGACACAGGTTGCATAAAAGTGTAACCTGTGTCATCCATCGCAAATAGCTATCCGCTAGTGTGGCTCAAATTTTCGTTATTCTTTAGGCAGCAATGCTTTTCTAGAAAGACGGAATTTACCAGTTTTTTTATCAACGTCTACTAATTTCACTTTAACTTCTTCTCCAATTTCAAGCACGCCATCCATTGTTTCCAACCGCTCCCACTTAATTTCAGAAATGTGCAGCAAACCATCTTTACCAGGCATAAATTCTACAAAGGCACCAAAGGGCATAATAGATTTTACTTTACCCTCGTAAACATCTCCAATAGAAGGCACTTGCACAATGGCTCTTACGCGGTTTAACGCTTTATCCATCGCTTCCTTATTGGCAGAGAAGATGCTTACAAAGCCTGAATTATCTCTCTCTTCGATGATAACAGTAGCACCTGACTCCTTCTGGATATCTTGTACCACCTTACCGCCTGGCCCGATTACGGCACCGATCATATCCCGTTCAATCTTCAGAATAAAGGCTCTTGGTGCGCTTGGTTTCAAGTCAGCATTCGGTGCAGACAGCGTCTTATTCATCTCTGACAGGATGTGAAGCCTACCTTGGCGAGCCTGATCCAATGCCTGTGACAATACTTCGTAAGACAAGCCTTCCACCTTCATATCCATCTGGCAAGCGGTAATTCCTTTCGCTGTACCGGTTACTTTGAAGTCCATGTCACCTAAGTGATCTTCATCGCCCAGAATATCAGAAAGAACGGCGAATTTACCTGCTTTGCTATCAGAGATCAATCCCATAGCAATACCTGATACGGGCGCTTTGATCTTGATACCAGCATCCATCAGCGCAAGTGTGCCTGCACAAACAGTTGCCATAGAAGAAGATCCATTCGATTCCAGAATATCAGACACAATCCGGATAGTATAAGGATTGTCTTCAACGGCTGGCAATACTTTCTTCAAAGCTCTCAAGGCCAAGTTTCCGTGACCAACTTCCCGTCGGCCAGGCCCACGGTTTGGTTTTACTTCTCCAGTAGAGAAACCGGGGAAGTTGTAATGTAGTATAAATTTATTATAACCTGTCAACATAGCCGAGTCAATCATTTGCTCGTCAAGCTTAGTACCCAGGGTTACAGTAGTCAGGGATTGGGTTTCGCCTCTGGTAAATACCGCAGAGCCGTGAGCCGTAGGCAGATAGTTTACTTCACTATAAATAGCGCGAACTTCGTCCAATTTACGACCATCCAAACGCGTCCTTTCATTCAGCACTAAGTTACGGGCAGCTTCTTTCTCTACGTCGTGGTAATATTTTTTTACTAAAGATAAATTAACCGTATGGTCGGCTGGCAAAGACTCAATATAAGATTGCAGTACTGCCTTAAAGTCAGCGCTGCGTTGGTGCTTGTTTGGATTTGCTTTGCGCGCTACTTGGTAAACTTTATCGTATAAAAGCTCATGTATCTGAGCTTTCAATGCCAGATCATTTACTTCGTGTGAATAAGTTCTTTTTACCGTCTTACCCACTGCCGCTTCTAATTCTTTCTGAACCTGGCAATGCAATTTGATGGCTTCGTGCGCTATTTTCAGTGCTTCTAATACTTCTGCTTCTGACGCTTCGTTCATTTCTCCTTCTACCATAAGGATATTATCGTAAGAAGCAGCAACCATTAAATCCAGGTCAGCACGGACTAAGGAAGAAGTAGGAGGATTAATCAAATACTCTCCACCAATCTTGGCAACACGTACTTCAGAGATCGGCCCATTAAAAGGAATATCTGAAATAGCTAAGGCGGCTGAAGCAGCTAAAGCGGCCAATGCATCAGGAAGCACTTCAGCATCAGCAGAAATAAGGGATATATTAACCTGTGTATCAGCGTGGTAATCGTCTGGGAAAAGAGGACGCAAGGCGCGGTCTACCAGACGGCTAATCAGAATTTCGTAGTCTGAGAGGCGACCCTCTCTTTTAAGAAAACCACCGGGAATTTTACCAGCGGCAGCAAATTTTTCCTGGTAATCGACAGAAAGCGGCATAAAATCAATTCCGTCTTTAGCCTCTTTATTGGAAACGACTGTAGCTAATAACATGGTGTCACCCATTCTTACAACGACAGCTCCATCAGCCTGTTTGGCCAACTTCCCCGTTTCGATGGTAATTTTTCTCCCATCAGCTAAATCTATGGTCTTGGTAATAATATTGAATGACATATCGCGTAAATTGAAAATGACAGCTTTACTGAAGCTGATGAATGCAGGACGCGTCTGGCGATACGCCGAAGCATGACAGCTTCATCATTTCAGCTAAAATACTTAAAAAGCGGATGGAATGACGCATAGATGGCGCGTCAGGAAAGGAATAAAAACAGAGAACTCTCTGATTCGACTAACCGTCAGAGAGTTCTCTGTTCAAATGTATTACTTTCTTAAATTTAATTCAGCAATAATTGAACGATATCTTTCAATATTATTTTTGCTGAGGTAATCCAGCAATCTTCTCCTTTTACCTACCAATTTCAGCAGTCCTTGCTGGGTAGCAAAATCTTTCCTGTTGAGTTTTAAGTGCTCAGTCAAGTGATTGATTCGGTGGGTAAATAGCGCCACCTGAGATTCAGGAGAACCCGTATCGGTTTTAACTTTTTGGATACCGTGTTTGGCAAATAATTCCTGCTTCTTTTCTTGCGTCAAATACATCTTAGAAAAATCTTATTATCGTGACTATTTTTTTAATCTTTTATTAAAACGCAAAAGTATGGTATGACAGTCAAACAAAAAAGGAATTTGGAAAATAAAATACCACCCCCTCCCTGACACTGGCCATTGAGGCCAACCTTCGTACTAAGAAGTAGTTACCGCTTTTTTACTTTTTCC
>JAZKGK010000349.1:4003-14556 GCA_040385915.1 Bacteroidota bacterium
ATCGAAATACTTCACAATGATTTGAGTAAGCAGAATAAAGACAACCACACCGAAAGTCAGGAAAAACGGCCCTAAAAAGGTTTGTAAGATGAGTTTATCTAATTTTTTCACGCGCGTAAATAAAATGCATTCCCTGACACTAGCCATTGAGGCCAACCTTCGTACTAAGAAGTAGTTACCGCTTTTTTACTTTTTCCTGATTTGAAAAATTTGCTCATAAAACGGCTCAAGGCTGCAATATACACATCGGCTTCGAATAAGCGGGAATCATTGCGGGCTTGCCGCAGAAACAACAGCCCCACCCAGAACAAAATGAAGTTAGCTCCCCACATGCCATACGGAATCAACACCACTCCTTCTTTGGACCACTTCTCACCCAGAATGGAAAAGACATAAAAAATGATAAAGAATACGATGGAGATGATGACGGGTACGCCCAAACCGCCCTTCTTAATAATGGCGCCCAGCGGTGCCCCAATCAGGAACATAATCAGGCAGGCCAGCGATTGGGTGTATTTGCGGAAAATCTCCACTGTGAACACACTGCTTTCTTTGCGCGCCGCTTCCCGATGCAGCACCGTGGTTTGGGTGAAGTTGCGAACCATGCGTGCCTGCGAAATGGCCCGCCCCAGGACTTCCTTTTGGTTTTGGATGGCCAGGGGTTGACGGCTCAAGGAATCCAGCCATTTCCCCGGCAGCGAATCGGCTTTGGCAGAAAGAGGCCTAAAATGGTACAAGTAATTGGGACTCAGACTACCCACTAAAGCCTGGAAAGGTTTGTGGTATTCCCTGTCCATCGAATCAGCAGCGGCATGCAATTCAGTCAGATTCTTCATCATTCGATTATCAGCAAATAATTCCTTGGGAGTACGTGCCATATTGAACGAAGACAAATCAAACACCAGCTTGTTGCGCTTGAAATTGTTCCGCATAAACTCGTCCGACAGCGTGCTATTATTGCGCGAGACCTGCTGGTAATTCTTGCCATCGAACAGCTCCAAGACCATATACTGGTCATTATATATCGTCTTCATCTTGCCCGAATCGGCCAGAATAACCTGCGTATTGCCGTTATTCTCCGAATGATTGTAAATTATCAACTCCTTCAGGGTTTCATTATCGGGGAATTTCTTATTGGCTTTGATGCTGTAGCCAGGTAAACCATTGTAAAATATGCCTTCCTTAATGTTTAAGGTCGCTTTTTTCGTCCGTATATCGTACAAAAGGCTGTAAGCACGCAGATTAGCTTTGGGGACAATATAGTTATTGAACAAAAAAGCGGCAATGGTCACCAGAATACAAAAAAGGAAAATAGGCATCAGTACTCGGATCAAGGAAATGCCAGCGCTTTTGATGGCCGTCAGTTCAAAGTGTTCGCCCAGGTTACCGAAGGCAATCAAGGAGGAGAGCAACACGGCCAAGGGTAAGGCCACCGGGGTGACGTTAAGGCTAAAGTAGAGAATGAGTTCAGCAAATACGGAGGGTTCCAAGCCTTTGCCCACAAACTCATCGAAATACTTCACAATGATTTGAGTAAGCAGAATAAAGACAACCACACCGAAAATAAGGAAAAACGGCCCTAAAAAGGTCTGCAAGATGAGCTTATCTAATTTTTTCATACGGATCCAGAAAGGCTATAACCTATCAGGAAACCCATGCTACTTTACGCCAGGCAGCAGAAAAACTTGGGGAAAGTCCATAAGGCTGATAGGCAGCAGAAAGCCGACTGCAAATATATGACCAGAAATATGTTTGAATCGGTCTTAACCGCCGACCAGCTCCCGGAGTTTTTCTACGAGATTTGCCCAGAGCTCTAGTAGATCCTGTTCATCTTCCACTTCCGAATAATCTACTACTTTGAGATAAGTAGATTGGGTAAGTTCGTTTTGATCTAATTTAAATTCAATGAAGGGATTATTTTCTTCTTCGCCGTCTTCTATAAAATCAAATTTCACGTACTTATTTGTTCTTTGAGCAGTCAATTTAGCTGAGTGATTCACTCCATCCCAAATAAAATGAAAAACTTTCTTCTCATCAATATTTACATTATCAGCAAACCATTCCGATAATCCACTGGCGCTATTTAAATAAGGGAAGAGCATTTTGGGGGATGCTTTCATCTCAAATTCAGCGCTATATCTGTGCTTGCTCATACTTTGCAATGCTATTTTTTTGGAAGGTATCTAGTTTTTGCAGCAAAACAAAAACTTACCCAATTTTTTTTGCGTGTATCTTTTTTATTCTGTGGTAAATCCCTAGTTTTGCGTCCGAATTAAGGGAAGCCTAAATTACGACAGGCAATTTAAATCCCAAATTCAATTCCGGCGAGGTAGCTCAGTTGGTTAGAGCACAGGATTCATAACCCTGAGGCCACGGGTTCAACTCCCGTCCTCGCTACTTTTATTCATTATAAAGCCTTGTAGATCAATAATCTACAAGGCTTTATTTTTTAAGGGGACAGTTTTACTTCAAAGTATGCTAGTCTGGACAGTGTGCAGCTAGCGTAGTAGCCATGGCAACTCACTTGGTTACAATGGCTACTTGCTTTAGCCACAAGTTACTTCGATCCACCAGCGGCGGAGCTCGTTTTTGGATACAAGGTCACTTTCAGGCATTTCGACAAATCGAGGTATTTATTGGCCACCATCTGTAAATCCTTCGAAGTAATCACCTTGTGAATATCTTCTGGCTTACGAAGGCGGGTATAATCCTCTTGGTAGGTTTTTAGCCGTTGTAGCCGCCACATCCAACCCGAATTTCGTTTCATATCTTCCTCCACCGTTCTCCGTTGCGATTCTAGTTCCTTCTGCAATTCTTTCTCGGGAACGCCATTTTTCTTAATATTTTCAATTTCAGCGAAGGCCGCTGCTACCAGGGTATCTACGTTATCAGGACTGCAAGGCAGCGTAATTTCCAGCCAGTAATACGGATAGGGCGTGCATTCCATATCCACGGTGACCCTTAATCCGTAAATTCCGCTCATTTCTTCCCTCAATTTATCAAGATAAATTCTATTCAGGATATTGCCCAGGGTCCACATCCGATGCGATTCTTCTTTGCTGAACTCTCCTTTTCCTTCTAGATAAATGGAAGCAAAACTTTTCGGATCGTTTCCTTTAATAATTTTTTGCTCCATAGGCCCTTTAATGGCTCTTATCCCCAAGTCTACGTAGGCTGCTTTTTCCCCCGTAGTGGGCAGACTACCCAAGTATGTCTCCAGCAATGGCTTGATAGCGTCCGGTTGGAAAGAACCTACGAAGTAAAAATCGAAGCCGGAAGCATTTTTGAAGCTTTCCTTATACACCTCAAAAACCTGATCCAGCTTGATTTGATCCCAGTCCTGATCGGACGGTATGGATTTCATGCGGGGATTGTTATTGTACCGGATGTTCCGTACCTGATTGAAAAAGAAGCTGGTAGGATCGGTGAGTACATTTTTATACGCGTCCTTTTGGCGGGAAATATAAGACTGAAACGCTTTTTCATCCCGGCGGGGTTGGGTGAAATTAAGATGAATAAGCTTGAACATCGTTTCCAGATCGGCAATAGAGCTGCTTCCCGAAACCCCTTGGCTATAGGTTCCTATCCAAGGCGATACGTTTACAGTCTTTCCTGCTAATGTCTTGCTAAGATCGGTTTTTGAAAATGTTGCTATGCCGCTTTCCTGCACTATGGAGGAAGCATATTGGGCAGACATATAGTAGGATTCCGGAAACTTGGATTGACCGCCGTAAGACTGCGCATTCATGAGAATTTCATCGTTCTTAAAATCGGTCGGCTTCAGCGTTACGCGTATTCCGTTAGATAGCACCAATTCAGTTACGCCCAGGTCTTCTATTTTTTTCTCGGAAACGATTTTTCCAGCGCTTGGCTTGACTGGCATAATGTCGCTGGCGATTGCATTTTCTTTGTAGGGAGTAATTTTTTCAGTAGCGATGCCTTTAATGATTTGTTTAATGTCCGCTTCTGTTGGAAGTTTTACGCCTTCTTTTTCAACGCTCGTTACGATAAAGAGTTGGTTTTTGTCTTTAATCCATCTGCCTGCTAGCTTATTGATCTCCTCCAACGGTATTTTATCGATATTTTCCTTGACAAACTTGTATTCAAACTCTATTCCTGGAGCAGGGTCATTTGTTAGAAAGTGACTGACGTATTGCTGAACCAAGTTGCCGGATTCGGTTTTATCGCGTTCATTGTAGGCATTTTCTAAACTTTTTAATAAGGTTTTCTTATAGCGCTCAAATTCACTTTTAGTGAAACCAAATCTTTTCACTCGTTCATTTTCGAGCAACACTGTTTTCAATCCCTTTTCAAAACCTGTCTCTGAGACTTGTGCTCCTAGCTGATAGGCATTCTTGGACCGCAGGAAGGAACCGTAATAGGAATAGGCATACAAAAAGGGCGGGTTGCTGTCTTGAAGAAGTTCGTTTAGCCGCTGATTAAACATGCCTGTGAATATATTGTAGGAATACTGTCGGCGATAGTCATCCATCGTCTGGTATTTTTCGTGGTCATTTTTGAAGATGATGGAGAAGGAGTTATAGGGATTCTCCTTGTCAGAAACGACGGAAATGAGTGGCTCTTTATTATCAGGGATCGGAAAGCTTTCTCGCACCCGTGAAGCGGTGGGATTGGTAAAACTACTGAAGTAGGTTTTGATCTTTTTCTCTACTTCGTCTGGATTGATATCGCCTACCACAATAAAGGCAGCCAGGTCGGGGCGGTACCAATCTTGATAAAACTTCTTGAGCACATCTAAACTCGCCCCTTCTATCGATTCTTTCGTTCCAATAGGGAGCCGTTTGGCATATTTTGAGTCTTTTAAGAGCACTGGGAAATATTTGTCCGACATCCGTTGGCCTGCGCCCCGGCCCAGTCGCCATTCTTCCAGCACTACGCCGCGCTCTTTTTTTACTTCCACACTGTCAAACGTCACTTGATACGCCCAATCAGCCATGATTTTTATGCCATTGTCCAGGATATTGGCTGAATCAGAAGGAATGGTGAGCATGTATACGGTTTCATCGAACGACGTATACGCATTGATTTCTGGGCCGAAGCTGACGCCTACGGATTGCAGGTAATGGACCAAATCGTTTTTAGGAAAGTTCTTCGTGCCATTAAAGGCCATGTGTTCAACCAAATGCGCCAAGCCCAGTTGTGTATCGTCTTCGCAGACCGAACCAGCGTTGATGGCCAGCCGGAGCTCAGCGCGTTTTTCGGGTTTGGCATTTTTCTGAATGTAATACTTCATTCCGTTGGGCAACTTACCTACGCGAACATTCGGATTGAGTGGGATTGCAGTTGTTTGGGCGCTTGCCCAGGAGGCGAATAAAGCGATAAAAAGACAACTAAAGAAAAAGTGAGAGACTAGTTTTTGTTTCATACTCGGATAAAGTTTGGGTTAAAAAGTACAGCGACATAAGAAGGCAAATAGCAAAAGGATTGCTCTACAAATATTCAAAGAAGAAAGTATCCTCAGCACACCTTTGTTGGTACAAGAGTACTGGATTATCTATCCTATTCTGGAGTTTTTTTATAAATGGTTTTATCCATCCGTAGTCGGGAATATAATCTTTCTGACTATATCTATTCCTATAGATAAGTATACCTGCCTACTTCATTGGGGCTGTTACACAAAAAAAGCCTGGAATTTTAACGTTACCAGGCTTTTTTTAAAATAGATTTAAGATATTTGGCAACTTCCTACATTCAATTCAGGTATAAAGCCAGTAGAATCATTTAAGAATGGAAATTATTACGCAAAATAAATATGAAGGAGTCCACTGCTGGGACTGTCTTCAACATCTTTCTGGCATCTCTGCTGGTTTTAAAATCACTATCCGCGACTGGATTATTGGTGGTAACATCGTTGAAATCACCAAAGACAAGGATGACAACTGCCTGAAGTATGATTTCAAAATCAACAAAAAGGAATACCCCAAAATAGGTTATCTACTAATCATTGATGTCTATTGAATGAGTAACCTTTACTTAATGTCGATTAGTTCCACATCAAATACGAGGGTAGAAAAGGGCGGAATTGCAGGTGCAATGATGTCCTTTAAATAGTCTTTAGTAATAAGATCTGGCCGAAGAAATTTAGGTATAATTTGAAATCCCGATCCATAGGCTAAATTGGAGGGAATAATAATTTTACCTTTCTCCCCTTTCTTCATCTGGGCAATTCCATCTCTAAAGCCTTTGATCAAATTGGTAGTATTAATAGGAAAGCTATAATTGTTAGTTCCGGATTGGTCGAAAATAGTGCCATCGAGATATTTACCTACATACGACACTGTTACCGTTTGACCTGCTGCGGGCGTACTGCCTGTGCCATCCACCGTTTTCTGATAATGTATTCCTGAATTCAAGCTATCTACATTTACCAGTTTATTATCGGCAATATACTTTTTGATCAATTGATTTTCAATTACAATTTGCTGAGTATTAGTAAGTATATCTACTACTTCTACGTCCACAACGATATTGGAGTTCTCAGGAAAATCTGCCGAATACGTATAAGTGCCATAAGCCAACCCCGATGGAATATAAAAACGGAACTTCTCCCCTTTTCTCATTAAACTAATGCCCTTGTCAAGGCCCACTGGGGTAAGGGCTCCTGTTTGAGTGAGCAATTGAAATTTCATTGGCTCACCAGTAGTTACACTGTCAATAACTTTTCCGTTCAATACAGAGATACTATAATAAATGGCAATTATGTCTAAAGACTTGGTCGCTTGGCCGGTAGGATTAGCCTTAAGCACGCGCGAATAGTAAGTATTAGAGCCAAGCATTTGAGGAGTAGCTTGTTCATTTTTTGCAAGCAAATATTGCTGAATAGTGGCATTATCTGTCTGAGCTTGTTTGTCTTGCACAATCTCTTCTTTTTTCAAACAACCGGACATTATACAACAAACCCCCAACAGTAAGAACCACATTCCGGGCACAATTCGATAATTTTTCATTTGTGTTAACAAGAAGTTTTAAATAAATATTAAATTTTGGTTAAAAGTATTTAACGGATTTCACACCGTTTAATTATGATGACCCTGTACAGAAGAAAAAGGTGGCCTGGTAACTTTTATTTTTTAAAGAGTTTTACACAAACCTTGATACATAGGCATTTACTAATAAAAACAGATTGTTTTAGACTTGAAAATTTATAAAAAACGGCTCACAAAACTAAATAAAGCAACTGAGTAATGCCTTGCCTTTCGATAAAACCTTTAGTAAATAATACCCCCTTTCCAGTACGAATTTATCTGAACGTAGCTTATTACTGAACGCTGATCTTTATAGAGATGTAAAGATTATGGTGCTTTTGCCGTATAAGAAATACCGGGCAGGTATACTGCTCAGACATGGGTTTATTTAAACTACTCAGGCAGATGGAATCACCAAAAGAAGAGGGACAAACTCCCTTACCACCAAACACGCCACGCGACAGCGATGGGCGCGGAAACCTTAACCAATACGACAACCAGCAGAAAAAGAATAAGGTTACCCACGCCGATCACGAAGATTTCAGCATCCCAGCTGATAATGACAGTGACGTAATTACGAAAGAAGAGGCTGGAGAAATCCGTGAAGCCAACAATGATTTCCAACAAGGTAGCCGCCACCAAGATTACGACCGCGGCGCAAGACTTGATGCTTCAGAAGAAGAAAGCGGAGAGCAAGACTCAGTATAAAGAATAGTTATTTCATATCATTGGATGCATCCATTTGGGGAAAGCACGATCATTAGCTAACAGATATTGAAGTAGTTAGCTAATTTTCTTACAGGCAAGTGGTAGTATTTGTCTTATCCTTTTTTTCGCTAAGGCGGTTCTTTTCTGAACGGTAATGGCTACTGGAATCAATAGAATTAGCAGGAAACCATTGGCCACTATGATAATTAAGGTGGGTAAAAAAACTGGAGCGGTTGCTATTAAATCGCTGCTGGCAACAAATATACAGCACAACCAAAGTAATGCTAAAGCTATGCCACCCACTAGTTGCCACGGAAGCGTTTGGGAGTGCAAGAGCAAATGAATGTTTTTCATCACTATTCTATTTAGCTGTGTACTTAGGGGATTAAGTAAAGTTAAACCCTTACCTACAAATGTGTAAGCGTTCAAAAACGGATTTACTGAAATCAGTTTTAATACTGATTTTAATGTCCGTACTACACCGAAAAAACCCAAACTGCTAATCAATAGTGAGTTACCTTAGTCTACGTCCTCTACAGTTCAACCCGAATTAATTATTTGACGCAAGCGAAGTCTAGTCAGAATAAACATTAACTGTTTTGATTCCGTACCAATAGAAACATAGCTGAAAGCAACAGGATCTCCTTTCCTAAAACCTGCAACACACAAAGTAGATACGTTAAATGAGAGCCTAGTTAAGCAGGGTGATTGCAGGGGGAGCTTGTGCAGGCAGGAAAACATTCGATTATTCAAAATCTATTCAAAGAGCTAAAATTAAAGTTTGCACTTTGGAGAAGCCTTTTTTTAATAAAAGATATTATTTTTGGAGTTCTACCTTCTGCATTGCCTATAATCTGGATTTAATCAATAAATCTACACTCTCGCAAATTTGGTATAATATGAAATATGGCAATGTCCTAATCGTAGAAGATGAACCGATTATGGCTTACGGACTGAAGGTTCGTTTTGAAAAATGGGGCTTTGATAAGGTAGATGTCGTGGAAAACTGCGATAAAATGATGGCTCGGCTGGATAACTATACTTTTACCTTAGCTGTACTTGATACCAGCAATGATGATCATAGCTTGGAAATGGCGCAGATGCTACAGGCAAAAGCTCCATTAGCCGTCCTCTTTCTCAGTACGATGACAGTAAGAATGAATGCGAAAAAGTTAAAAGCCATCAAGCATTACAAGCGAATCAATAAACCTTGCCAGATTACTCAGCTACGACAAGTAGTAGAATTCCTGCTCAGCGTCCGCCTGCCTGAAGACGATCTAAATTAATTCAGGGGATAACTTATGGTTATCCCCTGAATTAATTTAACGTCATACAAAAGCTATATTTCTTGTTGGCCAACAGCAGAGGTCTTCACCTCGGATCTGTGTATATACTTCTTTATTTCCCAACGCTTAAACTTGTACACTCAAACGGCCATGCGTTGTCCGATGGCTTTGGGCTCGGTAACTAGGTTGAGCTCTACTCCTATTTGCAGGAGGCTATCTACCCGGTGAGCACAGGTATGATGTTTGAGAATGGTATTTAGGCCGTGTTGAACCAAGCGATTACCTATATGCTCATCATCAAGAATTTGAACCAGTAGCTTGGTCATTTCCCGTCCGTTTTTTGCCATTAAAAAATCTTTCCCTACGCTAAAAAGGTTTTCGCAGTTTTCCCACGGCGATGATACCAGCGGAATACCACAAGCCAACGCTTCTAAAAGCAAACGAGAAGGGATACCTAAGAAGGCATCCACCGATGAGTGAGCAGGCAGATGCATAGCTATGCGAAACTTAGCAAACACTTCAGGAATTTCGTAATTAGGAATCCAGCCAGCATACTTAATGCCTGCCTCTTCTAAAGCCTCAAGCACATGGTCAGGATAATTTATACCATATATACTCGCTTTCAAGGCCAATTCTTTTACTGGACGAATAAAAAATTCCTCCAAAGTAGCCAAGCCTTCCTTTTCATTCCAATCTCCAAACCAAACCAAGTCGCCTTCTTTCTGGGTGTAGGGGTATGGGTGAAACACCCGGATATCAGCGGATTTATGCCATGTCCAGGCTTTTTGAGCCCGTCGTTCTTTCAGGTAAATATTTCTAATTACAGCACAATCAGCTAGCACACCGTCGTAATGGGTAAGATTATAAGATGCTGTTGCTTTGGGGTGGGTAATAGAATGGTGGTAGGTGTCATGAAACAGCAGCCGGTAATACGCATGGCTAGCTCGGTGGTTTCCAAGCGCCTCCACCAACTCCGGAGAATTCGATTCGTGGACAATAACCATATCTGCCTTCGATAGTTCCTGAGTCAAATCCAGCTTCTTGATAGTATAGAAGCGAGCCTCTAAGATAGGATAACGAGCCTGCAAGCTCGACAGCGCATGCTCTCCGTGCGTCGCCAGTAAATTAGATAGACTCGAATTATTTTCGAGCTCCAGCACCTTCACTGAATGACCACGGATAATTAATTCGTTGATAACACCACGCATAAAAGGCGTATTTCCATGGCTCCAAGTGTCGGAAAGCAGAGACTGATAAAAGAGAACAATGTTCATAGGATAACGGGTTTATAGTTGGGATGGGGATTCGTATACATTGTTCTATGCCTTTTATCAGTAGCATAAGCCTGCGACAACCAAAAGTTCAGGCAATAATTCTTCTTCAAGTCCGATGAAGACTCGAAGCACAAAAATGCATAATAAAGGTTGTTGAAATAATGGGTAAAATACCGGATTCTAAAACCAGGCCTTTTCGCCCACAAATTGAGTATTTATACTCAATTTGGCAAAAATATGGCCTTAAAATCAATAAAAAAAATAACTACTAGTAACAGCCTAACTTAAGGGACGAAAAC